>CAYSQG010000006.1:0-46968 GCA_964433255.1 uncultured Leucobacter sp.
GCGGTGTAGAAACCGGCGTAGCCGCCGCCGACGATCAGAATCTTCTTCGCCACGAAGCAGTCTCCTTAGAGCGCGAAATTGGGAGTGCCCAAACGTGTGGGCATGAAAAACCAGGCGTCACCGCCCGACATGTTTAGTCTAATCGTTCCGCGTGTTGCATTCGTTCAGTGTGTGACGAAATTCACCGAAAACGCGGTCAAATCGGCAGATTCTTCGATTCATCGAGGCCAAGACACCTGATTTCGAATCGAACCGCACTTTTGTGTGCGATTTCTTCAAAAAATCACTCAAACCCACCTGATCGCTCAGCCGGTGATGCTCAGACCCGAGCGCTCAAGTGCAAGATCGCCGATAGGGTTCACTCCTGGCCCTGCGGCGAGCGCATGGCCGATGAGGGCGTGCAGGCATTTCACCCGGTTCGGCATTCCGCCTGCGCTAATGCCGGCAAGCTCGGGCACTTCGCCGACGCTGTCGCGATCCTCGATGTATTGCTGATGTGCAATCTGATATTTCTCGCGGATCTCTTCGTCTGCGGCGAGCAGTTCGTTGAACTCGACCATGATGCCGGCGGCCTCAAGTCGAGAGGCGGCAGCGACCGCTTCAGGGTGGCACAAATAATAGAAAGTAGGAAACGGGCTGCCGTCGTCTAACCGCGGGGAGGTTGCTACGACTGCCGGTGCACCGTCTGCCGCTCGCGCAGCGATGCCAACCACACCCCTGGCTTCACGCCCGAGTTGCTCGCTGACAATCGCAATGTCGGCTGAGGTAGGTGCTTCGTAGGGGGGTCTGCTCACAGTTTTGCCTCGGGTGTCGTGTTGCCAGCCAGCAAAAATGAGCTGGCAAGCGAGTTGGCCCAGTTACTCTTTCGCTCGGTCAGTGAGTCACTGGCTCGTTCGGTGTTGTCAGGGGCGATGACCACGTCTTCGATGATGCTCAGCTGCATTTCGCCGGGCATCACATAAAAGAGTCTCGCTCTGGCCTGGGATCGCACATAGCTCGGGTCAAGCCACCGTTCGCGCAGCTCGTCAGCCTCATTGACCGCCTGCTGTTGCAAGCGAACGCTCTCACGCAGTTCGGCAAGTTCACGCTGTTGATTGACATAGGTGGTGAGCGTTGGGCTGATGGCAAGCCCCCCAACAACGACCAACGCAACGATGACAATGGTGTAGCCACTGAAGCGTAAACTGGCGATCCAATCGCTCAGCTCCTCGCCCAGCTTGCGCCTTGCCATCAGTGCCCCTCAGTGTGTCTTTGCCGGTGGAGTTCGCCAGTGGCGCTCTCTCAGCGTTCAGACTACGCAGAGAACCTTGGAAATGCGCTGCGACCCGCGTAGCGTGCGGCAGCTCCGAGTTCTTCTTCGATGCGCAGCAACTGGTTGTATTTCGCAACTCGCTCGCTGCGCGCGGGGGCACCGGTTTTAATCTGCCCGCAGTCTGTGGCGACCGCGAGATCGGCGATGGTGACATCTTCGGTCTCACCCGATCGGTGCGAGAGGATCGCGGTGTAACCTGCGCGCTGTGCCAGCTGCACCGCGTCGAGCGTCTCGGTGAGCGTGCCGATTTGATTGACTTTGACGAGCAGAGAGTTGCCTGCCTGCTTCGCGATGCCGTCGGCAAGGCGCTCTGGGTTGGTGACAAACAGGTCATCTCCGACCAATTGCACGCGGTCACCCAGCTCGGAGGTCAGCGCCTGCCACCCCTGCCAGTCGTCTTCGGCAAGGGGATCCTCGATTGACACCAGCGGGTAGCGGTCAAGCAAATCTGCGTAGTAGGCGACCATCTCGGCGGCGGTGCGCGATTTACCCTCGAACGTGTACACCCCACCTTCGAAAAACTCGGTGGAGGCAACATCAAGGGCGAGTGCAATGTCGCGCCCGGGCACATAGCCAGCGCGCTCAATCGCCTCAACGATCAAATCGAGTGCAGCACTGTTGTGCGGCAGATCGGGGGCGAAGCCACCCTCGTCACCAAGTGCGGTGGCGTAGCCTTTTTCTTTGAGCAATGCCTTAAGCGCGTGGTACACCTCAACACCCCAGCGCAAGCCCTCGCTGAAGGTCTCGGCCCCGAGTGGCACGGCCATAAACTCTTGAATATCAACACCGGTGTCGGCGTGGGCCCCGCCATTGATGATGTTCATAAGCGGCACGGGCAACGTGCCTGCAGTTGGGCCCCCAAGATAGCGGTACAGCGGCAAACCGGCAGAGGCAGCGGCCGCATGAGCCACAGCGAGACTCACCCCCAGGATCGCATTTGCGCCGAGGTTCTGCTTGTTTGGGCTGCCGTCAGCCTGCATGAGTGCCAGGTCTACCAACCGCTGATCATCGGCAGAAAAATCATCGATTGCAGGGCCGAGGGTGTCAAACACCGCGTCTACAGCCTTGGTCACACCCTTGCCGAGGTAGCGCGCTTTGTCGCCGTCACGCAGCTCGTAGGCCTCAAACGCACCGGTGGATGCCCCGGAAGGAACCGCTGCTCGCCCAACTGATCCGTCGGTGAGACCGACCTCAACTTCAACTGTCGGGTTGCCTCTCGAATCGAGAATTTCGCGTGCGATCACAGCGTCTACAAATGCCAACGTAAGCTCCTAGAAAATTGAGTGCTGAACTCTTTTTAGTCTAGTTGGGTTCATCGGAGCCAAGTGGGCGCAACACTAGTTCACTGACAACGCGCACACCAGCTGGCACGTTCGCGAAGGTCGTGAAGCCCTCTGCCGCAATGCGATCGAGCAGTGTCTTCATGTTTTTTTGTCGCCGTTCGAGGCGAACTCGGTGGCCACGAGCGACGAGTTCTCGTTTCAGGGAGAGGAGGTGTTCGGGCTTGACATCCTTGTCGAACACCAACGCGACAGCCTCTGGCCCCTGGACAGCCGGCGTATTCACCAGATCCACGACGCGTTCGAATCCGATCGAAAACCCAACAGCAGGCACATCTTGGCCAAGAAAACGACCGACCATGCCGTCGTAGCGACCACCGCCGCCGACAGAGCTGCCAGAGGATGGGTGGGCTATCTCAAAAATAGTGCCGGTGTAGTACCCCATGCCTCGCACCAGGGTGGGGTCAAACGTCACATTGATCCCAGGTGGCAGCGCCCCCTCGAGCGCCTGACCAAGTTCAGACAGGCTTGCAAAGCCTTCTGCCGCAGCCTCGTTTTCATTGACGCCAGACAGAGCACTCGAAATGGAGTCTGCGTCAAGCGCGATGCCAAGCGAAAGTTGTGTTTCAACATTGGCGAGCACGTGCCCTAATCTTGCTGCAGGTTCAGCATCAATCTCGCGAAGTTCGGCAATTACGCCATCTGCACCAATCTTGTCGAGTTTGTCGACTGAGATGAGTGCTCGGTCAAAATCAGCCGGGGAGAAACCACAGTGTGCGAGCAGCCCCTGCAAGACACGGCGATCATTGATGCGAATGGTGCAGCCGTCAAGGCCAAGTGCGCTCAACGCTTGCGCCGAAGCAGTAATCAGCTCAATCTCAGCAAGCAACCCAGCTTCACCGATGATGTCAATGTCGGCTTGCACGAACTGACGATACCGACCCTTTTGCGGGCGTTCAGCACGCCAGACAGGCGCAATTTGCAGCGCACGAAACACCGGCGGCAGCTCGGCTCGGTGAGAGGCATAAAAACGTGTCAGTGGCACCGTGAGGTCAAAACGAAGGCCAAGGTCAGCGAGCTGCTCGGCCTGGCCCGACTCTGCGGCTGCCCTGAGGTCTGCTTCGTTGAGGCCTCGTTTCAAGATCGAAAACGAAAGTTTTTCGTTCTCGCCCCCGAGCCCTGCATGCAAACGCGACCAGTCCTCAACAACCGGTGTTTCGATTTCGTCAAACCCGTGCGCCCTGTAGACCTGACGAATGATAGAGAGAGCGTGTTCGCGGCGCGCCTTATCGGCTGGCAGAAAATCACGCATTCCGCGTGGAGGGTTCACCTGTTGGGCCATGGTTGACTATTCTTTCACGCTTCGACCCGAGTGATGATGCGTTGTGTGGCCAGTCGAAGCGCGCGATCAGGGTCGACACCAACAGCATTCGCTTGCATGACAAGCTCGAGCATTGCGTCACCGAGGGCTACTTCGTCGAGTGCAGGTTCGAGGGTCCCTGCGGCATCTGCTTCATCTGCGACGTCTGTTTCATTCGTGCGTCGCTGATCGGTGTGTGCGACAGCATCAAGCAAGCCGGCACGTTTCAGCCTTTCGATCACTTTGGCAGTTTTTGCAAGGGTGGGCATGCCGGCAGGGATTCCTTCGAGGGCGCCCCGCGATCCGCGTTGCTCACCTGCAGCGTCTTCTTTCAAACGTTCCCATTCGGCGTGCAGCTCTTCGATCGTCATATAGCCGCGGTCGCCGAAGACGTGCGGGTGTCGAGCGATGAGTTTTTCGTTGAGCGCTGCAGCGACCATATCGAAGTCATAGCCCTCCGCGTCGCGCTCGGCGATGGCCGCGTGTAACACCACTTGATAGAGCACGTCGCCGAGCTCGGTGGCGACTTCTTCAGGGCCAAGCTCTCGTTCGATCGCGTCAATAAGCTCTGCCGTTTCTTCGATCAGAAAGGGGCTCAGGGACTCGTGAGTTTGGGCTTCGTGCCACGCACAGCCGCCAGGCCACACCAATCGCCGAATGGTGTCTTGCAGTGCCTGCAGTGGGGTGTCGCTCACACTTGCACTTTATCGTTGACTCCTGACCGGTTGGTGTCTTGACCATTGAGGTGTTGCAGCTTGATTCGGTGGGTGTTACGAGCACGCAGTGCACTGAGAGCGCCATCTGCAGGTTGCAAATGTGCGCAACCTCATGCGGCTGGTGCGCACGGATCGTCACTCAGCAGGTGACGCAATTGTTGACAAAGCTCAGGATCGTATACGATTTAGTTACCGGCTCATCACTCTTCGAAAGGCAAAGTGAATGCTCGACCAACAGACCAGACAAGCCATTGCCGATGAACTCGTGCAGGCCGATCTCGACCGCGCGGTGCTCCCGAGGCTTACCGCTCGCTACCCCGACATGGTGGTCGAAGACAGCTATGCCATTCAGAAAATTTGGAGCGACCGCCGCATTGCCCAGGGGGCCCGTCTCGTTGGCCACAAAATTGGCCTCACCTCAAAGGTGATGCAGCTCGCCACTGGCATCACCGAGCCAGACTACGGGGTCATCCACGATGACATGGTCTTCGAATCTGGTGTTGAAGTTGAGTTTGACCGCTATTCCAACGTTCGTATTGAGGTCGAACTTGCATTTGTGTTGTCTAAACCCCTGACAGGCCCAAACACGACCATTTTTGACGTGCTCGACGCCACCGCCTACGTGGTGCCGGCAATTGAAATTTTGAACTCACACCTTGAGCTTGAGGGCCGCACCATTGTGGACACCATCAGTGACAATGCAGCCATGGGCGCTATGGTCATAGGCGGTCGTCCGGTAAAGGTTGACGAATTCGATTTGCGATGGATCAGCTCGCTGGTCTACCGCAATGAAGTGATCGAAGATTCGGGTGTTGCCGGAGCAATTCTTGGTCACCCAGCACTCGGTGTAGCCTGGCTGGCGAACAAGTTAGCCCAACACGGTCAAACACTCGAGGCAGGCGAAATTATTCTTGCCGGCTCATTTACCAAACCAATGTGGGTCGAACGTGGTGACACGGTTCACGCCGAATACAGCAACTTAGGGTCAGTGACATGTCGTTTCGTCTAGAGCTTCCAGAGACGTTCGCCCAACGTCTGCAAGCGAGTGACCGCCCGCTCATTGGCCTCTGGGCTTGCGCGGGCAGTGCAATCACCGCTGAGATTGTGGCCGGTAGCGGCTGCGATTGGGTACTGATCGATGCCGAACACACCCCAAATGGTTTGGAATCGGTGTTGGCCCAGTTGTACGCGGTTTCGGCTTACCCTGTGGCGCCAATTGTTCGGCCTCCGGTAGCAGACGCGGTCGTCGTGAAACAACTTCTCGATCTCGGAGCTCAAAATCTACTGTTGCCAATGGTTGACACCCCTGAGCAGGCTGCTGAGATGGCTCGCGCCGTCGCATATCCGTCAGTCGGGGTGCGAGGCGTGGGAGCTGCACTCGCTCGCTCAGCCCGCTGGAACCGCGTAGACAATTACCTTGAACGAGCTCGAGACACCATCAGCTTGACCGTGCAGATCGAGTCAGCGACCGCAGTGCAACACGTCGAGGCAATTGCCACTACCGACGGTGTTGACGCGCTGTTTGTGGGCCCATCAGATCTTGCTGCATCGCTGGGGTATCTTGGTCAACAATCTCATCCTGAAGTTGTTGAGGGTGTGTTGAGGGCGATTCGTGCGGGCAATGCTGCAGGCAAACCCGTTGGCGTAAACGCTTTTGTGAAAGCCGACGCTGATCGCTACATTGAGGCCGGTGCCGCGTTTGTGTCGGTTGGAGCCGATGTGGCAATTCTTGCGCGGCAAACCGAAGCTCTGGTCAGCCAGTTCATCGGAGACGACACCGCCGATTCGCGAGCAAGTTACTAGCAGCTTCTCGCCACAGCAGGTGCCACGTCCATACTTTCGCTGACCACAACGACCGATCTGCACAGCACTGAAATGGCACTTTCGCATTTTTCGCAGATCGTATATGATTTCAGATATAACGACGACGTACCCGGGAGAACCGACATCCTATGACCGAACAACGCACACCGCCAGGCATTGACACACCCGGCAAAATCATTGCCGTTCATCTGAGTTACGATTCGCGCATTGCACAGCGCGGCCGCACCCCCGAGTTCCCTTCGTACTTCTTCAAGCCTATTTCTTCACTCGCTACTACCGGTGGAACGGTGGAGCGCCCCGTCGGAGCCGAGCTACTTGCGTTCGAGGGCGAAATCGCGCTGATCATCGGCAAAAAAGCTCGCTGGGTTCGCCCAGAAGCCGGCTGGGACTACGTTGGCAAGGTCACCGCAGCGAACGATTTTGGTCTGTATGACTTGCGTTCCGCCGATAAGGGCTCGAACGTTCGCAACAAGGGCGGCGACGGCTACACCCCGATTGGGCCAGTCGCCATTGACACCCGGGGCATCGGTCAGGGTGATTGGAGAGTGCGCACCTGGGTGAACGGTAAACTCTCCCAAGAAGATACCAGCGACGCAATGAAGTTTTCCTTCGGAACCATTGTGGCTGATCTCTCGCAACACATGACGCTCGAACCCGGCGACATGATCTTGACTGGCACACCGGCCGGCAGCTCAGTGGTGCTCCCCGGCGACGTTGTTGAAGTTGAAGTCGATGCACCAAACGCCCCAGGTTCACCAACAACCGGCCGACTCGTCACCACCGTCACCCAGGGCACTCACGAGTTCGGTGATTTCGGCAACAAACCAGTGACCGACGATGTGCAGCGCATCGAAGCATGGGGCAGCGAGGCTGAGCATGCCGCAGCAGTAGCCGCCGGGCGCGCCACTCCCCTGCAAGCACCAGCGGCACCAAAGGCGAGCCCACTCACAGCTGAGATCCGCGCCCTGCTGAACGGTGTGGCCGTCGCCACAGTGTCTTCAGCACTTCGCAAAC
Source organism: uncultured Leucobacter sp. (assembly GCA_964433255.1). GTDB lineage: Bacteria > Actinomycetota > Actinomycetes > Actinomycetales > Microbacteriaceae > Leucobacter. The sequence continues at coordinate 7,507 of CAYSQG010000006.1, forward strand.
GCGGCTACGTCGACATTTTCATCGACGGCGTGCACCCCAACCATGCTGGTGACCGCATATTAGGCACCGCAAAAACCCTGCGCTTTATTCCGTTTCGACCCGACCTCTTCACATCTCACGGCGGCGGTTTCAATGCCCAAAAACGCGCCTTTGACACGGTGAACGAGGGTGAGGTGCTGGTCGTTGAGGCGCGCGGCATCGACAACACCGGCACCGTGGGTGACGTGCTCGCGTTGCGCGCCCAAGTGCGCGGCGCCCAGGGAATCGTCACCGATGGTGGCGTGCGAGACTTCGCCGCGGTGCAGGAATTTGATATTCCAGTCTTCTCGCAGGGTGCACACCCGAGTGTGCTTGGGCGTCGGCATGTGCCCTGGGAAGTTGACGTGACCATCGCCTGCGGCGGTGCGGCAGTACAACCCGGTGACATCATTATGGGTGACGACGACGGGGTCATCGTGATCCCGCCAGCCCTGCTTGAAGATGTCGCTCGCGAATCCGCGGCTCAAGAAGCCGAGGACGCCTGGGTTGCCGAACAAGTGAAGAAAGGCGCCCCGGTTGATGGGCTCTTCCCGATGAATGCCGAGTGGCGAGCACGCTACGAGGCTGAGCAGGCTGAGGGGTAACATGACCCCCGTCTCCAAGAGCGAGCAGGCGTACCGCTTGATCCGCGATCGCATAAATAGTGGTCAATACGGTCCCGGATATCGCCTCGTGCTTGCCCCGATTGCTCAAGAGCTGGGCATGTCAGTCGTGCCCGTTCGCGAAGCCATTCGTAGGCTCGAAGCCGAGGGGCTGGTGACATTCGAACTCAACGTTGGGGCGCAAGTGTCGCTCGTCAAAGAAACCGAATACCAGCACACCATGCAGACCCTCGCACTCGTTGAGGGGGCGGCCACTGCGCTGAGCGCACCCGACATCAGCGCCAGTCAGATTGAGCGAGCCCGCGAAATCAACGAGCAGATGCGAAGCAGCCTCGACAACTTCGACCCACACCGCTTTGCTGAACTGAACCTCGAATTTCACAGCGTGCTGTTCGAAACCTGCCCCAACCCGCACATTCTCGACCTGGTGCACCGAGGCTGGAATCGCATTCGCGTGCTCACCGATTCCTCGTTCAGTTTCGTGCCAGGTCGAGCCCAAAGCTCCGTCGAAGAGCACGCGCACCTCATCGGGTTGATCGAGAGCGGTGCCAGCGCTGATGAAATCGAACATGCTGCCCGAAACCACCGCCTCTCCACCATGAATGCAGTGCTCGAGCGGCAACAAGCGGCCAAGCAACGTGCCGAAGCCTCAGCCGCTTGACGATGCCACACCCCGATTGACCCCCACTTTCCAACAACATTTCCACACACACAGAACACAGAAAGCATGACGCACATGAGTTATCAAAAGCCGGCAGGATTGCCCGACAAGATTCAGCACTTCATCGACGGCAAGTTCGTCGACTCGGTGAACGGCGGCGAGTTCGAAGTCATCGAACCAGTCACAAACCAGCCCTACATCATGGCCGCATCTGCAGAGAAGGTTGACGTTGACCTTGCCGTTGCCGCCGCCAAACGCGCATTCGACGAGGGCCCATGGCCGACCATGCTTCCACGCGACCGTTCACGCATTTTGCACAAGATTGCTGACATCGTTGAATCACGTGACGACCAGCTTGCACTCATCGAGAGCTACGACTCAGGGCTGCCAATCACCCAGGCAAAGGGCCAAGCACGTCGAGCTGCCGAAAACTTCCGTTTCTTCGCGGATCTCATCGTCGCGCAGCACGATAACGTCACCAAGGTTCCTGGTCGACAGATCAACTATGTGAACCGCAAGCCTGTTGGTGTGGCGGGCCTCATCACCCCATGGAATGTTCCGTTCATGCAAGAGTCATGGAAGCTCGCGCCCGCAATCGCCACCGGCAACACCGTGGTGCTGAAGCCCGCAAGCTACACCCCCCTCTCTGCAGCATTGTGGCCTGACATCTTCCGCGAGGCAGGCCTCCCTGACGGGGTCTTCAACCTCATTCTTGGTTCGGGCAGCGTGGCAGGTGATGCACTCGTGAAACACCCCGACGTGCCGCTCATCTCATTCACCGGAGACAGCTCAACCGGTGCCATGCTCTCAACGAACGCGGCACCGTTCTTGAAAGGTCTCTCTCTTGAGCTGGGCGGAAAGAGCCCATCAGTAGTCTTCGCAGACGCTGACCTCGAAGAAGCGCTCGACGCGACCGTGTTCAGTGTCTTCAGCCTGAACGGAGAGCGTTGCACCGCAGGATCACGTGTGCTGGTCGAGCGTTCGATCTACGATGAGTTTGTTGAGCGCTATGCAGAGCGGGCCAAAAACATCGTCATCGGCCTCCCTAACGACCCAGCCACAGAGGTCGGTGCCCTGGTGCACCCAAGCCACTTTGAAAAGGTCATGAGCTACGTCGAAATCGGCAAAACCGAAGGTCGTCTCGTTGCAGGTGGCGGTCGCCCTGAAGGCTTCCCCGAGGGAAACTACGTCGCACCAACCGTGTTCGCTGACGTGAAACCAGAAGCACGCATCTTCCAGGAAGAAATCTTCGGACCAGTGGTGGCCATCACTCCGTTTGACACCGATGAAGAAGCGCTGGAATTGGCGAACAACACCAGGTACGGTCTCGCCGCATATGTGTGGACCTCAAACCTGAAACGTGCCCACAACTTTGCGAACGGAATCGACTCAGGCATGGTGTGGCTCAACTCAAACAATGTTCGCGATTTGCGCACCCCGTTTGGTGGCGTGAAGGCTTCTGGTCTCGGCCGTGAGGGCGGATACCGCTCAATCGACTTTTACACCACCCAGCAGTCGGTGCAGATCACGCTCAACGAAGCTCACTCACCCCGATTCGGCGCGGGCAACAAGTAACCCCAAAACCTCAAAAAGAAGGAGACAATCATGTCTGAATTGAAAGGTCGGAAAAAGACCTCAAGTGGTTTCTATGTCACCGAAGAAGCCCCAATTAACACCGACAATCCAATCGCAACCCCATCGGTTGAGGCACCAGATATTCTGCGCTGTGCCTACATGGAACTCGTAGTCACCGACCTGAAGAAGTCGCGTGAATTTTATGTTGACGTGTTGGGACTCACGGTCACCGAAGAAGACGACAACGTCATCTACCTTCGCAGCCTTGAAGAGTTCATTCACCACAATCTCGTGTTGCGCAAGGGCCCAGTTGCCGCGGTCGCTGCGTTCTCGTACCGAGTTCGCAGCCCAGAAGATCTCGATAAGGCCGTGGCGTACTACACCGAACTCGGCTGTGACGTTCGCCGCAACAAAGACGGCTTCGTGAAGGGCATCGGCGACTCGGTTCGCGTGGTTGACCCATTGGGCTTCCCCTACGAGTACTTCTACGACACCGAGCATGTGGAGCGTCTCGCATGGCGCTACGACCTCTACACCCCAGGTGCACTGGTTCGCCTCGACCACTTCAACCAAGTCACCCCAGACGTGCCACGTGGAGTGAAGTTCATGCAAGACCTTGGCTTCCGCGTGACTGAAGACATTCAGGACGAAGAGGGCACCGTCTACGCTGCTTGGATTCGTCGCAAGCCAACCGTGCACGACACCGCTATGACCGGTGGCGATGGACCGCGCATGCACCACGTGGCTTTCTCTACTCACGAGAAGCACAACATCCTCGCAATCTGTGACAAACTCGGCGCTCTGCGCATGTCAGACCGCATTGAGCGCGGCCCCGGCCGTCACGGTGTCTCGAACGCGTTCTACCTCTACCTGCGCGACCCCGATGGTCACCGCGTAGAGATCTACACCCAGGATTACTACACCGGTGACCCAGATAACCCAGTTGTCACCTGGGATGTGCACGACAACCAGCGTCGCGACTGGTGGGGCACCCCGGTTGTTCCTTCGTGGTACACCGAGGCCTCGTTGGTGCTCGACCTTGACGGCAACCCGCAGCCCGTGGTTGCCCGCACCGATGCATCAGAGCTCACCGTCACCATTGGTGCCGATGGATTCTCATACACCCGCCAGGGTGAAGAGATGCCTGACTGGAAAAAGGGCGAGTTCAAGCTCGGAAACACGCTCTAATATTTGAGCCAACAGTGAGGGTCCGGAGCGCACTGCGCTCCGGACCCTCCTTTTTTATTCCCCAAGACGAACTGGGCTGCCACACAACATCGACTGAGAAGATAGTGCCATGGAGATTGACCTGCGTTTTGAAATTGACTGCGATCCAGATGCAGCCTGGCAAGCGGTGCACACCAGCTCGGTAGCGGCCGAGCTCTACGGGCCGGTCATGCAGATGCGCCCGGTTGGGCTGATGCCAGAACGCCTGAGCGACGGCGATTCGGTCGAGGTGCAGTTGCGTGCCTTTGGAAAATTGCCGGTTGGCAGGCAATTGATCCGGGTGCAAGACGAGGCAACAGGCGAACAGGCGCAGCTGGTGCGCACCATGCACGACGTTGGGCGCCCACTCAGTGGGCCACTTGCCCTGGTCAAGGGCTGGCATCACAGCATGTCAGTCAGCGGTGACCCAAATGATGCTCAGCGTGCAATCTGGAGGGACAGATTGCATTTCGGAGGCCCCATGGCTCTGCTAGCTTGGCCGGTATTATGGCTGACCTGGACGTGGAGGGCTCGACGAATTCGCGCCCGGGCTGCGCACTGGCGCGAACGATTTCACTAGAGCACTATGGGCGTGAGCATTGTCAGCAACATGGCAGCCATGCCAGCTGACTCAGCAACTATCACGAAGCGGCGATGACGCACAGCAGACACAGCGAACCCAAGAAGCATGCAAGCCAGAACGGCAATTGCTGCCAACGTGAGCGACTGAGGCACGCTGGCCATACCATGACCGACATGCTCGACAGCGTTGGGCAACGTGGTCGAGTGACCATGCTGCAGCACCAGCCACGCCATTGCCACATACGCTACGGCCGACAACACAGACACCGATAGATGCAGCCTGTGCTGATCTTGGGCGACGAGCTTGTCACTTATGCCCTGAGCTGCCCCAAGAGGTCGAGCCTCGAGTCGCACGGATGCCCCAAGCAGCACCCCGCCGATCAGCAACAGCGCAGCCCAAACGAGCGGTGGTGCCAAAATTCTGAGCCATGCCAGATCGAGCATGGCAAGCAGCATGGTCACTGCTGCGGCAATGGTCAGTGGTTGCCGCGATCGAGCCGAACCAGTGAGACACACTCCAGCGGCACTCACCATCAGAGCTTCAGAGATGAATGACATCAGTACACGTGCCGATGTTCAGTCAAAAACCATATCTCCAACTGATTTCGGTCTGAGAGCAGACACTGCGATGTGCACATGTGCACCATCATGCACCGATCGCCGTCGAATATTTACATGACAATTTTGACACTGCACACTTTGCACAGCAGTCTTCGTGGTGAGGCAACTTCCGCTGCCTAAAGTTGTCTGAAAGTGACCGGCCTGTTCCATCCGTGCATTTTTGAACAGGCAATATAGACATTTGAACACGAAATGTGGTTCACTACCCAAGACTCAACAATGAGCACACACACTCCAACGAAGGAGCAACTCCATGACTGAATCCTCAACTGGACTCGCGCGTAATCAACTCGGCGTCGGATCCATCGTTTTTCTCGTTCTCGCTGCGGTCGCACCGGTAACCGTGTTGGTTGTCGTGCTGCCATTGGCCATCGCGCTTGGCAACGGCGGCGGGGTGCCTATTTCAATTTTGTTGGTGGCCGCAGCACTGTTGCTGTTTTCCATCGGCTACGCGCAAATGACCAAGGAATTCACAAACACCGGTGGCTTTTATGCGATTGCGGTGAAGGGTCTCGGTAAGGTTGCTGGTCTCATCACCGGCCTCATCGCCACCATCGGCTACAACGCATTCGTAGCGGGAGCCCTTGGCACGTTGGGCTTCTTTGCTGGTGCGGTCGTTGCCCCCACGTTATTTGGGGTCGAGCTTGACTGGTTCTTTACCGGTCTGGTGCTCTTTGCAATCGTGTTCGTGTTGGCCATTTCTGGCATTCACGTGAGTGCGGTTGTTCTCGGTATCGCTTTAGTGCTTGAGATCATCCTGGTGATTGTCTTTGGGTTTAGCGTGCTCATTCAGAACGGATTCGACCTCAGCATTTTCAGCCCAGCGGTCATCACCGGTGGTTCGCTGTGGATCGGGTTGCTGATCGCTGCGACTGCATTTGTGGGTTTCGAAGCCACCGCCCTGTTTGGTGAAGAGGCGAAAGACCCACACAAGACCATTCCACGGGCCACTTACACAGCCATCATCGTCATTGGCCTCATGCACGCATTCGCTGCCTGGGCAATCGTAAGCGCGGTTGGCGTCGCAGACGCTCAGACCGTGGCCATTGACCACCTGGCCGCCGGTGATCTCACGCTCATGGTGATTGCACAGTACCTCGGGGACATCGGTGTGTTGATCGCTCTCGTGCTCGTGGTGGTGAGCCTCTTTGCCGCACAGCTGGCGTTCCACAACTCTGCCGGCCGCTACCTGTTTGCCCTCGGTCGTGCACACGTGTTGCCCCACGGCTTAGCAAAGACCAATAAGAAGGGCGCTCCTCAGCGTGCGCTTATTACCAACTTGATCTTTGCGGTCATCATTGCGGCCATCTTCCGCTTCACGTTCCCCGATCAACCGGCAATCTTGACTCTCGTGCCGGTGGGGCTGGGCTTTGCCACACTCGCCATCATCATCGGTCAAGCGATTGCTGCCCTGTCAGTGTTGGTGTACTTCAGGCGTCAGCGTGATCCACGAATCTGGAGCACGTTTATCGCTCCCGGCCTCGGGTTCATTGCGTTGTCAATATTCAGCGTGATGGCCATCGTAAACTTCGGCACCGTCGCCGGATCAGAAGAACCCTACGTGCTCGTGCTGCCTTGGTTGCTAGTCGTAGCGATTGTCGCGGGCATTGTCTACGGCGCCTACCTCAAGAAAGCCAAGCCAGAGATTTACGCGGGCTTGTCAGATGATCTCGAGAAGTTCGATGAATCTCTTGAGGCCGAGGCTCATCAGGCGCAACAGGACGCATGACCCTGTTCAGTTGAGCGAAACTTTCCGAGGGCTCCGACGCGTCGCCGAAACAGATGGCGCGTCGGAGCTTTTTCGCAACGAGAAAACCTGACAATCCATCAACTCGTGATCGTTGTCCACACCCTCAAAGTGCAACACTCTTGCCTAGGCGCGCACAACCTGAACTTTCTTCTACCAACACTCAGCGTTCCGTTCCATACTGGTGACTAACTCGTTTTCTTTATATGTGAGGGAATTCAATGGCGCATAAACCTGATGCAACGCACACACACGGAAAAAGGGTCAGCACGCCCACCAAGGCGAAGCACCCACTCGATCCTCTGACCGCAAAAGAAATCACCACGGTACGTAACGTGTTGAAAGATGCCGGCCTCATGACTGAGCACGTTCGCATGGCCATGCTGCTGCCAGTTGATCCACCCAAGTCTTCAGTTGCGAAATGGGCTCCAGGCAAACCTTTCGAGCGTAAAGCTGTTGCCACGCTGCTCGACCGCAGCAACGCAAAGCACACCGAAGTGATTGTTTCAATCACCAAGCAAAAAGTCATGAAGAAGAGCGTGCTGCCAAACACTCCAGAGCGCGGTCAGGCCGCGGTGTTGATGGAAGAGTTTTTTGAGGTTGGCGACATCGTCAAGGCTGACCCTCAGTGGCGTGCTGCGATGGAGCGTCGCGGGTATGCAGAGTTCATTGATACCTGCTTCTGCTCACCCCTTGCTCCCGGTTACTTTCCAGAAGAATCTGAAGATGCTGGCCGACGTTACCTTCGCTCGTTGACCTACCTCATTCCCAATGAAGGTGACAGCCCTTGGGCACACCCCGTCGAGGGTCTGATTGTGAAAGTCGACATGACCGAACGCAAGGTGTTCAAGGTGTACGACGAGGGTGACATCAAGACTCCCATGGCGCACGGCAACTACACGCTTGATGTGCAAGGGCCAGCACGCACCAGCCTCAAACCGATTGACATTACGATGCCCGAGGGTCCAAGCTTCTCTGTCGACGGCAACACGGTGCAATGGGAAAACTGGAAGTTGCACATCGGTTTCAACTCTCGTGAAGGCCTGGTGCTGAACAACATTTCGTGGCGCGACGGATCCGAGGATCGCCAGGTCATCACCCGTGCAAGCGTTCCCGAAATGGTCGTTCCCTATGGTGACGTCGACGAAACCCGATACTGGGTCAGCTACTTCGATGCTGGTGAATACTTGCTCGGTCGCAGCGCGAACCCCTTGTCGTTGGGGTGTGATTGCCTGGGCGTGATTCACTACTTTGATGGGTTCGTAAACGACGATCACGGCAACCCGGTCAAACTCGACCAGGTCATCTGCATGCACGAAGAAGATTACGGCATTCAGTGGAAGCACACCGATCTCGATGGCAAGCCTGACACCCGTCGAAGCCGTCGCTTGGTCATCAGCTACTTTGCGACCATCGGCAACTACGACTACGGCTTCTTCTGGTACTTCTACCTCGATGGTTCGATTCAGGTTGAAGCAAAGCTCACCGGTGTGGTCTTTGCTGGTGCCGGCATACCCGGAGCACCGAACCCTCACAACACCGAAATGGCCCCCGGCCTGCTCGCCCCCGTGCACCAGCACATTTTCTCGGCCAGGCTCGACGTCGCAGTTGACGGCGAAGACAACACCCTGCACGAAATCGATGCGGTGCAGATTCCGACTGGCCCATTGAACCCTCGTGGCAATGCCTTCACCTGGTCCAACACCCAACTGAAAACCGAACAAGACGCTCAGCGCATGGCCAACGGCCTAGTCGGTCGAGTCTGGGAGGTGCGCAGCGCTCACCGCAAGAATCATGCGGGCAAGCCAACCGCCTTCTGGCTGGTTCCTGAAGGAAAACCCACGCTGCTCGCACAGCCCGACTCCACCGTATATGCACGTGCGAACTTTGCCACCAAACACCTGTGGGGCACCCAGTATGCGGCTGACGAGGTCTACCCTGCCGGCATGTACCCGAGCCAAAGCTCAGGTTGGCAAGGTCTCCCAACTTGGACGAAGAACAATCGCAGCCTCGACGGCACTGACATTGTGTTGTGGCACCAGTTCGGCCCCACCCACTTCCCGCGAACCGAAGACTGGCCAGTCATGCCAGTTGAGTACGCAGGGTTCTGGTTAAAGCCCCATGGGTTCCTTGACCAAAACCCCACCATGGATCTGCCGGAGGAAGCTCGGTCGTCTTGCGCGCTCGATGACGATGGCTGTTGCTCTTCTGGAGCCTGCGGTTGCTGCAAAAACAAGTGCAACTGTGGCAGCAAAGACAGTTGCGGCTGCGGAAAATAACCCTCAAAACTCCCCTAAACCGATTCAAAGGAGAACCACACATGTACACATACGAGACTCTGCTCGATGCGATTACCGCAAAGGGCGGTGAGGGTCGCGAGGTGCGCAACCCAGCAACCGACGAGCTCATTGGCTTGGCACCGGTGCAAACTGTTGCCGACGTCGATGCAGCTATCGATCGTGCTGCCGCAGCGCAGCCCGCTTGGGCCGCTCTGAGTGACGCTGAGCGCGTCGAATACCTGAACAAGGTTGCCGACGCCATTGAAGAGAATTCTGAGGCTCTCGCCGAGTTGCTTTCACGCGAACAGGGCAAGCCGCTGAACGGCCCGAATGCTCGCTTCGAGGTTGGCGGTTGCGTGGCGTGGACTCGCGTTCCCGCAAGCATCGAGATGCCGGTTGAGGTCGTCATCGACGATGGCGAAAACTACGCCGAAACCCACTACCGCCCACTCGGTGTGGTGGGCGCTATCACCCCGTGGAACTGGCCAATGCTCATTTCGATTTGGCAGATCATTCCGGCGCTTCGCATGGGCAACACCGTTGTTTCGAAGCCTTCTGAGTACACCTCATTGTCAGGTTTGGCACTGAATCACATCATTAACACCGTGCTGCCACAAGACGTGCTGGTAACTGTGGTCGGTGCGGGTGACCTCGGCTCACGCCTGGTTTCGAGCGACAAAATCGACAAAATCATGTTCACCGGTTCCACCAAGACCGGCAAGAAAATCATTGAGGCAAGCTCTGGCAACGTCAAACGACTCACCCTCGAACTCGGTGGCAACGATGCTGGCATCGTGCTTGACGATGTCGACCCCAAGGCAATCGCCGAGGGCCTGTTCTGGGGGGCGTTCATCAACACCGGTCAGACCTGTGCTGCACTGAAGCGTCTCTACGTTCCCGATTCAATCTATGACGAGGTCGTCGAGGCTGTTGCCGAGTTCGCGAAGAACATGCCAATGGGTCAGGGGCTCTCAGAAGAGAACGTGCTCGGACCGTTGCAGAACGAGATGCAGTTCAACATTGTTGACGGCTTGGTCAAGGATGCGATTGCCTCGGGCGCACGGGTAGTCATGGGCGCAAACCCCGATTACGACGCACCCGGCTTCTTCTACCCCACCACCATCATTGCCGATATTGACCCCCACAACGCTCTCGTGGTTGAAGAGCAGTTTGGTCCGGTGTTGCCAATCGTTCGCTACACCGATCTCGAAGAGGCGATCAAGCTCGCCAACGAGCTCGAGGTTGGCCTCGGCGGTTCGGTGTGGTCGTCTGATCGTGAGCGCGCACGCAAGGTTGCTGCTCGCGTTGAGGCCGGAACCGTCTGGATTAACCAGCACGGAACCATCAACCCGTTCATTCCGTTCGGTGGCTCGAAGCAGTCGGGCTACGGTCAGGAGTTCGGTGCAGCTGGTCTGAAGGCTGTGGCTCAGCCACAGGTCATCAGCGGCTAAGCACACTGACACTGCAACAAGGGCCCCGGTTACCGCAAGGTAACCGGGGCCCTTGTCTTAAGCGATTCACTGCAGACTCACTCGACTCAGTGCAAGCACACTCGACTCTCTGCTCAAACAAGAGTTTCAGTGCCGCCAATCGGGTGAAAGGGCACATCCCGCTCTCGCTAGTGCCCACCGCCAGTGTAGGCGCCCAGCTTCGCCAGTCGTTTCATGTGCTCTGGAAGCGCGAAGCGCGGGTCCACACCTGCGTCGTCAACACCGGTCGCGAGTTGCGCGGCCCACTCACCCAGTTGCGGCACAAATTTAAACCCATGGCCAGAGAGGCCAGTGATGGTCACCACACGACCGGTTGCGCTTCGATCCACGACCGGCAAGCGGTCTGGAGTGTAGGCGCAGTGATGCACACTCTGACGCACTGGCTCAGGGTTCACATCGGCAAACAGTTCGGCTCCGCGCTGACCAATTTTGATCAATTCTTCGCGGGTGTGCGACTCTGGCACATCAGCCACATCTCTAAAGACCGGCCATTCCGGGTTCGTGCACGCCTTAAATGCGTAGCCGTCGAAACTGGGGGCGCCAAAGAAGTGCACGGGCCCTGAGTCACGCAAAAACGCGGGAAAGCGATCTGGGGTGAACAGCTCTGGGTGCTTTGGCATGAACCACGTCAACCCCAGCACCTGCAGGCGCAGCAGATCGCCCAGCTCTGGCGAAAGTCGAGTCGACCAGCTGCCGGAGGCAACCACGACGGTATTCGCCAGCCAAGACCCCTGGGTGGTCCGAACTACTACCCCATGAGCATATTCTTCAATGCCCAGCACCGGGGTGTTAAAACACAGCTTCGCCCCTCGCGCTTCTGCAAGATCGAGTGCACTCATGATTGCCACCTCTGGCCGCAAGCCACCGCCGTGCTCATCGAAGAGGCCAACCTCGCCGTCTTGCACAATGTGCTGAGGGTATTGCTTGCGCAGCTCCTCGGTGCTGAGCATGCGGTGTGGCAGGTCAAACTCACGAACCGTTGCAAGCGCCGACTCAAGATCTGGGAAGCTTTCGGGTGCGATGCTCAGCGCGCCGACCTCGTAATAAATTTCACGGCCAGACTCAGCTTCGAGTTCGCGCCACAGGTCGCGCGAGCGCTGGATCATGGGCACATAGGTGCCACCCTCGTGCACTGCGGTTCGGTACACCCGGGTTTCACCGGCATACGAGCCGTGCGAATGCACTCGACCGTACTGTTCGATGCCGACCACGTCGAGGCCCTCGACTTTGCTTAGTTGCCACAGCGCCATTGCGCCCACTGCGCCGGCACCGATGACCAGCACATCAGTTTTTTGCAGATCCATGTTTTTTCTCCCAGGTAAAAATCGGGTTCAGGCGATGTTTAGGCGAGCTCAGGCTCGTCCCACAGGGTGAGCTTGGTGCCGATGCCATCTCGCAGGGCGTTTCGGTAGATTTTGGTCGCCCACGCAACATCCTCGACCGGCATGCCGCCAACGGAATAGATGAAAATTTCATCGTCGTTCTGGCGCCCTGGGGTTTTGCCCTGGATGATTTCTCCAATGTCTTCGAACTGTTCGGGTTTCATGCGACCGTCACGAACTCGATCGACCAGGTGCATGCCCCAGATGCCGACGGTTTCGTGCGCGGGCGGGAGCAGCTCGCCCGCCCATGCCTGGTAAATGCTGCGAGCATCCGCGACGTGGCGCGCCTGTTGCACCACGGACTCCTCGACGGCAAGGTGTGCTGAGCAGCACAGAAACGCGCCTGGCTTGAGCCAGCCCTCACGCACCGTGGGATAGTTTTCGGAACCCATGGGGCTTGGCACTGCGATGCTCACGATGTCGCAGCCGCGAACCGCATCTTCCATGTGTTCGACCACTTCAATGCTTTCGATTTGCGAAAACTTCTCACGCACCCAATCAATGAAGCTATCGATCGAGGCCTGCCCGCGGCCGTATATTTTGAGGCCGTTGATGCCCGGTCGCACTGCAATGAAGGCTTCGAGCGAGGTTCGGTTCATGACGCCAGGGCCGACGATGCCAACAACTTTCGCGTCTTCTCGTGCCAAGTACCGTGCACCGACACCTGGAATGGCTCCGGTGCGATAGGCGCTCAGCAGGTTGGCAGACATGTGAGCGAGTGGTGCCCCGGTGTCTTTGTCGTTCAGTGTGAACATCAAAATAGAACGTGGCAGACCACGTTTTTTGTTCTCAACGTTGGAGCCGTACCATTTGCACCCCGCGGTTTGGAAGTTGCCGCCGAGGTATGCGGGCATGGCCATGAAGCGACGATCGGGGCCATCTTTAGGCATGCCTGCAAACTGTGGGTCTGCAGGAAACATGACCATGGCACCGTGTGAGTTATTTTCAACCCCGGCCATTCGATAATCACCCTCAGCAAACAGTGCGAGCATTTCGGTCATGGTGTCGACGCACTCGGCCATGTTGGTGACCCCGGCTTTGATCATGTCGGGTTCGTTGAGATAAAGAAATTCGATCTTCGTTGATTCTGACACTGCGTCGTGACCTCTCTGGTGCGGGTGTATTCCCTGCCAAAAGCGCAAGCGTCTGCTAGCGCTGAAGGGTGGTGCACAACCAGAGTAGGACTATCCATCTGGATAGTCAAACCTAGGTCATCGCACTTCCAAGCTGTCGCGTATCAATGAGCGAAGGCGGTTAAGTGCCGCGCTGACATCGCCCGGATGCACCAGTTGTTTGAACACGATGGCATCGAGGGCAAACCACACCACCTGCGCAAGCTGCTGGTCAGTGACACCGATGCGACTCAGCTGGTCAGAAATAGCCGCTTCGTAGGCTTCGTAGTATTTCTTCACGGCCTCACGCAATTCTGGCCTTCTTCTCGATTCGAGCAACAGCTCGTATTGGAATGCCTGCATGTCAACTTCGCTGTGCGTGAGCTCTTCAAGGCTTCGGGCAAATTGGTCGATCGTCGGTTGATCCACGCGCATATTCGAACGCTTCAAGCTCTCTTCGACCGCATAACTCAACGCCTCTTCAACCAGTCGATCCCGAGACCCAAAGTAATGCCTCACCAGGCCGTGCGACACCCCAGCCTCGGCAGCGACCGCTCGGTAGGTGAGAGAGCGCAGGCCACCTCTCGCCACCACGAGTATCGTTGCCCGCAACAGCGCATCGCGGCCGTTGAGATGTTCAGTGTCGAGTTGATCGTCCATATATTTGAGCGTAGTGAGTGCGGTCTGCCTTTGCGCTGGTCTCGTGAGTGTGTTGTGTCATTTATAACGGTTTATCCATTTGGGTAGTTGACTGCCAGCGAACAGGGTTATGATAACCGTGAAGACGGCGTGGAAATGGTGTTGCACACCTTTCAGCCTCGCGAAAAATGTCGTCAACAAGGATGGTGGTGTATGCAACTGGCAACTTCACAGTCAGACCAGCACTCGTCAGCCGTGCACGCGCGTGATCTGAACGTGTTCAGAGAAATCGCTTCAAGTTCCTTCGTGCCGCTTGAAATTACCGCTTCTCAACCCGAGCATTTCTCAGCAAGGCTCGTCTCCGTCGACGCCGACTCAGTTCACTTCAATGAGATCTCGGCAAAACCTCACCTGGTTGAGCGCACCGATGCAAACATTCAATCCGGCGGTTCCGGGTTCTACAAAGTGAGTCTGTTGCTTTCCGGCAGCAGCATTTTGGTGCAAGACGGCAAAGAAGTGGTGATGCAAGCCGGAGATCTCTCGATATACGACACCTCCCGGCCCTACTCTTTGATTTTCAACGAGGACTTTCGCAACCTCATTATGATGCTGCCGAAAGACCGTTTTCAGTTGCCAGTTGCGCTCACTGAACAACTCACTGCTGTGGCCCTCACCAAAGAACATCCCGAGCTGGCGCCAATTGTGACCTCGTTTTTGTCACAATTCCCAGCCCGAATGCAACCACTAAATGCTGGTTTGCGCGCGAAACTGGCTCACACCAGCCTTGATCTCGTGTGTACCATGCTGTCGAACATTCTCGATGCTGACCCTGTTGGGCGCGACCCACACCAAATGCTGTTGCAAAAGATTTACACGTTCATCGAAACCAACCTCGCATCGCCCGACCTGGGACCCAACAGCATCGCTGCCGCTCACTACATCTCGACTCGGCATCTGCACGCCCTGTTTCGCGAAGCACACTCCACTGTCTCAACCTACATCCGAGAGAGGAGGCTCGAACGTTGCCGATTGAATTTGCTTGACCCGGTGCTCTCAGATCGAACCATTTCAGGCATCGCCAACAGTTGGGGCTTCTCAGATGCCGCACACTTCAGCCGGGTGTTCAAGGCGGCATATGGTGTTTCACCGAGTGAAATACGTCGACCACAGGCACAGCATGTGTCGCTGTCCTCCTGAGCGTCTGGCTCACTTTCTCGCAAAAACGCGTTGAAAGAGGTTACCAGTGAAACCATTTCGTGACACTCGTTGTCGATACATGCACAATAGTTGTCACTGGCTGACTAGAGTCTCGGATCTCTCTCGGTGTCTTTCTTTTGGCTTTACGCTTGGAAAGCTCCACGCAACGAAGCAGGACATCTGCCTCGGTCTTGGAGGTTACAAACAATGACGTTTCACACTGAAACCCGGGAGGACCCAACTATGAAGAAACGTATCATCAGTGCAGCAGCTTTTACCGCAGCCGCACTCGTGCTCACCGGCTGTGCCGGTGGCGACACCGGTGGCGACGCTGCACCGATCAAGCTTGGTGCAGTCAGCACCATCAGCGGCCCAGCTACCTTCCCAGAGGCATCCGCAGCCGCACAGGCCGTGTTTGATCGCGTGAACGCCGAGGGCGGCATCAATGGCCGCCAAATCGAATACAAAGTCATGGACGACAAGGCTGACCCCGCTACCGCTACCGCTGCTGCTCGCGAGCTGGTTGGTGGCGACGAGGTTGTGGCACTCGTCGGAAGCGCCTCACTGCTCGACTGTGAAGTAAATGCCAAATACTACGAAAGCGAAGATGTTCGCTCCGTTCAAGGCCTCGGCGTAGACCCAGGGTGCTTCAGCTCACCCAACATTGCACCGGTCAACATCGGCCCATACAACGACACCACACTCACCATGCTCTACGGTTCAGAGGTGCTCGGTCTCGACAACCTGTGCGTCTTCACCAGCGTGATCGGTTCTACCGGGCCTGCCTACACTGCGGCAATCGAGCGTTGGAGTGAGGTCACCGGCAAGGAACCCCTGATGGTTGACGACACCGTTCCATATGGCGGGTCTGACTACACCCCTTACATCGTGAAAGCGAAAGAAGCGGGTTGTGAAGCTATCGTCAGCAACGCAGTTGAACCCGACGGCATTGGTCAAATCAAGGCAGCAAACCAGCAGGGCTGGGACGATGTCAGTTTCCTCTTCCTGACCTCGGTATACAGCGAGAGTTTCGCCGCCGCAATTGAGAACGCCGGTAACGGTGTCTTCGTTCCGACCGAATACTACCCACTGTCACTTGAAACAGAGGTGAATGCCGACTGGCGTGAACTCATGACAGAAAACGACATTGTGCTCTCTTCGTTCGCAGTCGGAGGCTACCTTGCGGCAACCATCATGGTCGACGTACTCAAGGGCATTGAGGGTGACATCACTCGCGAGAGCGTCAATGAAGCACTGAAGAACATGGAGCCGGTCAACAACCCGCTCATCGCCTACCCCTACCAGTTCGACAAAATTGCCGCTCAGGACTACCAGCCAGGCGGTTGGCCAGTCGAGCTCAAGTCGGGCACCAAGAAGTGGGAACTCGCAGCCGAAGACTGGCTGATGATTCCTGAAAACTAAACACATCACTGAAACGTGTGCGGTGACTCAATGCAGTCACCGCACACGATTCAATTTTCAAGGGGAGGTTTCACTCCCTCCCATTTTTCACCGCTACTTACTGGAGCACACATGAATCCCGGCGCACTTCTGCAGGGCGCGCTCGCTGGCCTCGCCGCCGGTGGCGTATATGCCCTCCTCGCGGTCACGCTTACCCTGATGACCAAGCTCGTACGAGTCGTGAACTTCGCTCAAGCCGCAACAGGTATGTTCGCGGCGTTTATTTCCGTTTGGTTTGCATCAAATATCGGTGTACCCCTCTGGCTAGCCACAATTGCAGGCGTGCTTGTGGGTGCTGCGCTGAACGCACTCATTGGCTGGATTTCGGCTCAATGGCTCGCTGAAGCAGATCTCTCAACCCGCTCAGCTATGACAGTTGCACCATTTCTGATGCTCATGTCACTGAGCTACATCATGTTTGGCAACAAGCCAAAACCCTTTGAACCAATTCTGAACGGTCTCGCGTTTTCCCTTGCTGGTGTGGCTATCAGTTGGGTGACCATTGTGACCGTGACGCTGTCAATCATTGTGGCGCTCACATCAGCTCTCATACTGAAAAAAACCACTATTGGCACAAAGCTCCGCGCACTCTCAGACCGTCCCACCACAGCTGAGCTGATTGGCATAGCGTCAAAACCGCTCTCGATCGGGGTGTGGGCTGCCACTGGTGCAGTGAGTGCTGTCACCATTCTGATCATTGCCCCCACCCAGTCCAACGACGCGGTGAGCCTCTCTTTGCTGATCATCCCCGCAGCTGCTGCGGCACTGCTCGGCGGGTTCAAGCGACTCGATCTCGCAGTGGTTGGTGGCTTGTTGCTCGGCCTGATCAACGGCATGGTTGCACAGATTCCTCAGCTCTCGCTGGTGCGCAGCTTTGTGCCGTTCCTGTTCATAGTCGTGTTGTTGCTTTGGTCGCAACGTAAGGAGGTGTGGGATGCTGCTCGCTAATCGTCGAGTACGGGCTTTCCTGCCCATCATCATTGCGGGAATCTCACTCGCTGTAGCCTGGGGTCTCAGCGTTGGTCTCTCTGGATATTTCGTGTACCTCTCAATCAGCATGGTCACAGCTTCCATTGCCGTCTTAGGCCTCGGAGTGGTCACCGGCTCAGCAGGCATCATTGCGTTGAGCCAGCTCACCTTCGCAGCCATCGGCGCTTGGGTAGTTGTGTGGTCGAGCCTCAACGAGGTCCCCGGCGGGTTTGTTGTGTGGCTGATCGGTGGCGCAATTGCCGCCGGGCTCGCGGGTGTGATTATTGGCTTACCTGCGCTTCGTTTGCGAGGGGTCAACCTTGCTGTGGTGACGCTCGGCTTTGCCGCTGCCTTCGATGTGCTCCTCACACAAACACAGTTCCCAGGTCAATCAGAGGGTGCTATCGTTTCACGCCCTGAATTGTTCTCAAGCGATCGTGAATACTTCTTTTTCTCAATGATCGTGTTGATCGTGTGTGCTCTCGTCGTGTTTTGGCTGCAACACAGCCGAATCGGTAGCAGCTGGAAATCGGTGGCATTTTCGGAACGTGGCACTGCAGCTGTGGGACAGAGCGTTCGGTCCGCAAAGCTCTCAGCGTTCGCCGTGAGCGCTGCGCTCGGTGGCGTCTCTGGCGGTTTGCTTGCCGCTCAGGTTGGCATCCCATACGCTGCGAGTTTTACCCCGATTCAGTCACTCGCCCTCTACATTCTGGCGGTCATGAGCGGTGCCTACCTGATCGACATGGCGATCTTTGGCGGCATTCTCTGGGTCCTAGTTCCCGAGCTATTGAAGCGCTGGGGCATCCCTCAGGACTGGGGCTTTGTCATTTTCGGTTTGCTCGGAATTCAAGCCATTACCAGTCGTGCAAACCTGGGTGAAACCCTGCGACGCGCTTTCAAGAGACGCAGCAAAAAGCAGGTTGTCAACAGTCATGAGTCTGCCTTTGCAGAAGTGGGCACGAGCGTGCTCGACGTGTTCGCTGAGCCAGAGGCTGCTGACCCAATTTCGGCAGACGCTGCACCGGTGCTTGAAGTTCGAAATCTTGGTGTGCAGTTCGGTGCGCTGAAAGCGCTTGATGATGTTTCGTTGCAGGTTCGCCCGCGCTCGATCATGGGCCTCATCGGGCCGAACGGCGCCGGCAAATCGACGTTTGTTGATGCGGTCAGTGGCTTTTTGCCGCAGCACACCGGGACGGTGTTGCTCGATGGGCAAGATATCACCAAGCTCCCCCCCGTGGTTCGCGCACGCAAGGGGTTGCGTCGCACGTTCCAGCAAGACCGTGTGCCACCGGGGCTCACTGTTGAGGCTTACGTTCGCTTCGTGACCCGCAGGCGCATCGATCACGACGAGTTGCGTGACGCACTTGCCTTTCTCGGATGCCCCGCACCCGAAGAAAAGCTCTCAAACGTTGATGTCGGTACCCGTCGCCTTATCGAAGTGGCTGCAGCTGCACTCTCGAAGCCAAAGGTAATGATCCTCGATGAGCCAGCGGCTGGCCTGTCACACGAAGAGCACCTGCTCTTCGGGCAGCGACTGAGCCGAATTCCGTCACGGTTCGACACCGCGATTGTGATCATTGAACACGATCTCGATCTGGTGCGCACCGTGTGCACCGAAATTACCGTTCTCGACTTTGGTCGAGTGCTCGCACAAGGGGCACAGCAAAATGTGCTCAATGACCCTGCGGTCATTGCGGCATACATGGGAGATGCGGAGATGAGCTCATGAGTCAGTTATCGCTGAAAGATATCACCGTCAGCCGTGGCGCTGGCCCGGTCATCTCGAATGTCGACCTAACCGTCGAGCAGGGCAAAGTTCTCGCTCTGGTTGGCCCAAATGGTGCCGGCAAGACGAGTTTGCTTGAGTCTGTCTCTGGGGTCATTTCTCACTCCGGCGGTGACATGACCATCGATCAAGACTCATTCTCGAAGTGGAATAGGTTGCAACGCTCCAAAGCTGGCATTGCTCACATTGAGCAGGGTCGGGCGATCTTCCCTTCGCTGACGGTTCGTGAAAACATCATGCTCACTGCTAAAACAGAGCAGGGTGTGAAAGCCGCGCTCGAGCCCTTCCCTGAGCTAGAGAAACGCCTCGATTCACTCTCGGTGTTGCTCAGTGGTGGTGAACAGCAGATGGTGGTGCTTGCTCGAGCATTCGCTTCCAAGCCCCGTTTTTTGCTGATCGACGAAATGTCCCTCGGACTTGCGCCAGTGGTGTTCACACGCATCTTGCCTGTCATCAAAACCATCGCAAATTCGGGTGTCGGAGTGCTGCTCGTCGAGCAGTTTACTCACCTCGCCCTTGGCATTGCCGATGAAGCGTTGGTGGTCTCCAGTGGTCATGTGAGCTTTGCTCAGGGCCCCGCAAGTGTGTTGAAAAACAACGAGGATTTGCTCAAGAAGGCATACCTCGGCGACTAGACAGCACACAACTTACCCACTACATACGAAGGGGGCAGCCGGTGAGGCTGCCCCCTTCGTATGTGTGGTGGTTACTGTCGCTCGAACACGGGTGTGCCGTCGATGACGGTGAGATCGACTTTGATGTCAGCAAAGTCTGCGGGCTCAACCGACATTGGGTCTGTGTCCAACACCACAAGGTCAGCCACTTTTCCGGGTTCGAGAGAACCCCGCCAATCCTCGGCAAAACTTTGCCGGGCCGCGTTAATTGTGTAGGCCCTCAGTGCTGTAGCAAAATCGACGCACTGGTCAGGCCCTGAGACTTTTCCGGTTGCTTTCGACACACGGGTCATCATTCCGGTGATGCCGGCTAACCAATCCGGTTGCACAATTGGCGCATCTGAGCTCGCGCACAGTGTTGCCCCAAGTTCGCTCGCGGATCGAGCTGGCCAGTGTCTCGCTGACAACTCTTCGCCAACGATCTCATCCATCAGATCACTGATCTGAGACTTAATGCCGGGGTTCATGTTCACCCCGAAACCGTGTGCCGCGAGATCAGCTAATCGCTCATCTGAGATGAAGTCACCGTGAATGACATAGTGTCGAGCATCATCTCGGGGGTGTGCCAGTTGGGCATCAACAAATGCGGACACCGTAATGTCAATCGCGTGATCACCCGTCACATGCACACCAGCTTGCAGCCCCAATTCGTGCACCTGAGAAATTGCGCGACGCAACTCAGCTTCTTGCATGGCAAGCGATTCGCCATGCACACATAACGCACCATGCTTGCGTGCCTTGCCATAGGGTTCATACATGAGCGAGGTCTCATTTGGTGGTACCCCGTCTGCAAACAGTTTGACACCAATGACCGTGAATCTTTTCGGATCAACGGGGCGTAATGCGCGACGTTGCTCTTGCACACGGTCCACAAGTGAATGCGCAGACTCCCCCATGCCGATCGGAAGCAGGAGCGCACTGACGCGAGCATGAAGCTCACCCGCCTCTGCGAGATTTTCGTACGCTTCGATCGCCGCCCCTCCGAGCGCGCCACCGAGCAACCCTTCACCTCCTGGGCCAAGGCCAGGCTCAGTGAAGGCAGTAATGCCTCGCTCGTTGAGCCGACGAATTGCTGAACGAATGGCTTCTGTGCGCACTTCAAGTGTTGGTGTTGGCATGGCTGATTGCACTACAATCTGTGCTGCCTCACGCAGAATACCGGTTGCTTGCCCGTGCTCGTCGCGATCGATCACCCCACCAGCTGGGGCGACGGTCTCGTCGGTGACCGCTGCGATGAGCAGGGCTTCACTATTGACCCAGATCATGTGGCCAGAGAAGTCAGTCAAACACACCGGATGAAGTGACGTTGCCTCATCAAGATCTTGCTTGTGTGGCATGTTACGCGAACCGTCAAGACATTCCGCTAAATACCCTTGGTCCCAGCCAAGCCCAACGATCCAGGTGCCAGGTGGAGTGGTTGAGGCAGCTTCACGAATTTTCTCTACGATTTCAGCAATCGATGTGACCGACTGGTATGACAGGTCAATCGCAAATTCAGGACCTGAAAGTCCATAGCCAGTAGCGTGGAGGTGCGAGTCATCAATGCCAGGCAACACCACTCGACCGTTCAATTCAACGACTGTGGTGTGTGGGCCAGTGAACTGTTCAATCTCAGCGTCGCTGCCGACCGCCAACACCTTTCCGTCGGCAATTGCGAGGGCCTCACCAATGGTGAAATGGTCGTCAACCGTGTAGACCTTGCCGCCTCGGTACACGACATCGGCTTGTATGTCTTTCAAAGTCAAGAGTGATCCTTGCGAGAGTGAAAAGTGTGAAAAAGAAACCAACGATGAATGGTGACGCGAGTGGGTCAGAGGCCCGCATGCTCAAACGCGACGGTTGGCAGGTCCACAACATGAGCTCCACCATCGGCAACAAGCACCGCACCTGTCATGTATGAAGACTCACTTGAACCAAGGAATCTGACAATTGAGGCGATTTCTGAGGGTTCAGCTGGCCGACCCAAGGGTACGTCTCGAGTCACGGCCGCATAGGCATCAGCGCGATTTGTGATCTCAGGCGCATGGGCGGCGAATTCGTCCATTTCGGCATCGGCCATTGGGGTGCGAACCCATCCGGGGCAAACTGCGTTCACCCGCACACCTTGGCGGCCGTAATCTCGAGCCAGGCTGCGGGTAAGACCGATCAGCGCGTGCTTGCCGACGGTGTAGCCTGCCACTGAAGGCCCTGCGAACAGGCCGGCCAGAGAAGACACAATCACGATCTGGCCACCGTGCTTGAGCAGCTCGGGCAAACTCTCGCGAGCCATGACAAACGCGGTGTTCAGGTTAATGTTCAGTGAGGTCTGCCAGTCTTCGTCACTCGTGTCGCCCACGGCAGAGAACCCGTGACCCCCGGCGTTTGTGACCAGCACGTCGAGGCGACCAAACCGTTCAACAACCGACTGTACTGCAAGCCGAGCCGCTGCAGCATCGGCGGCATCGGCCACAATCGGGAAAGCGCCGATTCGCGCAGCAACATCCTGCAGCGGTTCCGGTCTGCGGCCAACAATGGCCACATGAGCGCCTTCTGCAGCATATCTTTCAGCAATTGCTGCACCGATTCCGGTGCCACCTCCGGTGATCAACACCACTTGTGAAGCCTGACCATCGTTCATCTGTGGCATCTTGTTCTCCTTTGAAAATCAGTTGACGCAACGCCTGAATGTTTACATATTTGCCTGAAAACAGTGAAATGAACACAATATGACGCAATTAAGCTTGCAACGACAAAAGCACAGCACACATGGGCAAGCTTTTTTTCAGTCCGTTCTGCATACTGATGGTTGGATAAATTTCGCGCACGTGAATTCTGCCTTTGTAAGCGAAAAAAGAAATTCGTGAGTGCCATATCAAACGATACTGACCTTCAAATGATCGGAGTCAATGATGACCCAGCACACAGCTGATCTGATTCTTACCAACGCACGCGTGTACACGGTTGACTCCAACCGACCGTGGGCTGAAGCCCTCGCCGTTCGCGATGGCAAAATTTTGGCTGTTGGACACGCCTCTGAGGTGCACGAGTTCGCTGGCCCGAACACCGAGGTGCGGGATCTCGAAGGCGCCTTTGTCATGCCTGGTCTAGTAGATGTGCATAACCACCATTTTCTAGCCGGAAAAGAAGAATTGTTTGAGCTGCACGTGCCTCTCGGCGCCCACCTCGATGAAATCATTGCTGCAGTGCGCGAACAC
Organism: uncultured Leucobacter sp.; assembly: GCA_964433255.1. GTDB lineage: Bacteria > Actinomycetota > Actinomycetes > Actinomycetales > Microbacteriaceae > Leucobacter. The sequence goes on from CAYSQG010000006.1 coordinate 30,723, forward strand.
GCGGTCACCCTTCCCGCTGAGGCCTGGGTCGTCGGAGCACCTTGGGCGAGCGATCGTCTCGGCGAAATCAACACACACGAAGCCTTCCTTCAACTCAGCGAAGCGGCAGGTGGCAGGCCGGTAGTGCTCACTGACGACTCCCACCACAATCGCTGGGCCAATGCGCGTGCACTCGAAATTTCCGGTGTTAAAGCAGGAGATCCCGGGGTGTTGCTCGACAGTGAGGGCAGACTGACCGGTGTGCTGCTTGAGGCTGCTGGGTTGCCGGTTGCGAAGGCCCAACAAACAGTTGGTGGGCTCACCCTCGAACAAGAGCGTGCCGCCGCAAAACGTGGCATAGAGATTCTGAACTCGTATGGAGTCACAGCTTTTCAAGATGCCAGCGTGTCAACGCACATCATGCGGGCATTGAAGTCGCTTGATGACACCGGTGATCTCGACTCGTGGGTGGTCTCATCGATGCTGATCAATGACGAGATTTTCGGTTTTGAATCAATCGGTGACGACCTCGTGTTTGACGGTGAACAATTTCGAACCGAGCACCATAGGCCTGATTTCGTGAAGATCTTTCTCGACGGAGTGCCTCCAACACGAACCGGCGCGTTCATCGAGCCCTACCTGCCAGACGACTTGCACGGCGCCCACTTCTGTGGAGAAATGCTGCTCAAACCTGCCGAACTGACTGACTGGCTTCGTCGAGTCGCGCAAGCAGGCATTTCAGCAAAGATTCACTGCACCGGTGACGCCTCAGTACACGAAGTGTTGAACGCGGTTGAAACGCTGCGAGCCGAGGGGTTCAACGACACGCTCTACCAAGTTGCCCACGGCCAGTTTGTGCACCCCGATGACATTGCACGTTTCGCACAAGTTGGCGTTGCGGCAGATATTTCACCGTTCATCTGGGTGCCGGGCCCAATCGTTGAAGCAATTAGCCAGGTGCTCCCCCCCGAGCGTGCCGAGCGCATGCAACCGAACCGTTCGCTGCTCGATGCTGGTGCGATCGTCGCTGGCGGGTCGGACTGGCCGGTGTCACCATCGCCAAATGCCTGGGAAGGCATTCACGGGTTAGTCACGCGCCAAGACCCCAGTGGCCAGTACCCGGGCACCCTCTGGGTTGAACAAGCGATTTCGCTCGAAGAGGCGATCGCCGCATTTACCATCTCTGGGGCGAAGGCAATGGGCCTTGATGCAGAGACGGGCTCACTCGAAACTGGCAAATCGGCAGACTTTGTCTTGCTCGATCGCGATCCTTTCGCCCAACCAGCTACTGAACTGGTGCACACGACCGTAAATGAGACCTGGTTCGCTGGTCGCCGGGTGTTCACTCGGCAGTAACACTGCTCAGTGCTGAGGGTCGCCGCTACAGCGTGGGCGACCCTCAGTGTCTGTTGTCTGTGATTGACTACACGTATAGCCAATTTTTTTCAACACCAGGAGACTGATACTTGGCCGAAACTTCTCATTTGGGTCTTCGTGAGCGAAATCGCATTCGCACCCACGAAGAAATACTGATTGCCGTTTCGACCTTGCTTGGTGAGCGGGCATTCGAGCACATCACCATTGACGACGTGGCCCAGTTGTCCGGCGTCTCACGAGGAACGGTGTACACCTACTTTCCCGACGGTCGAGATCAACTTGTGCGCGAAGCATACGTGCGCATCGCTGAAATTGTAGCCAGCGATGGTGCAAAGCGCCGCGGGGCACATACTGATTTCACTGAGCGTGTCATCGCTCTCGCATCTGCTTTCACGAGTGTGGTGGTCACTCCGGAGGGTCGGTTCTATGGCCTGATCGGTTCCGGGTTTTTCGGGCCTATTCGTGGGGCCACCGGTTATGCTTCTGGCCAGGTTTTGAGCATGCTGAAAGAAGATCTCGATGTGCTTCGCGAGCAAGGTGAGCTCAACGTTAAGGCGCCCACAAGTGAACTTGCGGTCTTGCTCGGGGGTGCCATTCGGGAGATGGGTTCCGTTGCTGCCGAAGAACCCAAGAGGCTCCCCCGATTGCTGTCAGCCCTGAGGTTTCAATGCGAGGCTATGCGCTCTCGTTGAAGCTGTGCTCGAGATCACTCGCCATTCTGATTACCAACGGTAAGATTTCAGCTATCAAAAATGCCGAAGTGTCGGTCTCAGGCCTTGTCGCAGCCCACCCGAGATAGGTGTACCCCCGAGCCACAAGAAAGAGATCGATCAGAGATTCCTGTTCGAGACTCAGCTCCCGTTGTTCTCGGTATCCTCGCAATAGGGCTGCTCGATACGACTGGTACGCCGGATGCTTCACAAACCAAAACAATACGGTGGCGAGGTCAAACAGGTACCAGCCATCACCGAAATCGTCGAAGTCGATCACCACGAGTTCTTCACCGTGGACGAGCACATTTTCCGGAGTGAAGTCAGCGTGAATTGTGCCGTATACCTGCGGTGAGGTGCCGAACTGCTCGAGGCGCTCAAGCATGATCGCACGTGTGCGCAGCAGTTGCTGCCGACCCTGGTCGTCAAGGCCAGGGATGGTCAACGCGTCACCCCAGAGGGCGTTTTGGCCAACAAGCCCTTCGGCATCCCAGGGCTCGCGAGCGAAAGTTCGGGTTCCCGAGAGTTGTTCAGCAACCTGGTGCATGCGGGCAGCGATGGCCCCCAGTGCTTCGAAATGTTTGTCTTCGAGGGCATCGTTTGCTCCGTCGTTTTCGGTGTCGCCGAGCTGCTTCGAGCCTTCAAGCCATCGTTGGGCGTCGACAATGGCTTCTGTTTCTCCGTCACTCACGACGGCGGTGAAACTGCCGGTGAGGGTCTGAACCAGACGCACGACCGGAAAACCCGCGTTCGCGAGCACCTCGATGAATTCGCTCTCGGCAGAGACCTCTTGCAGAGAGCGGTATCCGGGTCTGTGCAAGCGAAGGGCGATGGGCCCGTCGGGTGTGTCCGCACGAAAGACGGTGTTCTCGCGCATTTTCACGAACGTGAGTGGCACCTGTTCGGGGTCGTAACCAAACTGCGGCAGCGCAAGCTTTGCGAGCGTGACCGAATTCTCTGCGTTGAGTGCCATGCGATGTTCCTAAGTGCGGTGATGATCAGAATTGAAGATCGAACGGTACGTAAATTATTTACTTTCTGTTGAAAGATTATATACGTTGTATAATTATAACGTACGCCTATGACCTCCCAACACTTGCAGGAGCCCCAGTGCTGAAGAACAACACCAACGCCACCCCTGGACTGCTGGAGCGGCGCATCAACACGCTTGGAAGCCATTCGCCACTATTTTACGATTCACCCCTCGAACTCGTCAGTGGTCAGGGAGTCTGGTTGACCTCGGCAACTGGCAATACGTTTCTTGACGCCTACAACAACGTCCCCCACGTGGGCCACGCTCATCCGGTGGTCGTCGATGCGGTCACTCAGCAGATGAAACAACTTGCGTTGAACACCCGATATCTCAACACCAGAGTGGTCGATTACGCTGAGGCCCTGCTGGCAACTCACCACGAGTCACTTGACCGTGTCACGTTCTCAAATAGCGGCTCAGAAGCGAACGAACTCGCTCTGCGCGTTGCGCGCTTTGCCAGCGGAAACACTGGGCTTATCGTGAGCGACCACAGCTATCATGGCACCACTCTTGCACTTGCTCAGGCAACCACTGCACTGCAAAAAAGCGAGCCACTGGGCGACAACGTGCGCCCGATTCGCATTCCAGATGCAACCGGCTTGAGCGAAGAACAATCAGAGCAACTTCTCATCTATTCGCTCGCGCAGGTTGATGAAGCCATCGCGTCGTTGCAAGAAGCTGGTTTTGGCGTCGCTGCGACGTTTTTTGATGGGCTCTTTTCGACCGAGGGGCTGGTCAAACCCCCGAAAGGGTTTGTTGAAGGCCTGGTCCATCGGGTGAAAGCGGCAGGTGGGTTGTACATCGCCGATGAGGTGCAGTCAGGGTTTGGCCGCATCGGCCGGTTGATGTGGGGCTATGAGCTCTACGACGTGGTACCCGACATGGTGGCCATGGGCAAACCGATGGGCAACGGACATCCGCTTGCAGGCACTGTGATGCGGGCTGACCTACTCGAAGCCTTCGGCGCAGAGAACATGTTTTTCAACACGTTCGGCGGCAACCCGGTCTCGAGTGCTGCCGGGCACGCGGTGCTCAACGTCATGGCCGATGAGCACCTGCGCGAGCGCGCTACGGGGGTCGGCGCCTACCTTCGGGCAGAACTGACACGTGAACTGGCGGGTAACCCCAGGCTTGATGTGGTTCGCGGAGACGGGCTGTTTGCCGGTATGAGATTCACTGACCCGAGCACCGGCGAACCAGACCCGAGCAGTGCAAAGAAAGTGGTCGAGGGCATGTACGCACGTGGAGTGCTCATCAGCCGAATAGGGCGTCACGATGAGGTGCTCAAGATTCGCCCCCCGCTCGCATTTGATCGTGAGCATGCTGAAATATTGCTAGAACAACTTCCCGACGTGATCCGGGGCCTCTAACAGGTCAGTGATGCGCCAGTCGATTGGCGCAGATGCTTGCAGTTCAAGTGACTCATTTACCCTGCTGAACGGGTGAGAGCCAAAAAACCCTCGAGAAGCTGAGAGTGGCGAGGGATGCGCACTCTCAATGGTGGGCACCGAGCCGAGCAGTGGAGCGAGGCTTCGAGCCTCGTTGCCCCACAACACCACAACCAGCGGGCCACCACGAGCTACCAATGCCCGAATAGCGGCCTCTGTCACTCGCTCCCAGCCTTGACCCCGATGGGAACCCGCAGCTCCAGCCCGCACCGTCAGCACCCGATTCAGCAGCATCACGCCACGATCAGCCCACTCAGTGAGATTGCCGTGTGACGGAGGATAAATACCAAGATCGTTCTGCATCTCTCGAAAGATGTTTTGCAGACTGCGAGGGAGCGGGCGAACACTTGCTTCAGTGGCAAAGGAGAGTCCGATTGGGTGCCCTGGGGTTGGGTACGGATCTTGACCAACCACGAGCACTCGCACCTGGGACATTGGTCGCTCGAACGCAGCAAAAATGTGTTCTGGCGCCGGCAGCACTTCGTGGCCATCAGCATGTTCACGCTGCAAGAAACTATCAAGCAGTTGCAGTTCGAGTTGCACACCCGCGAGCACCCCAAGCCAATCTGATGCTACCTTGTCTAACGAAAATCGCACCGGCACCCAAGAGGGCACCGGTGCGATTTCGCTGAGCTGCATGGCTTAGGCGAGGGCCTTTGCCTTCAGGGCGTCAAACTCGGCCTGAGTGATCGCGCCTGACTTCAGCAGTTCTTGCGCAGAAGCGATTTCGGCTGAGGGGCCACCGGCAACCTGACGAATGTAGTTCTCTTGAGCGGCCTGCATTTCTTTGGCCTGCTGCATCGAGCGCTCGCCCATGCCCTTGCCTCGCACAATGAGGTACACCAGAGCAGTGATAAACGGCAAGAAAATGAGGAAGATAAACCAGACGGCCTTCGCAAAGCCGCCAAGTTTGTGGTCACGGAAGAGGTCGATGATGATCGAGAACAGGGCCATGAGGTAGGCAACGAACACGAACACGAACAGGAACCACCAGATGATGTCCCAGAAAGCTGACCAAAATGACATACAGTACTCCTTTATTGCTGACGCACAACGATATGCGTCTGTAAGCAAAACAATCTTAAGGGGTTGTTGACACTGCTGAAGCAAAACATAGCCCAGAAAAGATGATTTCTTTTGTGACGGCGTGTTTCAGCGCTGTTTGCGCAAGTCAGTGTCAGTTCGTACGCTCGACATACAGCATCAACAACACACCCCAAACACCCATAGGAACTCTCATGACTGACACCACGCACTGGAATTTTGAAACCAAGCAGATTCACGCCGGGCAAGACCCAGACCCCGCCACCGGTGCCCGGGCACTCCCGATTTACCAGACCACCGCATTCGTCTTCGAGAACACCGACCAAGCCGCGAATCGTTTCGCACTTGCAGAATTTGGTCCGATCTACACACGCATTACCAACCCTACTCAGGCTGTCGCCGAGGAGCGCATCGCCGCACTCGAGGGTGGAACCGCAGCCCTGCTGCTCTCGAGCGGGCAGGCGGCATCGACCTTTGCGGTGTTGAACATTGCGAACTCTGGCGATCACATCGTGTCCTCGAGTTCGATCTATGGCGGCACCTACAACCTCTTCAAGTACTCACTCGCAAAACTTGGCATTGAGGTCACGTTTGTTGAAGATCAAGACGACCCCGCTGCGTGGCAGCGTGCGGTTCGCCCGAACACCAAACTCTTCTTTGCCGAGTCAGTCGCAAATCCGCGTTCGAACGTGCTCGACATTCGCACCGTCGCCGACGTGGCCCACGAAAACGGCCTGCCACTCATCATTGACAACACGGTCGCCAGCCCATATTTAGTTCGCCCCTTCGAGCACGGCGCCGACATTGTGTTGCACTCAGCAACGAAATTCCTTGGTGGCCACGGCACCACCCTTGGCGGTGTCATTATCGACGGGGGTTCGTTCCCCTGGTCGAAGCATGTCGATCGCTTCCCCGGCCTCACCGAACCAGACCCTTCCTACAACGGTGTCAGCTACACCGCAGCTGTGGGCGACGGATTGGCCTACATCATCAAGGCGCGCGTCCAGCTGCTTCGTGACCTTGGCTCGGCCATTGCGCCACAGAGCGCCTGGCAGTTGCTGCAGGGCATTGAGACCCTCTCTCTGCGCATGGAGCGCCACGTGCAAAACGCGCAGGCGGTCGCCGAGTGGCTCGAGGATCACGAAGACGTCGCTACCGTGCACTACTCGGGTCTGCCCAGCAGCCCATGGTACGCAGCCGCAAACACCTACGCGCCCAAGGGCGTTGGGGCGGTGCTCAGCTTTGAGCTGAAGGGTGGCATCGAAGCCGGCAAGGCATTCGTCAACCACCTCGAACTGTTCAGCCACGTGGCAAACATCGGCGATGTGCGCTCGCTTGTCATCCACCCGGCGTCGACCACGCACGCTCAGCTCACCCCTGAGCAGCAGCTGACCGCCGGGGTCACCCCGGGTCTCTTGCGCCTGTCGATTGGACTCGAGCACATCGACGACATCAAGGCCGACCTGGAGGTTGGTTTTGCGGCCGCACGTGCGGTAGTTGCCGAGTCCCGCGCAAACGCATAGTCACTGCCGCGCATACTATTTATACATGGATTGGCAAACCCCGGAGGATTCGGCACCGACCGATTTCATCACCGACGCCCAGCTCCGCGCGCTGATCGGCAGACCGCCGATCAGCGGCGGCTGGCGCGACGGTGACCCCGTGGGCAACCGCCAATTTGCTCACATTGGCAACATTGACACTGAGGCAGGCGACACTGTTCCACACGCTCGCCTGGCATATGAAACATTTGGCGAGCTGAACGCGAAACGGGACAACGCGATCCTGGTGTTTCACGCGTTGACTGGAGACAGTCATCTTGCCGGCCCAGCGGGGCCAGGTCACCCAACTGACGGCTGGTGGAGCGAGATGGTTGGCCCCGGGCTGCCGCTCGACACCGATAGATATTTTCTTGTTTCACCAAACGTGCTCGGCGGGTGCCAGGGCTCAACCGGACCTGCCAGTTTGCATCCTGACGGCCACGAATGGGGTGCCCGGTTTCCTTATCTGACCATTCGAGACCAGGTCGCAGCAACGACAGCATTTGCAGATGCGATTGGCATCGACCGTTTTGCGGCAGTCATCGGGGGCTCAATGGGTGGCATGCATGCGCTTGAATGGGCCATCATGAACCCCGAACGCACCGAGCGGCTTGGGGTCATTGCGGCTCCCCCGGTCACTACAGCTGATCAGATTGGGTTGAACCTGGTGCAACTCGAAGCGATTCGTTCCGACCCAGCGTGGCGGGGTGGCAATTATTACGACGCACCAGACGGCGTTGGCCCGCACCATGGCTTGGCCACCGCACGACGACTGGCGCTGTTGAACTACCGCAGCGACACCGAACTCGATGAACGGTTTGGCCGCGCCTGGCAGTCAGCCGTCAGCCCGCTCGGTGGCGGGGGTCGATTTGCGGTTGAAAGCTATCTCGATTTTCACGGCAACAAGTTCACCCGCCGGTTTGACGCAAATAGTTACTTGACGCTGGTACAGGCCATGAACTCGCACGATGTTGGCCGTGGTCGTGGCGGCATCCGTGCGGCACTGTCAACTATTGAAGTGCCCTCTCTGATTCTGGGCATACCAAGCGACCGACTCTTCACGCTCGATGGTCAAGACGAAATCGCTCAGCACGTTCCAGGCAGCATTGATGGCGATCTCGCGACTCGCATCGACTCACCTTTTGGTCACGACAGTTTTTTGATCGAGTTCGAAAAGGTTGGTGTGCAGCTTTCGAGACTGCTTGCTCTCTGAAGCTGCGTTAGGCGTCAGGGTAGCGTTGTCGTTTTGTCGCGTCGTGGATCTCGCCGATGAGTTCTTCTATGACGTCCTCGAGAAAGACAATGCCTCGTTCAAGGCCATTTGTGTCGACAATGCGGGCCAGGTGCACACCTCGACCTTGCATTGCCGAGAGCACGTCTTCAAGCTCGGTGTCTTCGAGCAGATTTGGCATCTCGCGAATGCGTTTCGGCTCAATGGGTTCAAACAGTCGTTTTTCGCTGAGTCGAACCAGATCTTTGATGTGAACATAGCCAGCCAGCTGAGAGTCGGTGCCGCGCAATGGGTAGCGCGAGAAACCGTGCTTGGCAACTGCTTGTTCGACATCATCTGGAGTGGAGTGTTGCGGCAGCGTGACCAACCGATTGGCATCGATCAGAATGTCAGCAGCACGCTTTTCAGTGAACTCAAACGCCGCATTCAATGCGCCGCTGCGGTCTTCAAGCACACCCTCTCGGGTGGAGTGGCTGACAATGCCGGCCACTTCTTCTAACGTGTAGGTGCTGGTGGTTTCGTTTTTTGGCTGCACCCCAAAGAGTCGAATGATGCCGTTTGCGGTCGCGTTCAGCCCAGCGATCACAAATTTCAGCACTCGCGAGATCCAGACCAGTGGTGGAGCAAGCAGCAACACCGCTTGATCTGGCAGAGAAAACGCAGCGTTCTTTGGCATCATCTCACCGAACACCACGTGCAGGTAGGAGACGAGCAGCAGGGCGATGACAAACGCGCTGACAGACACGACTTCTGGTGACAACCCAGTCCACGAGAGCGGCCCCTCAAGCAGGTGGTGAATCGCCGGCTCTGACACGTTCAAGATCAACAGGGAACACACCGTGATGCCAAGCTGACTGGTCGCGAGCATGAGCGTGGCGTGTTCCATTGCCCACAGCGCAGTTTTTGCCCGTTTGGAACCAGCCTCAGCCAGGGGTTCGATTTGCGATCGTCGCGCGGAGATCACGGCAAATTCCGCACCGACAAAGAACGCGTTCAACACCAGCAACACCACCAGCCAGGCTATGCCCATCCAGTCGCTCATTTCGAATCACCGCCTCGGCCTGCTGCGGTTTGCGTCTGCTCAGCTGCGCCCGGATTGCGCTGTGCTTCGAGATGGGGTGTCACCGGTTCGCCAAAAAACCGAAGTCTGGCGATGCGACGGCCATCCATGCGGTCGACCCGCAACCTGCCACCGTCTTCAAGCTGAACCTCGTCTCCGATGCTTGGAATGCGGCCAAGTTCTTTGAGCATGAACCCCGCCACGGTGTCGTACTCTTCACTGTCGGGAATTTCAATGCCCGTCTGCTCACGGATCTCATCGGGTCTAAGGTCGGCGGGCAGGGTCATCTCATCGGCGTCACCAACCACACCCACCTGTGCCCGGTCGTGCTCGTCAGCCACCTCACCAACGATTTCTTCGACCAGATCTTCGAGGGTTACCAGGCCGGCAGTTCCGCCGTACTCGTCGACCACTATTGCCATTTGGAACCCTTTGGTGCGCAATTCTTCGAGCAGCAGGTCAAGTCGCATGGTTTCTGGCACACGAACTACCTCTTCGACCAACGCTGCGACGGGAACTTCAGCTCGTTTTGCTCGGGGGACCGCGACTGCCTGTTTCACGTGCACGACCCCGACTACGTCGTCTCGATCTTCGTCGATGACCGGAAAACGTGAGAGCCCGGTGCGCCCTGCAAGTTCAAGAACCGCAGTAGAAGGTTCAAGTCGTTGCAAGCTCTCGATTCGAGTGCGGGGCGTCATGACGTCGCCCGCCGAGTGCTCAGTGAACCTCAGCGTGCGGTCGAGCAGGGTTGCCGTGTCCGCTTCAAGTAGACCCGCCCGAGCTGAGTGTCGCACGAGAGAACTCAGCTCTTCTGCAGTTCGCGCACCGGAAAGTTCTTCTTTGGGTTCGATTCCGATAGCTCGCAACATGCCGTTGGCGCTACCGTTCAACACAACAATGGCGGGTTTGAAAGCGATCGTGAACGCTGCTTGCAACGGCATCACAATTTTTGCCGTTTCAAGCGGTTTCGACAGGGCAAAGTTTTTTGGCACCAGCTCCCCCACAATCATGGAGAGCACGGTGGCAAGAATCACTGCGACTGTCACAGAAGCGGCGGTTTGCAGACCCTCCGGGAGCCCAAGCGCAGAAAATGCTGGTTGCAACCATGTGCTGAGTGCGGGTTCAAGGGTATACCCGGCGAGCAAGGTAGTCAGCGTGATGCCGAGCTGCGCGCTTGAGAGGTGAGTTGAGGTGACACGTAGTCCTTTGATGACACGGCCTAGCCCTCGTTCGCCACCATCACGTCTGCGTTCTAGGTCTTGGCGGTCGAGCGCGACCAGTGAAAACTCTGCGGCAACAAAGACCCCTGTGCCAAATGTCAGTAACACACCGAGCGACAGCAACCACCACTCAGACATTCGGGTCTCTCAGAGTTGAACTTGGCGCTGCGCTCTGACGAATGCTGGCCGGGGGTTGCGTCGGTCTTCGACTGTCTCCATCCATGATTCCGCTTACTCTACCAGCCAATCTTCGGAGTGAGCCGGATATTTTTGGGTCCCGATGCAAAGCAAAAATGAACAAATGTTGAGAGTGTGCCACGAGAGCTCTTTAATAGGCGTAGGCTTATTGCGTCATGCGCTTGTCGCAGCCTCATCACAGAGCCACAATGGAGAGGAATCACCTTGGTTGAGCGGACAGATGCCCCACAAATTGGAGGCTCCGCAGAGGATTTTGGTGCAAATGCTTGGTTAGTCGAAGAGATGTACAAACAGTACCTCGTCGACAAGAGCTCAGTTGACCAGTCTTGGTGGTCCACGCTTGAGCACTATGCCCGCACACTTGGTGTAGCTGACGCAGGTGCAAGCGAATCGCCGACCCCTGCTCCAGCCCCGACTTCTCAACCGGTGACCGCGCCGGTTCCGGTAGCGACCACGGTTGCCCCGACATCGTCGTTGCCAGAGGCTGCACCGACCCAGCCTGCCCCTCGCACCACAAACACTGCGGCTCGCAGCACTCCGATTCCCGCCGACGCGCCGCGCGCGACGGGTGTCACCGCGACTGAAGCTCCAGACGAAGACATCGTGACCCCCCTGCGCGGCATGGCCAAATCGCTTGCCACGAACATGGATCAGAGCCTCACCGTGCCCACTGCAACCAGCGTGCGCACGGTGCCAGCTAAGCTCATGATCGACAACCGCATTGTCATCAATAACAGTTTGCGTCGCAACCGCGGCGGCAAAGTATCCTTTACCCACATCATCGGGTGGGCGATCATTCAATCGCTCAAAGCGTTTCCCAGCATGAACGTGGCGTTCGCCGAAATTGACGGCAAGCCTTCGGTGGTGGCTCCCGCCCACATCGGTCTTGGCATCGCGATCGATATTCCCAAGCCTGACGGCTCTCGATCTCTGCTGGTACCCGCTATCAAACGAGCCGAGACCCTAGATTTCAACGAGTACCTTGCCGCCTATGAAGACCTCGTGAGGCGGGCCCGCGACGGAAAGCTCGAAGCTGGGGACTTTCAGGGTGCAACCATTTCACTCACCAATCCAGGTGGAATCGGCACCGTGCACTCGGTCCCGCGTCTGATGCGCGGCCAGGGGGCCATTATTGGTGTGGGCGCGCTGGAATACCCTGCCGAATTTCAGGGCGCAGCTCCAGAGGTGCTCGCAAACTTGGGCGTGTCAAAAACCATCACACTCACCAGCACCTATGACCACCGCGTCATTCAGGGTGCCGGTTCTGGCGAGTTTCTCAAAATGGTGCACGAGCGTCTCACCGGCCATCACGGCTTCTACGAAGAAATCTTCTCTGCACTTCGCATCCCATACAAGCCCGTGCAGTGGGCAAACGACATCCATGTTGACATCAGCGGTCAGGTAGACAAGTCAGCCCGCGTGCAGGAGCTTATTAACGCCTTCCGTGTGCGCGGACATCTGATGGCTGACGTCGACCCCCTCGAATACCATCAACGCACCCACCCCGACCTCGAGATTGAGTCGCATGGGCTTACCTTTTGGGATCTCGACCGAGAGTTCGTGACCGGTGGTATTGGCGGCAAGCGCACCATGCCACTGCGTGACATTCTTGGCGTGCTCCGCGACTCCTACTGCCGAAAAATAGGCATCGAATACATGCACATACAAGATCCAGAGCAGCGTCTCTGGATTCGCGAGCAGGTCGAGATGCCCTGGCAGAAGCCAGGTCACGACGAGCAGATGCGCATCCTCAGCAAACTCAACGAAGCTGAGGCGTTCGAGACCTTCCTGCAGACCAAATATGTTGGTCAGAAACGGTTCAGCCTTGAGGGTGGCGAATCAGTCATTCCCCTGCTAGATGCCATGCTGATTGACGCTGCCGAAGACGGCGTCGATAGTGTCGACATTGGTATGGCGCACCGTGGCCGACTCAACGTACTCTCAAACATTGCCGGAAAAACCTACGGCCAGATCTTCCGTGAGTTCGAGGGCACCGCTGCAAAGACTGGCTCAGGCGACGTGAAGTACCACCTCGGTACCAGCGGCGTGTTCACCGCGCCAAACGGAACCCAGGTGCCCATTCACCTCGCAGCCAACCCGTCGCACCTCGAAACAGTGAACGGTGTACTCGAGGGCATTGTTCGGGCGAAGCAAGATCTCAAGCCAATCGGCTCGTTCACCACTCTGCCAATTTTGATTCACGGTGACGCGGCCATGGCTGGTCAGGGTGTGGTCTACGAGACCATGCAAATGGCTCAGTTGCGCGGGTACCGCACCGGCGGAACCATTCACATCATCATTAACAATCAGGTTGGCTTTACGACTCTGCCGCAAGATTCGCGCAGCACGGTGTACTCCTCTGACATTGGCAAAACCACCCAGGCGCCAATCTTCCACGTCAATGGCGATGACCCAGAATCAGTGGTTCGCGTCGCGCAGTGGGCATACGAATACCGCCAAAAGTTCCATGGTGATGTCATCATCGACCTGATCTGCTACCGACGTCGCGGGCACAACGAGGGTGACGACCCCTCGATGACTCAACCGCTGATGTACGACCTAATTGAGGCGAAGCGGTCCACTCGCAAACTCTACTCAGAAGCGTTGCTCGGCCGCGGTGACATCACGCAAGACGAGTTCGATCACACCGCGCAAGACTTCCAGAATCGCCTCGAAGAGGCGTTCATGGAAACGCATGCGGCCCAAACCGGTACCATGCCAGTGCTGAATGCCGGCATCGGCGAAGAGGTGCAGCCGCAGGCTGAACTGTCCAACTTCTCGACCGCTGTTGATCGCTCGGTGATTGAACGCATCGGTGAAGCGCACGGCAATCCACCCGAGGGCTTCATCGTGCACACCAAATTGCAGCAATTGCTCAACAAGCGTGTGGAAATGAGCCAAAAAGGCGAGATCGACTGGGGCTTTGGCGAGTTGCTTGCCATTGGATCGCTGCTTATGGAGGGCACCGCCGTGCGCTTCGCAGGCCAAGACGCCAGACGTGGCACCTTTGCGCAGCGTCACGCCGTGTTCCACGACCGCCGCAACGGGCAAGAGTGGCTGCCACTACTCAACCTCTCAGAAGACCAGGCTCGGTTCTGGATTTACGACTCGCTGCTCTCCGAATATGCAGCCCTCGGCTTCGAATACGGCTATTCGCTGCAGCGTGAAGACGCACTGGTGGTGTGGGAAGCCCAGTTTGGTGATTTCGCCAACACCGCCCAGGCGGTCATCGACGAATACATCGCTGCAGCCGAGCAAAAATGGGGTCAACAGTCCTCAGTGGTCGTGCTGTTACCCCACGGCTACGAGGGCCAAGGCCCCGATCACAGCTCTGCTCGAATCGAACGCTACCTGCAGTTGTGTGCTGAAGACAACATGATTGTGGCACGCCCCTCTACCCCGGCGAACTACTTCCACCTGCTTCGCCGTCAGGCATACCAGCGCCCCCGCAAACCACTCATTGTGTTTACACCGAAGTCGATGTTGCGTTTGCGCAGTGCCTCCTCACCGGTTGAAGACTTCACCAACCAGGAGTTCCAACCGATTATTGACGACCCACGCGCTGACGCAGGCAAGGTGACTCGTGTCATCCTGACCTCGGGCAAGGTCTACTACGAGCTCGTCGCTGCACTCGAAAAACAGCCAGACGATCGAATTGCGATTGTGAGAATCGAGCAGTACTACCCCATTCCGCGTGTGGAACTCGATCACGTATTGCAAAACTACAGTGGTGCCGAGCTGGTGTGGGTGCAAGACGAACCCGAAAATCAGGGAGCGTGGCCATTCATTTCGCTTGAACTCTCGAAGACCCTGTCCAATCACAAGATGCGTGCGGTGACACGTCCTGCTTCTGCCGCTCCTTCCACTGGGTCGGCGAAGGTGCACGCTGTGGAGCAAGAGCTGCTCATTCAACAGGCGTTGAGTTTCGACTGAAATCTCTTTCACATGAGGCCGGACAGTAGTGTTCATTGACCGGCCTCATGCCTTCAGTGTTGAAAGGAGTGGCACGTGACCAACTGGCGCATGCCGATTGAAGCACACCGGCAAGAGCGACTCTGGCTGGCATGGCCAACCACTGGGTACACCCTGGGCGACACCGAAACTGAAGCCGAAGAGGCGCGACGCACCTGGGCCGCCGTAGCAAACGCAGCCAGTGAGTTTCAGCCCGTCACGGTCGTGGTGAACCCAGGCGACGAGCCCATTGCAGCAAAGTTTCTCTCGGCAACCATCACCCAGCTCACCGCCCCGCTCAATGATGCGTGGATGCGTGACATTGGGCCGAGCTTTGTGCTGAGTGACAAGGGCGAGCTTGGGGCGGTCAACTTTGTGTTCAACGGATGGGGGGCTCAAGGCTGGGCGCAGTGGGACCACGACCAGCACATCGGGCGAATCGTCGCCGAAGCTGCCGGTGCCACGCTGATCGACAGTGACCTCGTCAACGAGGGGGGCGGCATTCAGGTTGACGGCACAGGGCTGGTGGTGTTGACCGAGACGGTGCAGCTTGATCCGGGTCGAAACCCAGGCATCACCAAGTCGCAGGTTGAAGCTGAGTTGGCTCGAACCATTGGAACTACTGGGGCGATTTGGTTGCCGCGTGGCCTCACCCGTGACCACGACACGTTCGGCACCAGAGGGCACAGCGACATTTTGGCCGCATTTGCCTCACCCGACGTGCTGTTCATGCACCAGCAGAACGCCGACTCCCACCCCGACCACCCAATCGCACGAACCAACCGAGAGGTCGTTGAACGATACCGTGCAGACCACGCACTGGGCTTTGACATCATCGACCTCCCTGCGCCAGACACCATGCGAGACAGTGAGGGGTTCGTCGACTACAGCTACATCAACCACGTGGTCATCAATGGTGCGGTGCTGGCTTGCATTTTCAAGGATCCCGCAGACGACCGCGCACTTGCGCTGCTGGGCGAACACTACCCCGGTCGCGAGGTACTTGGCATCGATGCGAGGCCGTTGTTTGCGCGCGGTGGCGGCATCCACTGCATCACGCAGCAGCAACCTGCTCTGTGAATGCACAGATCTGCCTGAGGGGATGCCCCGCAGCTGGCTGAGACTATTTGAGTGAGCTGCCAGAGCTGCGCAGAAGAGATAACTCAGTGTGTGAAGCGGTGACCGTGGAGCCGAGGGGAATTGAACCCCTGTCCACTTCGAAGATTCTGGGTCTTCTACGGGTGTAGTTCGTGAAATCGTTCTGCTTGGCCCCGCCCTTTGTCACGAACACCTAGTGCGACAGGCCCAGCCTCAGCGAAAGTCCCGATGTGCCCTGAGACGCAACACATCAGCAAGCCCTCTACATGACGCCAGAAACCGGGGCGAAGGCACACCCGGCCTGACGGACTCGGTCTCGTGCTTAGGCAGCGAGAGCGAAGTCGGTGCGCTTTGCG
>CAYSQG010000007.1:0-45280 GCA_964433255.1 uncultured Leucobacter sp.
CTACAGCACTATAGATTTTTCCTCGCTCGTTGCTGCTGCCGAAACTGCCGGAGAGGTGGTGACTCACTCGTATGTCCGCGATGTCAATCTGCCCTCCGGGGCAACCATGGCGCTCATCACACTTGACAACGGAGAAGATCACACCCGCCCGAACACCATAGGCCCCGTTTCTTTGCTTGAACTGAACACGGTGATCGACGAGCAGATTCGCAGAGCTAATGCCTCGGAAATCGACTCGATTGCAGTGACGGGCAAACCCTTTATTTTTGCCGCGGGCGCTGATCTGTCAAATGTGTCCGCACTTGCGTCTCGCGAACACGCGTTGCGTATGGCGCAATTCGGGCATTTTGTGTTCGGAAAATTCCAAAACGCACCAGTTCCGACATTCGCGTTTGTGAACGGCTTAGCACTCGGTGGCGCTGTTGAGATTGCGCTGAACTGCACCTACAGAACAGTGGATAGCTCAGCCGCTGCTATCGCGTTCCCCGAGGTGTTCCTTGGCATCATTCCCGGATGGGGCGGCACCACGCTCTTGCCAAACCTCATCGGCATTGAAGCAGCCATCGAAATCATCATCTCGAACGCGTTGAAAAACAATCGTATGCTCTCACCAGCACAAGCACTCTCTCACGGGTTGTTTGATGCAATGTTTCCCGCAACTTCATTCCTCGAACAGTCGATCCGTTGGGCTGATGAGGTGATGCAGGGCAATGTCGAAGTAACCAGAGCACACGTTCCAGGAAAAATTGAACGTATGACCAAATGGCCGGTGGCCATCAAAGTTGCTCGTGACACGCTCCGAGCAAAAATTGGCGACGTGGCTCGAGCACCATACGTGGCCCTTGATTTGCTGAACGCAGCCCGTGATGGTGACATAGCTCGAGGGTTCGAACGAGAAGATGCCGCTCTTCAAGATCTGATTTCGGGTGATCAATTCAGGGCATCAGTGTATGCATTCGACCTAGTTCAAAAACGTGCAAAAAAACCGGCTGGTGCGCCCGACCCAAAACTTGCTCAACCAGTGAACAAAGTTGGAATTATTGGCGCCGGACTGATGGCAAGCCAATTTGCCCTTCTATTTGCCCGAAAACTACGCGTTCCAGTGGTGATTACAGATATTGATCAATCTCGAGTAGACAAGGGGCTTTCCTACATCTACGAAGAAATTGACAAGATTCACACCCGTGGTCGACTCTCAGATGACGATGCGAACCAGGTGAAACACCTCGTAACGGGAACAGTCAACACCGCTGACTTTTCTGATTGTGACTTTGTGATCGAAGCGGTCTTTGAAGAACTCAGTGTGAAGCAGCAAGTGTTTGCTCAAATTGAACCAATCATTTCAGAGAGCGCAATTTTGGCTACCAACACTTCATCGCTGTCTGTCGAAGCAATTGGTGCCAATCTTGCGCATCCGGAGCGACTGGTTGGGTTTCATTTCTTCAACCCTGTTGCAGTAATGCCCCTCATAGAGGTGGTGAAAATCTCCGCAACCAACGATGCCACACTGGCCACAGCCATGGGCGTAGCCAAAAAACTCGGGAAGTCAGCGGTCATCGTCACCGATCATCCGGGTTTTGTGGTCAACCGAGTACTCGCAAAAGTGTTCGGTGAGGCGGCACGAGCGCTCGATGAAGGCACTGAGTTGAAAACCGTCGAACGTGCCTACGCACCGATCGGACTTCCTATGGGCCCCTTCGAATTGATCAATTTGGTTGGATGGAAAGTCGCCGCTCACGTACAAGACACCATGCACGCAGCGTTTCCTGATCGTTTTTATGCATCTGAAAATCTGCACAAGTTTGCCGAACTCGATGAGGTCGTTCAGGTGAACAAATCTGGAAAAGTTGTGGGTCTCACCAAAGAGGCGAAAAAAATCTTGGCCACAGGTTCGATCGCGGTCAGTGAAGAAGAGATTCTTCGCCGCGTGGAAGACGGTCTCGCAAGCGAAATTGGAATCATGATTGACGAGGGAGTCGTTGTGGCAGCTGAGGACATCGACCTGTGCATGATTCTCGGCGCAGGGTGGCCGTTCTTGAACGGTGGCGCAACACCTTACCTTGACCGCATTGGCGCGAGCGAACGAGTGAACTCTGCGAAATTTCACACCCCACCAATTGCAGGTGTTTCACTCTGAGTTACCGGCTATTTTGCATTGAAGACCCGCGTACAGACGTGCGAAGTTTGTCAACAGTAACTCTCGCAATCGCTTTGGCCGTTAAACCTGAGTACTCAAGCAGTTCCGAGCGACTTGCGTGTGGCAAAAACTCTTCGGGGGTGCCCAGTTCAGTGACACCAGTATCAACGCCACCGTCTCGCAACGCCTGCCGAATTCGTGTACCGATTCCACCGACACGAACACCATCTTCAAGACTCACCACCAAACGGTGATTTTCTGCCAGCTGCACTATTGAGGGGGCAACTGGCACCACCCAACGTGGGTCTATCACGGTCGAGGAGATGCCTTCGGATGACAGTATCTTGGCGGCTTGGAGAGCAATGCTCGACATAGCGCCGACTGCAACGAACAGCACATCAGCCGTTGCTGTCTCGGGTTCGTGCAACACGTCGACCCCGTCACTGTTGCGCCGAATTGCTGTGATTGGTTCGTGCACAGATCCCTTGGCAAAACGCATCACAGTGGGTCCGTCTTCGATACCTATTGCTTCAGCAAGAAGCTCACGGAGCGAATCAGCATCTCTCGGAGCCGCAATGCGAATGCCTGGGACCAATTGAAGGGCGGCAAGATCCCACACGCCGTTATGGCTTGGCCCGTCTGGGCCGGTGATCCCGGCGCGGTCCAACACGAATGTTACTCCTGCACGATGCAGCGCAACATCCATCAACAGCTGATCAAAGGCACGATTCATGAATGTTGCATAGATGGCAACGACGGGATGGAGCCCGCCGTACGACAAACCTGCAGCACTGGTGACGGCGTGCTGTTCGGCGATACCGACATCAAAGACTCGATCGGGAAATTCGCTTGCAAATGCGGTAAGCCCGGTCGGCGCGAGCATCGCTGCTGTAACGGCAACAATGCGGTCATTTTCACGGGCAAGTTTGAGCAGTTCATCCCCGAACACCGAGGTGTAACTGGTGCCAGAGAGCTCGATTGACTCCCCTGTTTCAGGGTCAATCTTTCCGATGGCATGGAACTGATCAGCAGAATTGTTTTCTGCGGGTGCGTATCCTCGACCCTTTTCGGTGATGACATGCACAAGAGTTGGTCGGCCATAATCTTTCGCCTGCCGCAGCGCCTGCTCGACCGCGGCGATATCGTGACCAAACACTGGACCAACGTATTTGATGTCAAGGTTGGAATACAGGTCCTGATTTTGACCGATTCGACTGGCTACACCGCGCATTGCGCCCCGCGTTGCTCGGTAAACCAATCGCCCCGGTGCCCCAAGAGCTGAGAACAGTTTTTCGCTGCCCTCCTGAAGGTCCCGATAGCTGGAGGAAGTGCGAATGCCATTCAAAAATCTGGCCATGCCTCCAATGGTTGGCGCGTATGATCTCCCGTTGTCATTCACCACGATCACGAGGTTTCGGTCGTTGTCATCGGTGATGTTGTTGAGTGCCTCCCAAGTCATGCCACCTGTGAGAGAACCGTCACCAACCACGGCCACTACGTGACGATGCTGCTGCCCAGTGCGTGAAAAAGCACGAGAGATACCATCTGCCCAGCTCAACGAGGTTGAGGCGTGTGAGTTTTCGACAATGTCATGTTCAGACTCTGAACGCTGAGGGTAACCGGCGATGCCATCTTTTTGACGTAAGCGATTCCAATCTTTGCGACCGGTCAGCAGTTTGTGTACGTAGGTTTGATGACCCGTGTCCCAAATGATTGGGTCTGATGGTGAATTGAACACACGGTGCAAGGCTATGGTGAGTTCAACAACGCCAAGGTTTGGCCCAAGATGGCCTCCGGTTTGAGAGACCTCTGAAATTAAAAAATCTCGAATCTCGGTGGAGAGTTGTTGCAATTGCTCAAGCGTGAGATCGCGAAGATCTGTCGGACCATCTATGTACTCAAGCATCTTGTCATTGTACTGAACAGAACGGGGGGCTGGCAGAAGCCAGCCCCCCGTTCTGTGCACGCCCAGCCCTGTTACAGGAGCGAACGCAGCACATACTGCAAGATTCCACCGTTCCGGTAATAGTCGGCTTCACCAGGGGTGTCAATGCGAACAACCGCGTCGAATGTAACCGTTGACCCATCTTCTTTTGTGGCCACAACCGAAAGTTTCTTTGGGGTCACTCCCTCGTTCATTTGCGTGACCCCACTAATGTCAAACACCTCGGTGCCATCGAGACCAAGCGAGTCGGCACTTTGGCCTTCGGGGAACTGGAGGGGCAACACTCCCATGCCAATCAGGTTTGAACGGTGGATGCGCTCGAAGCTTTCGGCAATGACAGCTTTCACGCCGAGCAAACGAGTGCCCTTCGCAGCCCAGTCACGTGATGAACCTGAACCGTACTCCTTGCCACCGAGCACGACAAGCGGAATGCCGGCCTTCTCGTAGTTTTGGCAAGCGTCATAGATGTAGGCCTGGGGGCCGCCAGGCTGAGTGAAGTCTCTAGTGAACCCGCCCTCGACGTTATCGAGCAGTTGATTTCGAAGACGGATATTGGCAAAGGTTCCGCGAATCATGACCTCATGATTTCCACGACGTGAGCCGTACGTGTTGAAATCTTTTGGCGCCACTCCGTGTGCCACCAAATATTGACCGGCTGGCGTTTCGGCCTTAAAACTTCCGGCTGGGCTGATGTGGTCGGTAGTGACTGAGTCGCCAAGTTTTGCCATGACCCGAGCCCCAACAATGTCGGACACGGGATCAGGCGTGAGCGGCATGCCGTCAAAATAGGGAGCTTTGCGCACATAGGTCGACTGTTCGTCCCAAGCAAATGTGTTGCCAGCGGGAGTTGGCAAAGATTTCCAGTGTTCATCGCCATCGAACACTGTCGCGTATTTTGAATTGAACATCTCGCTGTCGATCGAGTTGTCAGCAATGTGTTGCACCTCAACCGGGTCAGGCCAGATATCGCGCAGGAACACATTGTTTCCATTGCTGTCCTGACCAAGGGGCTCATTCTCGAAATCAAAATCCATTGAACCAGCAAGTGCGTAGGCAACAACCAGGGGTGGGCTTGCCAGGTAGTTCATCTTGATGTCGGGGTTGATGCGTCCCTCGAAGTTACGGTTGCCCGACAACACTGCGGTCACCGCAAGATCGTTCTCGTGCACCGCTTGCGAGATCTCATCGTTCAAGGGGCCAGAGTTACCAATGCAGGTCATGCAGCCGTAGCCAACAAGGTAAAAACCGAGCGCCTCGAGGTCGTCGCGCAAGCCAGATTTCTCGTAGTAATCGGTGACTACCTTGGATCCGGGAGCAAGCGTGGTCTTCACCCAGGGCTTAGCTTTTAGACCCTTGGCAACCGCGTTGCGGGCAAGCACACCTGCTGCGAGCATGACCGAGGGGTTTGAGGTGTTCGTGCACGAGGTGATTGAGGCGAGGGTAACCGCACCGTGGTCGATTTCGAACTCACGACCCTGTTGGTCTTTTACCTTGGCGGGGTTTGAGGCTTTCGCATAATTTTCAAGGTCGATTTCAAACTGATCTTTAGACCGGGTCAGTTCGATGCGATCTTGTGGGCGTTTCGGTCCGGCAATTGAGGCGACTACGGTCGAGAGATCGAGTTCGAGATATTCGCTAAACACAGGTTCGTGCGAAGGATCATGCCACATGCCCTGAGCTTGTGCGTATGCGCGAACAAGATCAATTTGTTCTGCTGGACGGCCGGTGAGACGCAGATAGTCGAGTGTGACGTCATCGATTGGGAACATGGCGGCGGTTGAGCCAAACTCGGGGCTCATGTTTCCGATTGTGGCGCGGTTTGCCAACGGAACTGAACCGACGCCCTCACCATAAAATTCAACAAATTTGCCGACCACACCGTGTTTGCGAAGCATCTGAGTGATGGTGAGCACCACGTCAGTTGCGGTGACGCCGGCAGGGATTTGACCGGAAAGTTTAAAACCAACTACTCGAGGAATCAGCATTGAGATGGGCTGACCGAGCATTGCAGCTTCAGCTTCAATGCCGCCCACGCCCCAGCCAAGCACGCCAAGACCATTTTGCATGGTGGTGTGCGAATCGGTGCCGACACAGGTGTCTGGGTAGGCCTGAAGTACCCCATCGACGACACGGGTGAAGGTCACCCGAGCCAAATATTCGATGTTCACCTGGTGCACGATGCCGGTTCCGGGTGGCACTACCTTGAAATCATCAAAGGCTCCCTGGCCCCAGCGCAAAAATTGGTAACGTTCGCCGTTTCGCTGGTATTCAATTTCAACGTTCTTCGTAGCAGCATCTGCCGTTCCGTACACATCGCTGATGACTGAGTGATCAATGACCAACTCAGCTGGTGCGAGCGGGTTAATTTTCTCTGGGTTGCCACCCAAATCGGTGACAGCTTCACGCATCGTTGCGAGGTCTACCACACACGGAACACCAGTGAAGTCTTGCATGATCACTCGTGCCGGAGTGAATTGAATTTCGGTGTCTGGCTCAGCACTCGGATCCCAGTGGGCAAGGGCTTCGATGTGCTGCTTGGTGACGTTTGCGCCGTCTTCAGTGCGCAACAGGTTCTCAAGCAGAACTTTCAGACTATATGGCAGTCGACTGGCGCCTTCAACCGAGGTGATGTCGAAAATTTGATAGTTTTTGCCTGCAACTTCAAGCTGAGCTTGGGCGCCAAAACTGTTGACTGATGACATGTGTGCTCCATCCAAAAGTATCTTGATGTCGAGACAATTCTACACGTTTTTGCGCACAAAAAACGTCAATCTAGAGTTTTTATCCAAAGAATTTCTGCGAAGCCGCAAGCCTGTTGTTCGGTCGGACGAGCTGCAGGTCAGTCAACGGTGTCTTGACCTGGGGATTGAATGTTGGATTCAGATTCGCGCTGAAAATCGAGTGCAGAGCTCACGCGGGAGAGCACAAGCCAGGTAAACAAAACTGCCAGTGCGAAAAGTGGAATGCCCATAGCAAGACGGGCGATGCCCAGGGCTTCAGTCTGGTCTGAAAAATATAGAGGCAACTGCACAGCTAGCCGAGAAACAAACACCACAAGCCAGACGATAGAAGTCAATTGTGCGGCACGAAATAGCGCCGGTTCTTTACGCCAAGCGGTGAGGGATCCTCGAAAAAAACCAAGCACAAAACCAATAACCGGCCAACCCACCAACAAAGAAACGGTGTAGACGAGAATGTATGCGCCGTTGATATAAAACCCGGGTACAAAATAATTGCTGCCGTCACCCGTGAACACAACCGCAAGCACGCAGATGATCACTCCCGCCAAGCCGGCGAGGGCTGCCACTACCGGTTCTCGGCGAACGATGCGAACCAGGATCGCCACTATTGAAAGTGACAACGGCGCCAGCACGGAGAGTTGAGGGTCCCGTGTGGTCATGAAAAAAATGAGATAGACAGCTGCAGGGAGCAGAGATTCGGCGATGCCTCGCCACCCTCCGATTGCCTCAAGCACTCCTTGGTAACTCAACGACTCACCCGAGAGGCCGGCCTCAACAGCCCGCGAGAGACCGCCCTGTTTTTTGGGTTCTGGGCTCAGATTTTTCACGCAGCCGCTTGCTCCTCAGGCGATTGTGGGGTGAGTCCTGGGGGCACTTGGAGCGGGAGAAGTTCGCTTGGGGGCATGGGCAGATCACCTCGAACCACCACAATGTCTTGAAAAATCGCAATGATATCGGGGTGTTGTTCTGGGGCCTCAGCGGCTTTGCCCATAATCACGCCACGCAACATCCAGCGGGGTCCGTCAACTGCGATAAAACGCACTACACGCTGAGATTCTCCCTGCACGGCAGGGGCCTGGGTGATTACCCTGAGCTCAGGACCCAGCGGACCCTGCACCTCTTGCGCAGCTGACGATTGGGCAGTCATTTGCTGGGCAATTTCACTGCGCACACGATGCCAGAGACCTGACGATTTGGGAGCCGAAAAGGCTTGGAGTTGCAATACCGAGCCGTCATAGTCGAGGGTGATTGCGACCAAGCGTTTTGTCGCTTGATCAACTTCGAGCCGAATTTGCAACCCTTCACGTGGAAGGATTTTGATTGAACCAAAGTCGATGTATGGCTTTATCGCTGGAACCTCAGTGAGGTCGTATGGGCCCGAAACGGTGCGGTCTTCTGGAGCTGACTTTTCTGAACCGTCATTCTGTGCCTGCCCTGGTTCAGCTTCAGATTCAATTGGAACCAGCTCGTCATGGTTGTGGCTCGGTTGCTCGGTCATGATTTTTAGACTAGCGGGTTCTGGCTATGAATTACTGACCAATGCCTGTTGATCCGAAACCAGACTCACCCCTGACGCTGGAGGACAGTTGATCAACGCGGGTAAATTGTGCCCGAGTCACCGGCATCAAAATCAGCTGAGCGATGCGGTCGCCAACTGAGATCTGAAACGACTCTCGTGGGTCAAGATTTATCAAAATGACCTTAATCTCACCACGGTAGCCAGCATCTATTGTGCCTGGTGAATTCACGATCGATATGCCGTGTTTTGCTGCGAGACCACTTCTCGGAACCACAAAAGCCGCATAGCCATCTGGCAGGGCAATGCTCACACCAGTGCCAACAAGTGCCCGCTCCCCTGGGCCAAGCACCAATTGCTCAGCACTTCGCAAATCTGCACCTGCATCACCAGGTTGAGCGTAATTGGGAAGAAACACCTCGTCTGCAACGATCGGCAAATCAATTTCACTATTCACTCAGTCAGGCTAACTCATAGAACTAAGTTGGAAGAGCTCTGTTCGGGTGTGGCACACACCGGCGGCACAGGGGGCAACGACGATAATAGGAATATGGCAGAAAGCGCAACCAACGTATACAGCGAGCGGCTATGGCCCTCACCTTGGTTATTCGCGGTTTTGTTGCTCATCATTCCAGCGACGACCTTGACAATCATGCCAATCAACCAATCACTGGCAGTTCCAATCGCAATTGTTCTCTACGCGATCATCACGGCTTCACTGGTGCTGATGTCACCACTGATTCGGGTCAAAGATGGTGTGCTCTCAGCAGGAAGGGCCAATGTGCCAGTCAAGTTCATCGGGGAACTCGTTGAACTTGACGATTTATCACTTCGCAAACTCATCGGCCCAGAGGCCGATGCCCGAGCGTACCTGCTCGTTCGAGGATACGTTCACAGAGGAGTGAAGTTCACCCTAACTGACACCAACGACCCCACTCCATATTGGGTCATCACGACAAGAAAACCACAGACACTTATTGCGGCCGTTCAAGCTCTTCAGGCAAGAACTTCCTAACCAAGGCTAGCCTGCGCACTCCGCGCACACCGGGCCAAGCTTGTCGGTGTGGGAAAGTTGTGATCGGTGACGAACCAAAAAGCAGTTCACGCAGGTAAACTCGTCTTCTTGCTGGGGCAGCACCACTACATCGAGTTCAAGGTCTGAAAGGTCAGCACCAGCAAGTTCGAAACCCGGGTTGTCAGCGTCGTCTGAGTCTATGGAAGACGCCCCCTTGGCAGGGCCGCGTTCTTTCAGTGCCTCGATCGACTCTGATTCGTCATCATTCTTGCGTGGTGCGTCGTAGTCAGTAGCCATGCTCTCCTGCTTATTTTTGGTGAACAACCGCGGCCATAGTTTGCACTAGTTTTACCCTCCATGCAAATACAACTGCCGTGGGTAGTGAATTTTTTGCATCTTCAATCTCTAAAGTGACAGAAAAATCCTATTTCTTCGGCGTGGTGTTGCAACGCTGTGCCCGCACATGTCACGCTTGTCACAATTCATCGGGAGGAACGGCAATGGATGAACTTCGTTTCGTACGACGCGAAGAAGGCACTCTGATTTTTGAGAGCGATGCTGGAGCTTCGTATCGAGTGCAAGCAGACGAAACAGTTCTCTCAGAAGTCCGGCTGGCTGTACGCGCACAAGTTTCACACCCCCGAGTGAATCCGCGTGAAATTCAATCCATGATTCGCTCCGGAAAGTCGCACCAAGAAATTATGGCTGCGACGGGCGCAGACGAAAGCGACATCGAGCGGTACGAAGCACCAGTTGTTGCAGAACGAAAATTCATCCTGACCACAGCGAGCAAAATACCAGTACGTACTCACGCTACCGAACAATCCGAGCAACAGTTTGGTGCGGTTATTGCAGAGCGTCTGATTGGCCTGAGTGCAATCAATGTGCAATGGGATTCTTGGCGAGACGATGAGGCCGGCTGGATGATCAAGTTAGAGTTTGACTCAAACGGCACCGAGCACCGGGCCATCTGGTCGTTCGACCACCGAAAAGGCGTGCTCTCCCCCCTGACTCCCGACGCAGTTAACCTTTCAAAACAGGGTGAAGTCGGTGATCGACTTCTGCCGAAATTGCGGGCAGTGGATAATTTGCATAGTGCTGAACGTTTTGATTCAGGCTCATTTCACCGAGTTGAAGATCTGGAGCCTGATACGTCAGCGCATCACGACGAGAGCAGTGCCCTTGGTGCGCCAGATCACAGTGCGTCCGAAGAACATCCCCCACCGGTGAGCCTGGCCGCAGAAGCTGCATTCAAGGCGGGCCATCCTTCCACCGGAGCGATTCCTGTCATAACAGCCGATACAGAATTTGCTCGCCGTCGCGAAATCGAAGAACGTGCCATCTCAACTTCTGAACCAGAGCCACAAGATTTAGGCCAAACTGCCGACCTGTTAGACGCACTTCGTCGACGACGCGGGCAACGTCAGAACGAATCTCAAGAGACTGACCTTGAGGTCACATTGAATGAGTTTGAAGCGCCGGTAACTCTACATCCCGAACCCATTGAAGAATCTTCTCAAATTGACCTGGGTGATGAAGTTGATACAGCTGATCGTGTCTGGCGCAAACCCAAGGCCCCAGATTCAGCAGTCATTGACACTGACCGCGCCGACTCAGAGCATACAAAGCGCGGAAAAGGACGTACATCTATTCCCAGTTGGGACGATATTTTGTTTGGCACTCGCGGTGAAAGTGAAGATCACACGCCTTAATGACGAATATGCCCGGCTATGGTTCGCAGAGCTGAATAAAAACCTGTGCCAGCCAGACATCCGCCAAGGGCAAGTGGAACGCCACGTTCGTCATCACTCAGTGCACCGTGCTGACCGACCATGCTCAGGGCTTCGGCTGAATCGTTCACAAGGGTAAATGCCACCTGTCGTCTTGCCACGACTAACACTTCGCCAAGCCGTTCGGGAACTCCGGTTGCCACAGGCCCAAACCAGTGTGCGCTGATAGCCTCGCCACGAGTGGTTACCCAGGCAAGGTTACCCAGGTGATCCCTAATTCGTTGAGCAACTTCTTGAGCGTTTGCTTGCTCGGCAAGATACAACGACCTCATGCGAGGCTCTCCACCAACAGCCATCACTCCAGAGAATGCGGGCAAGGTCACGTCGAGCAGATAACGATGATGCGGCTCAACATCGACAATGCCATGATCAGCGGTGATGAGAACACCTGTGTCGCTTGGGAGGGTGTTCAAAAAACCAGCTAAAGCTGCATCGAATTGTTCAAGCCGTTGCAGCCATTGCTGACTCTGCCACCCAAATTTGTGTGCCGCCCGGTCTAACTCGTCTACATACAAATACATCAAGGCAGGTTGAGAATCAGCAAGCAAGCGAGTGGCTATGTCGAATCTTTGATCAACAGTTTGGGCACTGTGGTACTGTGCACCCGCCAAAATGGATGACGTTAATGCGCTTTTGGCGTGTGCAGGCCTGCCAATAGCGATTGCACGGACCCCAATTTCACTCGAGAGCGAGAGCAGGGAATCACACCGCTGCCATTCGTATGGCTTCTGAATGCCCTGCCATTCACTCAACGTGTTAATGAGACCCAACTGTGGATGCCGGATTTTGTAGCCGATCAGCCCGTGTTCGCCGGGCAACCGACCTGTCAGCAAAGTCGTTAACGCAGCTCCGGTCGTTGATGGAATCACAGTCTCAATGCGATGCTGCGGCAGTGCCATGAAAGTTCGTGCATGACCCGATCGAGCACGCACATTTGCATGCCCAAGGCCGTCAACAACGATGAAGACGAGGCTGCGAACAGCAGGCAACGACTCAGGTATCTGTTGTTCGCTACCAGGCCAAGCGATGGATCCCTGGGTGGCCAGTTTCAACATGTGCGCTGGGGGTGCCCCGGCACCCAACGCCAACGATGCGAGTCCTGTCGGCAAAATTGCGGCAAGCCTCGCGCCGTTGTCACTCGGCGTCGGTAGCATGATCAATATCGTATCTGCGCTCATGCATGAGCACTCAATCGGAGGGCACGACACTCACCCGTGGCAAAGCAACCGGCAATTGAACGCATCGAAGATATTGACATTCAACATGAAATGGAATCTTCGTTTCTTGAGTACGCCTATTCGGTGATTTATTCGCGTGCGCTGCCAGATGCTCGAGATGGTTTGAAACCAGTGCAGCGTCGAATTCTCTACATGATGACTGACATGGGGCTGCGCCCTGAAAAAGGTCACGTAAAGAGCGCCCGCGTGGTGGGTGAGGTGATGGGTAAACTCCACCCCCACGGAGACAGTTCAATTTACGATGCTCTCGTTCGCCTTGCGCAACCTTTTGCTATGCGACTCCCCCTTGTTGACGGCCATGGTAATTTCGGGTCACTCGATGATGGTCCTGCCGCCTCCCGTTACACTGAGGCGCGTCTTGCGGGAGCAGCTCTCAGCATGACTGCATCATTAGATGAAGATGTTGTTGATTTTGTTCCCAACTATGACAATCAACTGATGCAACCCGAGGTACTCCCCTCTGCGATTCCAAATTTGCTTGTCAACGGCGCATCGGGCATTGCGGTCGGCATGGCCACAAACTTGGCTCCGCATAACTTACTTGAGGTAGTTGAGGGAGCAAAATTTTTGCTTCATCACCCAGATGCAACTGTCGAAGACCTCATGAATTACATCCCTGGACCAGATTTGCCAGGTGGTGGGGTGATCGTGGGTCTTGACGGCATCAAAGAGGCATACCTCACCGGCAGGGGTGCGTTCCGCACACGAGCAAAAGTAGCAATTGAACAGCTCACCGCTCGAAAAACCGGTCTTGTTGTGACCGAGTTGCCTTATCTCATCGGACCGGAACGTGTGATCGAAAAGATCAAGCAGGGTGTTGAAAACAAACGCATTTCTGGCATCAGTGATGTCACTGACCTGACCGATCGTAAGCACGGGTTGCGTCTCGTGATCACACTCAAAACTGGTTTTAGCCCTGAAGCCGTGCTCGAACAGCTGTATCGTGTCACTCCCCTCGAAGATTCTTTCAGCATCAACTCAGTTGCATTGGTCAACGGGCAGCCGCAAACTCTTGGCTTGCGCGACATGCTCCAGGTGTTTATCGACCACCGTCTATCAGTTGTTCAACGTCGAAGTGAACATCGGCTCAACAAACGTCGGGAACGACTGCACCTTGTTGAAGGGTTGCTGATCGCAATCCTTGACATCGACGAGGTGATTCAGTTAATTCGAACGAGCGATGACGCTGAAACTGCGAGAGTTCGATTGATGCAGGTCTTTGAGCTCAGCGAGGCTCAAGCGGAGTACATTCTCGAGTTACGTTTGCGACGATTAACGAAATTCTCCAGGGTCGAACTCGAAAGTGAACGTGATCAGCTCCGCTCTGAGATTGAACGTTTGCTTGAGATTCTTGGCAGCAAAGCACTTTTGCGTCAGGTGGTGAGTGACGAACTTGACGAAGTCGCTGAATCGTTCGGCACCCCCCGTCGCACAGCCCTCACCGGGGCAGTTGAGCGGCAAACCCGAGCTCAGAGCAATGTGGGTGCAACTCTCGAAGTTGCGGACACCCCATGCACCGTGTTGTTGTCTGCAACCGGTAGGGCGCTGCGGGTTGACCGAGACCCGACTGCTCTCGAACCACCTCGCACTGCACAACGGGCTTCGAAACACGGCGCAGTTACCGCTACAGTAGACAGCACGGCACGCGGTGAAATCGGTGCATTTTTAAGTGACGGCACTTTAGTTCGATTCACACCAGTTGATTTACCTCTCGTTCCTGCCGCATCAATATCATTCACGGCTGGCGTGTCGCTCACGTCCTATCTTGGTCTTACCGACAAAAAAATCCGAGTAGTTGGTCTGGTGCCTCTCGATTCTGACATTCCCGTGGGTTTGTTCACCACTCAAGGCGTTGTGAAGCGAGTACTGCTCAATGATCTCCCCTCCAAACCAGTGGTTGAAATCATCGCACTAAAAGATTCGGACTCACTCGTATCTGCGTTCATGGCACCTGATGACTCTGAATTTGCCGCAATTGCCAGCGACGCACAACTGCTCCGGTTCAGTGCAAATTCGGTGAGGCCACAGGGAAGAGCAGCAGCTGGAATGGCAGGCATGAAACTCGCAGGCAACGCAAAAATAGTCTTCGCCACCGCTTTGCCTGCAAACGCCGAGGCCGTCGTTGTTACAGTTGCTGAAAATTTCGAAACTTTACCGGGTATCTCCAGTTCGAGTGCAAAAATTTCTGACTGGGCTGAATTTCCGGCTAAAGGACGAGCCACAGGCGGAGTCCGTGCACAACGATTCTTGAAGGGTGAGGACCACCTCTCGTGTGCTTGGGTGGGTCTAGGTCAACCCAGAGCTGTTGGGGCAGACGGCACAGTTCGGAAGCTTCCTGAGCAACATATGAAACGTGACGGTTCCGGGTCAGCGGTTGAGGGCCCAATCGCACATATTGGGGCAGCGCCCGCTTCTTAGGACGGTTTGAACACTGCCCACGGCTCACCGAATGCAAAGGTGTGGTGAGGGCGCCAGGTACTTATGAGTCTTAGGCGTCGATACGCTCTCGATCAAGGTCGTCGGAGTTTTCTACAATGAATTCCTTGCGAGGGCCAACCTCACCGCCCATTAACAACTCAAACACTTCAGATGCGGCGTGACCGTCTTCAAGTCTGACTCGACGAAGGGTTCGGTGTTGGCGGTCCATGGTCGTTTCAGCGAGCTGATCAGCATCCATTTCACCGAGACCCTTGTAGCGTTGTATAGGTTCCAGGTATTTCTTGCCTCGTTTTCGCAAATCAGCCAGCAACGCTTGGAGTTCCTTCTCACTGTAGGTATAAATGACGTCATTTGGCGTGCGACCGGCGTTTTGCACAATGACTCGGTGAAGCGGCGGAACGGCAGCGTAGACTCGCCCGTGCTCAAGGAGTGGCCGCATGTAGCGAAAAAAGAGCGTGAGTAACAACGTTCGAATGTGTGCACCGTCGACATCAGCGTCACTCATCAAAATAATTTTCCCGTACCGAACTGAATTGATATCAAAATCTCTTCCGGAACCAGCGCCGATAACTTTGATGATTGAGCTGCACTCGGTATTTGCCAACATTTCGGCAACCGAGGCTTTCTGTACATTCAAAATTTTTCCGCGGATCGGCAACAACGCCTGAAATTCACTGTCGCGTGCGGGCCGTGCTGTGCCCAGAGCGCTGTCACCCTCGACTATAAACAGTTCTGTGTCAGCAATGTCTTTGGAACGGCAGTCAATCAATTTGGCTGGCAACGAGGAATTTTCAAGTGAACTCTTGCGTCGAGCAGTGTCTCGCTGCGCTCGAAGTGAGATGCGCGATTTCATTTCGCTCACCATTTTTTCGAGCAGTGCTGTGGTGTGAGTTTTATCTTCTCGTTTTGAAGAGGCAAACCGCTGCTCAAGACCTTTCGTCAGGGCACGGGAGACAATTTGGCGAACAGCCGCAGTGCCGAGCACCTCTTTTGTCTGACCCTCGAATTGCGGTTCAGGAAGACGGACAGTCACCACTGCGGTGAGGCCGGAAAGGATGTCGTCCTTTTCGGGTTTATCGCTGCCGGCTTTGAGCTTTCTCGAGTTCTGTTCAATTTGTTTTCGAAAAAATTTCACGAGTCCTTGCTCAAATCCGCTCAGGTGAGTTCCACCCTTGGGAGTAGCAATGATATTCACGAAACTTTGCACTTCAGTCTCGTAGCCTGTGCCCCAACGCAGTGCAATGTCAACCTCACAGGTACGTTCCACTTCACGAGAAACCAGTGCTCCGGTCTGTTCATCGATGACTGGAACAGTTTCAGTAAATGAACCAGTGTCAGTAAAACGCCAGGTGCCAGTCAAAGGCGAATCAATTGCAAGATAGTTCACATATTCACTGATGCCGCCTTCGTATTGAAAGCGGTGCACCGAAGGTTCAACCTGTTGTTCCTTTTGGACGTTTGAGAGATCATTCACAATCTCTATGGCCAGACCTGGCACCAGGAATGCTGTTTGTCTGGCTCTCGCTAACAGCGAATCGAGTTCAAAGGTCGCCGTTTTGAGAAAAATCTGTGGATCAGCCCAATACCGAACTCTCGTGCCGGTGGTGTTTTTCGACACTTTACCCACAACACGTAGCTCTGAGGCGTCCTCGAAGGGATGAAAGGGGCTGTCAGGGCCATCACCCTCGAAAATGCCGGGTTCTCCGTGGCGAAAGGACATGGCCCATGTTTTGCCATCACGGTCGACTTCTACATCGAGTCTTGATGAAAGTGCGTTTACTACGGACGCCCCGACGCCGTGCAAGCCACCTGATGAGGTGTAGCCACCACCGCCAAATTTTCCTCCAGCGTGCAGTTTGGTGAACACAAGTTCAAGACCGCTTAACCCGGTTTTTGGTTCAATATCGACCGGAACACCACGACCTTGATCGCTGACAGTCACGCTTCCGTCATCGTGCAAGTTAACCAAAATTTCGTGTCCGTGACCGGCCAGTGCCTCATCAACAGAGTTGTCAATGATTTCCCAAAGACAGTGCATCAAGCCTCGGGAATCAGTGGTGCCGATGTACATGCCTGGTCGTTTTCGGACGGCTTCGAGACCTTCGAGCACAGTGAGATGACGTGCGGAGTAACTTGATTCAGCCAAAGTATGCTTCCCTTTCAGGTCAACAGTTCCACACTAGATCCTTGGTCCTGGAATGACTTCTGTACTCGCCGTGGCAGTCTCCATAGGGGTGCTACGCGCTGAGCGAAACGTACCCGAAATGCAGAGTTTCATAGGTTGAACATGGTTGTATGTACATCAAGTGTTCGCTCTACCGCGGATGAATCAGAAAAAGGGAGGCAGTCATGACGACAATCGAACAGGATCTCGCAGAGACTGCTCTTGCTGCAGATCGCGATCTCACCTCGCTCGACCGCTGCGATAGCTGCGGTGCCCAAGCCTACGTTCGGGTGGTCATTAGTGGCAGCGAATTACTTTTTTGTGGTCACCATGCAAAACTACACGAAGAAAAACTTCGCCCACTAGCTCAGGTGTGGCATGACGAAACCTCACGCATACACCCCTAACTTGTTATCACACACGCGTTTGCCCCGCTCTTTGCGGGGCAAACGCGTGTGTTTTACTCTAAATAGTCGCGCAATTGTTGCGATCGTGACGGGTGGCGGAGTTTCGCCATAGTCTTCGATTCAATCTGGCGAATGCGCTCACGAGTGACGCCAAACGTGTCACCGATTTGATCGAGAGTTTTGGGCTGGCCGTCACCAAGCCCGAAACGCATTCGAATCACGCCGGCCTCACGTTCACTTAAGGAATCAAGTAACTGTTCGAGTTGCTGTTGCAACATGGTGAAACCTACTGCGTCAGCTGGGACGACAGCCTCGGTATCTTCAATGAGATCACCAAACTCGCTGTCGCCATCTTCGCCGAGTGGAGTGTGTAGAGAAATTGGCTCTCGGCCATATTTTTGAACTTCTACGACTTTTTCAGGAGTCATGTCAAGTTCGCGTGACAGTTCTTCGGGAGTGGGTTCGCGGCCAAGATCTTGAAGCATTTGCCTTTGCACGCGTGCAAGTTTGTTAATGACTTCAACCATATGCACCGGGATGCGAATGGTTCGAGCCTGGTCAGCCATAGCCCTGGTAATTGCCTGCCGGATCCACCAGGTGGCATACGTGGAGAATTTGAAACCCTTGGTGTAGTCAAATTTCTCGACCGCACGAATCAGACCAAGGTTGCCCTCTTGAATCAGGTCAAGGAACTGCATTCCTCGGCCCGTGTAACGCTTTGCTAGAGATACAACCAGCCGAAGGTTTGCACCAAGCAGGTGGCTTTTTGCACGTTGCCCGTCTCGCGCAACCCATTTGAGTTCTCGTTGCAATTTTTTAGACAGATTTTTTTCAGTGGCGAGTTTTTCCTCTGCAAACAAACCTGCCTCAATGCGCATGGCAAGTTCCACCTCTTCGGCGGCATTGAGCAAAGGGACCTTGCCAATTTGCTTCAGGTAGTCCTTGACTGGGTCAGCGGTTGCCCCAGGGATTAAATTGGTGATGGTAGGCACATCTTCTTCATCACCAGCTTTGAGCACGAGAGCCCCTGCTGGTAATGGCTCAAGGACTGAGGTTTCGGAAGCCTCGTCAACCTCGGCTTCTTCTAGCCCGCCGTCATTGAGATCGACAACGGCTTCATCGGGGCTGATCTCTTCGATTGACTCTCCGGTGAGTGTCGAAGCTGTGCTTTTCGATGCCTTCGCTGGAGCCTTCGCTGGAGCCTTTGCAGGTGCCTTGGTAGGTGTCTTCGTGGCAGCCTTCGCAGGAGCCTTCGCTGCTGGCTTTGCAGCCGCCTTGGCAGGTGTCTTCGTGGCAGCCTTCGCAGGAGCCTTCGCTGCTGGCTTTGCAGCCGCCTTGGCAGGTGTCTTCGTGGCAGCCTTCGCAGCAGCCTTTGCAGGAGCCTTTGCAGCAGCCTTTGCAGGAGCCTTCGCTGCTGGCTTTGTAGCCGCCTTCGCGGAAGAATTTGAAGCTGATGTGTTTGCAGCAGATTTGGACGAGGTTGCAGTCGCCACGCGGCCGCCTCTCTTGGTTGAAACGATGTTTTATGCAGGGTAACAGGGCGCAATTCACGCAGATACCGGTAAAACCCGTGTCAAGCCCTGAACATTTTCAAAACGAAAAGACCGGGTAAGAACGGGTTACGTACATAATTATGCCACGTTTTTTATGCGCACCTGCACGGAGACAGGTTAGCTGTTGTCGGAAGATGAATTGTCATCACGCTGTTGTGCTAAAAACCGTTCGAGTTCACTAGCCAATTGGTCAGCGGTTGGAATGGTTCCACCCTCTGCCACCAATGGGGTTTGAGTCGTTTGGTCTTGCATGTAATCGTCATAACGACTCTCAAGCCCCCGCAACATTTGCAGAGATTCTTCATTCTCATGAATTTGTGTTTCGACCTGAGTGACAAATTTTTGAGCATCCGCACGAACCTCATCCGTGTTGAAGATCAGGCCCGTTGCCGACATGATGCAATCAAGTGCGGCTAATAACGCTTCCGGATACTCGTTATTCGCAAGATAATGAGGTACCAGCAATGCAAAACCCACCACATCATCGCCGAGCGTTTGGAGCCTGTATTCAAGCACGTGAGAAAGGGATGCAGGGAGCTTGGTAGTTGGCTTCCAGATGGAACGAGACTGAATAAGATCTTCACGCGTGCCGCTCACCGTTGCTCGAATAGGCCTGGTGTGAGGAACTGGCATGGGAATCGCATGCGCCCAGGTGGTCACCGAGACATCAAATTCAGCAATGATTTCGAGCACGGTAGAAACGAATTGCTCCCATCGAAAATCAGGTTCGTAGCCACTCAGCAGCAAGAATGGGGCGCCAAGTGCATCATGACCCAGCGAAATTGTGAGTTCTTCGGGTTCGTAGTCAGTGAAATGATCTTCGTCGAAGGTAATCAGCGGTCGGCGAGCCCGGTAGTCAAGTAATGAATCAGAATCAAACCTGAATATTTCTTCGAGGTTGCTGTTTTGCCACAAGTACTCGTCAAGTTGCGAGAGCACCGCTCCAGCGTCAGTCGGGCCTGCGAGTGCCAGGATCAAGGGCACGCCCTTGGGAACGTTGCGACGAAGTTCAACGTTCTCTGATGAAATCAGCGATTCATGCACTCTTCCATACTACGAAGGCATTGTTCGATTCATCTGAGAAGTGCACACGCCCTGAGCGAAACTTGACCACATGACGCAAGAAGATCCGAGAGAGTGAAAACAGATAGTAGGCTATAAAATTGCACCTTTTACCCGTGGTGTAAACACCGCAAATCCGAGGGAGATCCCACTTGGCTGACCAGCAGTTTGATGTAGTAATTCTTGGTGGCGGGAGCGCTGGTTATGCAACTGCGCTTCGTGCAAAACAACTTGGTTTCACCGTTGCCCTGATTGAAAAAGACAAACTCGGTGGTACCTGTTTGCATCGTGGATGTGTGCCAACGAAAGCACTGTTGCACTCTGCCGAAGTGGCCGACTACGCGCGCGAAGGTTCTGTTTACGGAATCATGTCGAGTGTCGCTAGCGTTGACATGGCCGGCGTCAACGGGTTCAAAGACAATCTTGTTGCGGGTAAATTCAAAGGTTTGCAAGGACTCATCAAAGCGAACGGCATCCCTGTGTTTGAAGGGGAAGGTCGGCTGACCTCAGCCAACACCGTTACTGTCGGTGATGACAACCTCATCGGTAAGCATGTGGTTCTCGCCACAGGCTCATACTCACGTTCGCTCCCCGGCCTTGAAATTGGCGGCAGGGTCATTACCAGCGAACATGCCCTGCAGATGCAGCACGTCCCAGATCGAGTGATCATTCTTGGCGGCGGTGTCATTGGCGTTGAATTTGCTAGCGTATGGCGCTCGTTTGGTTCCGAGGTCACCATTGTCGAGGGTCTGCCTCACCTGGTTCCAAACGAAGAAGAGTCGATCTCGAAACAGCTGGAGCGTGCGTTCCGCAAACGTGGAATCAATTTTCACCTTGGGGTGCGTTTTCAAGGGGTGACCCAGACGGCAGACTCGGTAACTGTGTCACTCGAAGATGGCACCACTCTAGAAGCTGAGTATCTGCTGGTTGCAGTGGGCCGTGGCCCTGCCACTCAGGGGCTAGGTTTTGAAGAAGTTGGAATCACCATGGATCGCGGCTACGTGCTTACAGACGAGAAGCTCGCCACAAACGTTTCTGGGGTGTACGCGGTTGGTGACATTGTTCCTGGACTTCAACTTGCGCATCGCAGCTACCAGCAAGGCATCTATCTCGCAGAAGTGCTGGCGGGTTTGAACCCCGTGCTTGTTGAAGATGTGAACATTCCTAAAATCACCTACTGTGACCCCGAAATCGCATCGGTGGGCTTGACCGAGGAAAAGGCGGTTGAGAAATTCGGCGCTGAGAACATCACCGCATACGAATACAACTTGGCAGGCAACGCTAAGAGTTCAATTCTGGGTACCGCCGGCTCTGTGAAAGCGATCCGAGTGAATGACGGACCTGTGGTTGGTGTTCACATGATTGGCGCACGCGTTGGTGAACTGCTTGGAGAGGCTCAACTCATTGTGAACTGGGAAGCCTACCCAGAAGATGTCGCACCGTTTGTGCATGGTCACCCGACCCAGAGCGAAACAATCGGCGAAGCAATGCTGAAACTGGCTGGTAAGCCCCTGCACGCGATCTGATCGCAATTTACTCAAGAACACGTATACACGATCGGAGAAACCAGGATGAGTCAATCGGTAGTCCTCCCCGCACTTGGAGAAAGTGTGACCGAAGGCACGGTCACCCGCTGGCTAAAAAACGTAGGTGATCGAGTTGAGGTCGATGAACCATTACTCGAAGTCTCAACTGACAAAGTGGACACCGAGGTCCCCTCTCCTTTCGCTGGCGTACTTGAAGAGATCTTGGTAAAAGAAGACGAAACAGCCGAAGTCGGTGCTGTACTTGCACGCATCGGCGACGGCACTTCCGCGCCAGCTGCAGCCGCCGAATCTGCAGCAGTGCAACCAGAGACGCCACAACTTTCTGCAGCACCGGTAGCCCCTGTCGCTGAACCGATTGTGACTGAACCGGTTGTTGCGCCAGCTGCGGCAGCACCTCCAACTCCGGCTGCGGCTCCCGCTGCACCCTCTGGCGACTCCTACGATGTAGTGTTGCCTGCCCTTGGCGAAAGTGTCACCGAGGGAACAGTCACTCGGTGGCTAAAAAATATTGGTGACACTGTCGCAGTAGATGAAGCACTACTCGAAGTGTCAACAGACAAAGTCGACACCGAAGTACCCTCATCTTTTTCAGGAGTGCTGCAGGAAATCCTCGTGCAAGAAGACGAAACCGCTGAGGTTGGTGCTGTGCTTGCTCGAATCGGCTCCGGTGTCTCAGCTGCAACCTCAGCGCCTGTTGCTGTACCTGAGTCTGTTTCTGTTCCGACACCGGTAGCTGCACCTGAGCCTGTGTCTGCGCCAGCTCCGGTGGCTGCACCTGAGCCTGTGTCTGCGCCAGCTCCGGTGGCTGCACCTGAGCCTGTGTCTGTTCCGTCACCGGTAGCTTCACCTTCAACGGTAGCTTCACCAGCACCTGCACCTGCTTCAGCACCAGTCGCGACTCCAGCTCCACCTGCACCAGCGCCTGCAACAATCGGGTACGTCACCCCAATCGTGCGTAAGCTCGCTGCGGAACGAGGCGTCAATCTCGAACAGGTGGTCGGCACCGGTGTTGGCGGTCGCATTCGCAAAGAAGATGTTTTGGCCGCCTCAAAAGCAACTGTTTCCGCAACACTTGCCTCCGCGCAACCCGTTGTTGCAGCCCCTGTGGTTTCTGAACTCCGCGGTACATCTCAACCCATGAGCCGTCTGCGCAAGGTCATTGCACAAAGGGCAGTTGAATCAATGCAGCAAACGGCTCAATTGACCACCGTGGTTGAGGTAGACGTCACTCGCGTTGCTCAGCTTCGTGAAGCGATCAAAGCAGAGTTTTTGCAAAAAACAGGCACGAAACTCTCATTTATGCCTTTCTTTGCCTTTGCAGCTGCTGAAGCTTTGAAATCTCACCCGATCATCAATGCAACAGTAGACGGTGACTCGATCACTTACCCCGCAACAGAAAATATGAGCTTTGCAGTTGATACTGAACGGGGTTTGCTGACACCAGTCATTCGCGATGCTGGCAACAAGACAATTGGGCAATTAGCTCTTGATATTGCAGACCTCGCTGAACGCACGCGAGACAACAAGCTGACACCAGACGAGTTGGCTGGTGGCACCTTCACTCTGACCAACACTGGATCACGCGGTGCTCTCTTTGACACCCCGGTGGTATTTTTGCCCCAAGTTGCCATTCTCGGCACTGGTGCAGTGGTCAAACGCCCAGCTGTTGTCGCAGGACCAGAGGGTGAAGGCATCGCCATTCGCTCGATGGTATACCTTGCCCTTTCCTACGATCACCGAATTGTCGACGGAGCGGACGCAGCCCGCTTCTTGACCCAACTCAAAACACGCCTCGAAGAGGCCAATTTCTCGGCGAACCTCGGCATCTAACTGCGAGAGGTTCAATCTCTATCGGCGGCCACATCAAATGAGATGCGGCCGCCGATTTGGTGTTTCACTATTTCCAATTTTTCGCGAGGGCTCGTGTTGAGTTGCTGCAGCTCTGCAACTGCTTCCCGAAGACCGTCCATGAGCATCAGCTCAACTTCCACTCCCCCAGTGCTTAGTAACAGTTTGGACGCACCCTGAAATGGGACACCTAAGGAATAACAGCACTCATCGTGGCCTGTACGGTTGTGATGTGATCGCGTGATGAGATGTTGCCACCTTCTCACCAGTGATCGCGAGGGTGTTCGCGTGAGTTGCGACCCGTCCCACTGCACATCAGTTGCACGCAACAGACCCACGCACATCCCCCGCTCCAGGCAATGCAAACCGACGACGCAAAGCTCAAGAAGTAACCGAGCAGATTGAGCTGCTGAACCTGGTTGCACCTGATTGATCATGCTTTTCACGGTACATCTTGCATGATGCATGGCACGGGTATTCCACATGTGCAACGAACAGGCCTCATAACTACAGGGTTGTTGACATGAAAACGAAACGATTTGAGCAGGTAGGCTATACGACATGGCCAAAGAGAAGCAGCAAAAAACCCCAAAAGCACCCGGTCGCATCAAACAAATG
Source organism: uncultured Leucobacter sp. (assembly GCA_964433255.1). Taxonomy (GTDB): domain Bacteria; phylum Actinomycetota; class Actinomycetes; order Actinomycetales; family Microbacteriaceae; genus Leucobacter. The sequence continues at coordinate 24,021 of CAYSQG010000007.1, forward strand.
GTGCAGATTTACCAAAACACGAAACAGTACGACCGCAACCTGACCCTGCTGCTTGCCATCAGCTTGCTTGGGCCAATCGCTGCAAGTGTGCTCGTAGCCTGGCTCGTCAATTCCGGAATTTTCGGCTGGATCCTCTGGCCGATCTCTGGCGTGTTGGTTGGTGTGCTTCTCGGCATGATCGTGCTCGGCAGACGTGCTGAAACAGTTGCCTATTCTCAACTCGAAGGTAAGCCGGGCGCAGTTGGTGCCGTCATCAACGGGGCACTTCGTCGAACTTGGCGCGGCAGCGAAGTTCCGGTCGCGATGACCCGTCAAAAAGACGCCCTCTATCGCGTTGTTGGGCGCGGAGGCGTGGTGCTCATCGCAGAAGGTAGCCCCTCACGAACCCAACAACTGGTTGCCAGAGAATCTACCAAGCTGAAGCACGCCCTGCGTGGTGTGCAGTTAACCGTGCTTCACGTCGGTTCCGAAGAGGGCGCGGTCCCCATCCACAAGCTCTCTCACACACTCATCAAGTTGAAACCAGTGCTCAACCGGCGGCAGGTAAGCGATGTCTTCAACCGGCTGCAATCACTCAAAGCAGACCCGATAGGCATTCCAAAGGGTATTGATCCCACAAAAGTTCGTGCACCCTCAAAACCCCGTTAGAAACTGAGTGGAGTCAGCAGACACCCCTCTACAGGTTTTTAAGAACGAATCAGCACTGTTCCTGCAATCTTGTCGTGAAAACCGCGTTGGTCGCTGTCCCACACCAACACCGGGATCACCAACACTAACAGCAGGGTTCGAACCACCGGTCGCCAAAATCCGATCCACCCTCCGGCGATCGAAACCACTCGCATGCCAAGTAGTCGATGACCTATTGATCCACCAACGGTAGGTATAAACAGTATTTGCATGAGTGCAAAAACTGCCAGGGTGAGAATGTTTGAGCGGTTTAACTCAGGAAACGGCAGACAGATGACCCAAGCAAGGGCCCAGTCAATGATAATTGCCGCAAGTCTCCTGCCAACGCGGGCGACGGATCTTGGCCCCTGCTCTGGGAGCCCAAGTCTCTCCCCGGGCCATTTGCTTGGCTCAAGTTCACCAAAACGCTGTGGTGTGGTGTTTGGTGGCATGATGCAAGTCTAGAGAATCAGCCTGCGAACCAAGAATTAGCTTCAGCACTCAAGCAGATCAGCTCTCAAGCAGATCATCTCTCTCACAAATGAACGCTTCAGCGCACACCTGACTCAACGCTCAACCGAGAAAGCTGGTGTTTTCAAAGCCGAAAAATTCAGCTTCGAACACCTGTCGAGCTCTTCTGCTGGCAGAGAACCACTCTTCTTCGAGTTCTGTCGTATGACCACTTGGCATTCCGAGCACGCCGGCAATGCCCTCAAGCTCGGTCCGGCTAGAGGGCAAGGTGTCGATTGAACGATCGCTCCAAAGTTTCACTGCAGAGCGAATTTTGCTGGCAAGTACCCAAGACCGTTCCAGCACCTCACGGTTGTCAGGGGTGAGCAATTGCGATTCTTCGAGCACGCGCAAGGCCTCGAGTGTCGATTCGGTTTGCAGCTCAGGTATTGCGTGTGCGTGCTGGAGTTGCAGAAGTTGCACAAGCCATTCAACATCACTGATGCCCCCTGGGCCCAACTTGAGATGTAATCTCGGGTTCGCACCTCGTGGCAATCGTTCTGCTTCAACTCTGGCTTTGATGCGACGCACTTCGCGCACTTGAGTCTCGTCAAATTGCTTCGGGTAACGTATCTGATTTGCGAGCCGAATAAAGTCAGACCCTAAATCATGGCTGCCGGCAACATGTCGAGCACGAATGAGGGCTTGACTTTCCCAGGTCACCGACCACCGCTGATAATACGAACGATATGCGTCAAGACTGCGAACTAGAGGACCGCTTTTTCCCTCTGGGCGAAGGTCAAAGTCGAGATCGACTGTAAATTTCGGGTCAGAAACAAGACGTTGGAGTTCAGACACAACCTTGGTTGCTCTTTTCAGCTGCTGGTCAGTGTGCTGCGGATCTGACGAGCGATACACGGCGATCAAATCGATATCACTCGCGAAGCCAAGTTCTCTGCCACCAAATCGACCCATTGCAATCAGTGCAATTTCGAGTTCAAGATTGGTTTGCTCGTCGGAAATTTCTTGGCGCTTCTCAGAGTCAAGAATGGCGGCAAGCAGGCTTTCCAACAACGCGCTGTGTGCCGCGTCGAGGCCTGCGGAGACATCGGCGTCATTGAGCACAAACACCAGGCGACCAAGTGCTAACCTCAGCACTTCCCTTCTGTGCACGGCACGCAACGCCTCTGCAGCATCATCAAGTGTGGATCGGCGTGATGCGAGTGCACTCATTTCTTCGCGAAGGGACTCAACGTGAGGCGGTTGCAGCAGTTTGTCGTTTTCGAGCCATGCAACAGCCTCAGGGATGCTCTCAAGCAACTCCGCGGCAAAGCGCGAGCTCGACAGAACTCGGGTCAACCGCTCGGCAGCTTCTGCGCCATCTCGCAACAATCGCAAGTACCAGGGAGTAGTGCGGTTCGCCTCGCTGACACGTCGAAACGCCAGCAAACCAAAGTCGGGATCAGTGCCGTCTGCGAGCCACTGCAACAAGACAGGCAGCAAGTTTCGTTGGATGCGAGCCGTTCTGGAATTTCCCTTTGTCAAAGCAGCAAGATGACGAAGTGCTCCGTCGGGGTCACGAAAACCAAACCCTTCTAACCTCGCACGAGCTTTGTCGTTGTCGAGCAGCAATTCTTCGTTGGGCAACGCGGCAACTGCTGTCAACAAAGGCGCGTAAAAAATCTTCAAGTGAAGTTCACGCACCTCGTGTTTGATGTGCTGCCACATTGCGAACAGCTCGGTGGCAGAGGTCGCAAATCGAGACGAGCGAGCAAGTATACGAAGCCGCTCCTCGTCACGCGGCATGAGTGCGGTGCGACGCAACTCTTGCATTTGCAAACGGTGCTCTAAGACCCGCAACCTTCGATAATGGTCAGCGAGTCTGTTCCCGTCATCCCTTGCAACATAACCGCCGTCTACAAGCTCCGCTAGAGCCGGCAGGGTCCCCGCAGCGTGCAGCTGGGGCTCGTGTTGGCCGTGCACCAGTTGCAAGAGTTGCACGCTGAATTCAATGTCACGAAGGCCCCCTGGTCCAAGCTTGATTTGGATGTCGAGTTCGGCTGGATCAATGTGTTCAGTGACTCTCTCACGCATGCGTTGCACATTGCCCACAAAGTCTTCACGAGACGCAGATGCCCAAACGAGTTGCCGTGTGTGGTGCACGAATTCTTTGCCAAGCTCAAGATCGCCGGCTGCTGGACGAGCTTTGAGCAGGGCTTGGAATTCCCAGGTTTTCGCCCAGCGATCATAGTAATTCAACATCGACGACAAACTCCGCACGAGCGCGCCCTGTTTGCCCTCAGGCCTGAGGTTTGGGTCAACTTGCCAGAGGGGTGGTTCTGCGCCGTGCTGATGAATGGCATTCATGGTTTCTGTCGCGAGGCGGGTGCCGATGCGCACAGCCGATTCAGCATCGAGATTGTCTGCGGGGTCGGCTATGAACATCACGTCAACATCGCTTACCACGTTCAGTTCACGCGCACCGCACTTGCCCATGGCGATCACCGCTAACCGTGTCGCCGCGATGTCGGCAGGTGCAACAGGGCTCCCCCCTATGCCAGACGCAAGGTGAGCGCGGGCAATCGCGAGAGCGCTTTCAAGCGCGGCGGTCGCGAGATCTGAGAGCGCCGTCGCAACCTCCCCGAAATGATCAGCTGCATCACCCACGACCCCTCGGGAAAGGTCGAACAGCATCGTTTCTGCAAGAAGTTCTCGGTAGCGCACGCGCAGTGCGGTGTGAGCAATGTCGCCAGCGATATCAGCAACTGGCACACCGGTGGTGTTCGCTCCAACCGCTTGCAACAGTTCATGCGTTGCTTCGGCTTGCGTGACGAGCCGACCGCCGGTGTCGAGTATTGATCGAAATCGTTCTGGGTGACGAACGAAGAAGCTCGCAATTGCCGGAGATGCACCAAAGAGCAACGTAATCATGCGCCACTGTTGCGGGTTCACACCGCTGAGCAGGCTTGGATGCATTGAATCAAGCTCAACGAGCCGGTCGAGAGCCGCATCTGGGTCTGCTGCGAGCACACAGGCATCTAATAACACCGCAGGAGGTTGATTCACGCTCGCCGACAGGCCAAGTAACGCGGTCTTGGCCTCAGAAAGTTGCTGAAACCCTGCACGCGCAAAATCTCCGAGTGTGTGCTCGCGAGTCCCAGAGGTCATGTGAAACGGTGCTATACGGTGTCGAGCATCGAACTGAGTTCAAATGGGGTGACTTGACGGCGGTATGCGAGCACCTCTTGGCGCTTTTCACGGATGAAATACGAGAACACCTGTTCTCCAAGTGTTTGCGCGACCAGTTCACTGCGTTCCATGACCGCGAGGGCGTGGTCGAGGCTGGTCGGCAGTGGGTCGAATCCCATTGCACGTCGCTCAGAATCGGACAGATCCCACATGCTGTGTTCCGCTTCGGGCGGCAGCTCGTATCCCTCTTCGATGCCCTTGAGACCCGCGGCAAGCAGAACAGAAAGTGCGAGGTATGGGTTTGCTGCGCTGTCCATGGCGCGATATTCGACACGCGCGCTCGATCCCTTGCTGGGCTTGTACATAGGGATGCGCACGAGGGCACTGCGATTCTGGTGACCCCAGCTGACGAATGAAGGGGCCTCGTCACCACCCCACAGACGTTTGTAACTGTTTACGTATTGGTTTGTCACCGCGGTAAATTCAGGTGCGTGTCGCAGCAGCCCCGCAACAAATTGTCGACCAGTGAGCGAGAGTTGATATTTGGCTCCGGGATCGAAGAACGCATTGGTGTCACCCTCGAAAAGCGATAGGTGCACGTGCATTCCACTGCCTGCATGGTCAGCAAGGGGTTTGGGCATGAACGTTGCGTGCACCCCCTGGCTGATTGCAACCTCTTTCACGACGGTGCGGAAAGTAATGATGTTGTCTGCCGTGGTGAGAGCGTCTGCATATCTCAGGTCAATCTCGTTTTGACCCGGCCCAGTTTCGTGATGACTGAATTCGACCGCGATGCCAAGTTCTTCGAGCATGCCAACACTTTCGCGACGAAAATCATGCGCGGTACCACCTGGAACGTTATCGAAGTATCCGGCGCGATCAACAGGCTCCGGCCCTTCTGCGCCGAATTGAGTTGATTTCAGCAGGTAAAACTCGATCTCAGGGTGAACAAAAAAAGAAAACCCTTGGTCAGCTGCTTTTTGCAACACACGTTTCAATACGTTGCGAGGATCAGCTGCGGCGGGCTCACCGTTGGGAGTGGCGAGATCGCAGAACATGCGAGCCGTAGGCTCAGTGCTGCTGCGCCAGGGAAGCAGCTGGAACGTAGTCGGGTCTGGCATTGCCAGCAAATCGCTTTCGTATGCACGGGTCATGCCCTCAATGGCGCTGCCGTCAAAACCGACACCTTCGCTGAATGCACCTTCCACTTCTGCGGGTGCGAGGGCAACTGATTTCAGGGTTCCAGCCACATCGGTGAACCACATTCGAACGAAACGAACTCCGCGTTCCTCAATGGTTCGAAGAACGAAATCTCGTTGTTTACTCACATTGACCTCTTTGCTGAAATAGGTATAGGAAATTTGAAACTACACAAGTCAGTCGTCGAGTTCGTCTTCTTCTCGCAACTGTTTTGCCCTCTCCTCAACAATTTGAGGCCCACGGCTGGCTTCTTCGTGAGTAGTGAACGGCCCAAGCCTATCCATCGAAAGTGACTGCGGTCCCTCTTCCACCTCTCCGGTGCGAAGGTTGTACCAGTAGGTTTCGGCGGGATCGTCGATCCCCCAGTCACGCTTGCTCATATACTGTCCTCTCGTCGCTCAGGAGCTCGAGATGCAACCGCTCCTAGAATTAGCGTATGCCTTTTGACACGAGTGGCCATCTCATACCTGGAATTATTTCAGCTCGAAGGGCTGTGCCTCAACAGATCCAGCGCCCAAGTTACGTTGATTTCACAGCGCCACCGGCCTACGAGGGTGACGATACCTACACTGAAGAAGAAATTTCACGAATTCGGGCATCAGGGCGCATAGCGTCTCGTGCGCTTGACGCGGTTGCTGAAATGATCGCTCCCGGCGTCACTACCGATGAAATTGATCGCGTTGCCCACGAGTTCATCATTACCCATGGTGCATACCCTTCAACTTTGGGGTACCGAGGATTTCCGAAATCTTGCTGCACTTCGGTGAACGAGGTGATTTGCCATGGCATACCAGACGACACCGTGTTGCGTGAGGGCGACCTGGTCAACGTCGATGTGACCGCATTTCTCGATGGCATGCACGGGGACCTGAATCGAACCTTTCGCGTAGGTGAAGTCTCAGAGGCCGCCGGCCTGCTCATCGAACGCACGCAACAAGCTTTACAGCGCGGCATCCAAGCAGCGTTGCCAGGCAGAGAAGTCAACGTTATTGGACGAGTGATTGAACGCTATGCCGCTCGTTTTGGATACGGGGTTGTGCGCGATTTCACTGGACATGGTGTGGGAGCAGCGTTTCACACTGGTTTGATCATTCCTCACTACGACTCAGCCCCGCTCCACAACGACATCATTCGACCAGGCATGGTGTTCACCATAGAACCGATGCTGAATTTGGGCACGCACGAATGGGACATGTGGGCTGACGACTGGACGGTTGTAACGAAAGATCGAATGTTATCGGCACAGTTCGAACACACCATCGTGGTTCGTGAAAATGGGGCTGAAATCTTGACCCTCTCAGACTGAGTCTGCTCCCTGGGGGTGATCCCTGTGACTAATAGCCGCTGTGAGCTAAAATATAAACGGAATGGGTCGGCGGGCGGTCGCGTAGTGGCACGGAAGTGCCCACTCCGAGGAACGTCCGGGCTGCACAGAGGAAAGTGGTGGGTAACGCCCACCCGGGGTAACCCGCGAGAAAGTGCAACAGAGAGCAGACCGCCAATCCTGTGTTTCAGGATTGGTAAGGGTGAAAGGGTGGTGTAAGAGACCACCGGCGTTCGTGGTGACACGTACGGCCAGGTAAACCTCACTTGCAGCAAGGCCAGACAGAAGACAGTGATGCTCCTCGCAGAGTCTTCGGGTAGGCCGCTAGAGCACGTCGGTAACGACGCGCCGAGAGAGATGACCGCCGCTGCGAAGCAGTACAGAACCCGGCGTATAGCCGGCCCATTCCACCCAACACGCAAGCACGCTGATTATTCTGCAGAAAACTCCCGCACCAGTATCGCACCTGTTTGAGGGCAAAACACGACCTCGTCCGGAGCAGTTGACAGTATGTCGCTCAGTTCGGCCGGGGCAAGTTCCATGTTGCTGGCTTCAGAGACCTTGCCTCGCAGCCTCGCGGCACCAAAACCAATGCGCTCACGCAGCTTCTCGTAATGATCGAGAAGATCGCGTTGCAGCTCGGCGGCCAAGCCGCTGCGTTCGGTTGAGGCTTCAGCAATTTCAGCATCAATCTGCAGCTCCGACTCTGCGAGGGAGCGGTTCAGTGAGTCGCGGAGCGTGTCTACTGTCGCTAACGCTTGCGCAGCGGCATCAAAGCGTGCTTGGGTCTGCTCGTTGAGTTCCATGAGCTCAAGCTCCCGGTCTTCGAGGTCTTGTTGCCGTTTTGCCAAAGTGTCGAGTTCACCCTGCAAGGCTGTTGCCTCTTTTGGTGACGTGCTGTGCGCCAAAAGCTCGTTGTCCCTATGGCGTCGCGCACGCACTGTTTCGACGTCGTTTTCTAAACGAGCAATGTCAGCTTGCTGAGCGTCGAGTTCACGCTGAACAGCCATGAACGCCTCTTTTGCCCCAACATACTCGTCATGTAAGCCATCGAGTCTTGCTCGTTCGGGTAATTGTGCTCGTTTGTGACGCAAACGAACGATGAGGTTATCGAGCTCTTGAAGTTCAATGAGCAGGTGCTGTTGCCGGGGGCTTGCCTTCATGGTTCTAACCATATCGCTTGGAAAATCCCAATTATCTGGGTCGCGGTGTCAGGAAACCTGGCCTGCGGCAAACGTCCAAGGATCTGTGCGGAGTGCACTGATCACGAATTCAACTCCCGGTAGCCGCTTACCAAGCTCCGCGGCAGCGCCCTCTAGCCACAGTGATTCACTGGACCAATGCGACACGTCGATCAGTGCGGGCCCACCCGCCACCAGCGACTGTTCGACGAATTCTTGCGCGGGATGGTGCCTCAGGTCTGAGGTGAGGTAGACATCGGCAGAGAGCACTCTGGGGTGATCAAGCAAACTGTCACCGGCGCCGCCCATGACTGCGACTCGTTGAACAAGTCTCTGCGGATCACCAGCAACTCGCACACCGCCAACGGTGCCCGGCAACACGTCGGCAACACGCTCAGCAAATTCTCGAAGCGGCATTGCGTGTGCCAACTCACCCACACGGCCCAGGCCAAACACCTCAGTTGGCCCCTGAGCATCAACAATTGGGGCAGTGTGATGAAGCCCCAGTTTTTTGGCAAGCACCGAAGAGACGCCACCATCAGGTTGGTCAGCGTTCGTGTGAGCGCTAAACAGCGCGCACTGTGCCGCAATCAGACTGGCGATAAGCGACCCCTTGCCAGTGTGCTGGGCCACCGAGTGTGCACCGTGCAACAACAATGGATGATGCGTGAATAACAGATCTGCGCCCGCGTGAATTGCTTCATCAACGGTTTCACGAACAGCATCAACCGCGAGCAACACTCGTTGCAGCTGAGCCTCCAAGTTGCCGACCGAGAGCCCAACCTGATCCCATGGTTCCTTCGTGTTTTGAGGCCAGAGTTGTTCAGCGACCTCGACAAAATCTTTCACCACATACGTCGACATGTTTTGAGGGTACCTGACCCAGCCGAACCCCAAGTTACATGAGAGGATAGAAGCAACCTGTCGAACAGGTCGACACATGCCCACGGCAGAGAGGAACACCACGTTCACATGAAGCAACGAGCTGATGAACACCTAGAAGCTTGGAATGCGAAGCAGCAAATCGCTGAGCGCATGATCCCTTTAATCGGCCAGCTCTATCGCGATCACGATGTGGTCATGTCTGTTCACGGTCGCAGCCTCGTGGGCAGGTCGGCGATTGACATCATCCGCGCGCACAGCTTTGCGAGCAAGATCGATGACGTTGAGTTGCCGCTCACCGAGTCAAACGCCATTATTGAGGCACTGACCGCAATTCAACCAGGGCCGGTCTCGATTGATCTTGCACTCCTTGCCCATGGGTTTCGCCAGTCAGGTGCGCACGATCTTGAATCATATTTGCGCGAGCAACTCGCCCCGGCAATTGGCACCTCTTCCGGTACCGGCACCGATGTCGTGCTCTACGGTTTTGGCCGCATTGGTCGCCTGCTCGCCCGAATCATCATCGAGCACTCAGGCAGTGGCAACACGCTGAACCTGCGAGCCATTGTGGTTCGGAAAGGGTCAGACAACGACCTGCAAAAACGTGCAAACTTGCTGCGACGTGATTCGGTGCACGGCCCGTTCAACGGAACGATCAAAGTGATTCCCGAAGAAAACGTGATTTTGGCAAACGGTGTCCGAATTCAGGTGATCTATGCCGATGACCCCTCGAACGTCGATTATGCAAAATACGGTATCGAACACGCAATTCTTGTGGACAACACCGGTCGCTGGCGCGATGAGCAGGGTCTTTCACAACACCTGGGGAACCAGGGCATTTCTCGTGTGTTGTTGACCGCACCTGGCAAGGGCGACATGCCCAACATCGTCTTCGGTGTCAACAATGCAATGGTCACCGATCAGCACAACATTGTGTCTGCTGCCTCGTGCACCACGAATGCGATTACCCCAGTGCTCAAAGTGCTGAACGACACATTTGGTGTCAAACGTGGCCACGTCGAAACCGTGCATTCATACACGAACGACCAAAACCTCATTGACAACTTTCACAAGGGTGATCGACGAGGACGCTCCGCAGCTCTGAACATGGTGCTGACCGAGACTGGAGCCGCGAAAGCGGTATCTAAGGCGCTGCCCGAGTTTGAGGGCAAGCTGACCGGCAACGCCATACGCGTACCAACCCCTGATGTCTCAATGGCTGTCTTGAACCTGCAATTTGAACGTGAAGTCACCCGTGATGAAATCAATTCACGCCTTCGTGAAGTGTCACTCACCGGTGCCCTGCGAACGCAAATTGATTACGTTGAATCTCCCGAAATTGTCTCCACAGATTTCGTGGGTTCGAACCGAGCCGGCATCGTGGACGGCCTTGCAACCATCGCAACCGGCGATAGTGGCGTGGTGTACGTGTGGTACGACAATGAATATGGCTACTCTTGTCAGGTGGTTCGCATCATCGAACAGCTGGCAGGCAGCCACCCAGCACAACTGCCACAACGCAGCGCGTAAATTATCCCCACCAATGTAACCAACGAAAGGGACAGTAATGGCGGAGAAATACATCATTGGGCTAGACGGTTCTGAGCAGAGCCGTGTCGCACTCGACTGGGGGCTCGCCCGAGCATCGGAATCCGGTGCCAGTGTTGAGTTGCTGCACATCGCTGACGATTCGTTTTTGAGTGAGAGCGTCGCCTTCTTGAGCGAAGCCCAAGAAGCTTCCGAAAAGATGCTCGAGGCTGAACGTGAATACGCGAAAGCTGCTGGGTTCACTGGCACCATTACTGGCACCGCAGTAGTTGGTCACCCCATCAACGAAGTTGAGGAGGCGTCTAAACGCGCTGACCTCGTGATTCTTGGCGCTCACACCGGCAGCAAGCTCGCTGGATCGGTGTTTGGCACCCGAGCGGTCAAAATCGCCGCAGTTGCTCACTGCCCTGTCGCAGTCGTGCCTGTAGAGGTTGAGGGCACTCCAGTTCCTGGCGTGGTTGTGGGGGTAGACGGCAGCGAATCCGCCAAAATTGCGGTTGCATTTGCCGCCGAGGAGGCTTCGCGTCGGGGCGTGCCACTGATCGCCGTGTATGCCTGGATGCCACCACTGACCCCTGGCCTGGAATACCTCTGGAGCGAGGAGCTGGTGAGCAGTCAGCGCGCAGCCGCCGAGGAGGCAATCGCTATTGGCACCGCAGGTCTAGCCTCACGTTACCCCGATCTGACCATTGAGAGAAAAATTGTGCAGGCTCCACCGGTTGCGGCCCTGTTGCAAGCCTCTGAACACGCAGACACCATCGTGGTAGGCAGTCGTGGACAAGGCCGACTCAAACGCCTCTTGCTCGGATCCGTGAGCCATGGGGTGTTGCAGGCATTGCCAAGAACCACCATTGTGACTCGAAGCTAAGAACGAAATTTCGGGAGGGGGTGCGGCATCTGCCGCGCCCCCTCTTGCATTTCAGTGTGTGATAGACGCTCAGAGCCTACGCAGTGTTAGAGCCTACGCAACGTCAGAGACTGATTCGCGGTGCCGACCGGCCCCAGATCATCGTGCATCACGGTGCTGGTCAGCCCGGCACCGCCTGGACCAAACGCAACGCGGGTGTCGAGGCCGACCCAGTCGCCACTTGGCTGTCGGAAAAAGTGGAGCGTGAGGTCAACGTTCGGAAACATCCAGGAAGTGAATGGTTGACGCACCGCCACTCCGTTTGCGGCATCGAGCAAACGACAAAAGTTCGCGAGAGCTGAAACGTCTTCGCCACACACCAAAGTGATATCGCTGGTTAACCAGGTCTGCGACCGACCTGGGCGTGTGCTGGCCGACTGCACACCCTCGATTGAGGCGCAAAACCCACCGGGCCAGTCCAGCAAACTTGACCGCTCTGACATCTCTGAGCGGTTCGGCATGGGCTCAAACTCGTTCGCCTCAACATCAAGTGTGGGTGACTGTTGCAGCAGCCAGGCGCGCGCACGTATGGTCACCCTGTCGGCGATGACCGCAGTTGCCTCAACCAGCTCGATAGTGCGACCTGGCCTGACCACATCGATACTGACGTCGATGGTGTCGCGGGCAATTTGCCCAAGCACTTCAAAGGCTATTCGACTGAACTCCAGGTTTTTTTCTGGTTGAGCGGAGCGCCAGCGCTCAAGCACATGAATAATGAGACCAGCGACCGGTGCAAGATGCAACTCATCTTCACGCCAGGCTCCCCCGCTGTGCTCCGTGGGCTGGTAACTGTTATTGCCAAGAGCAACGAAAAAACATTTCTGCGTCGGTGAAGAACTCACGTGGGCCCTACCGGGATCGAACCGATGACATCCACGGTGTAAACGTGGCGCTCTACCAGCTGAGCTAAAGGCCCCTTTTGCTCGCCGAAGCGAGCCTTATTTACTCTACATCAGAGTGAGGCAAGCGCTTCACGGTAAGTAGATAGGTCTCTCGCTTGACCGGGCGCAGTCTCGAACGAGGCGATGACTTTTCTGTCTGCGCCGATGAGAATGGTCGCACGTGCGGCAATGCCACGCTCTTCTATCAATGCGCCGTACTGCTTCGAGACGTGCCCATGTGGCCAAAAATCAGACAGCAGAGAGAAGCTGTACCCCTCCTGCTCCGCCCACGCCCGGAGCGCGTACACAGAATCAACTGACACAGCGAGCAGCCTCACTTTGGCGTCGTCAAACATCGCAATGTTGTCGCGAAGTTCACACAATTCGCCGTGACACACACCGCTAAAGGCGAGTGGATAAAACACCAGCGCTACTGGAGACACGGTCACCAGCTCTGAGAGGGTGAGTTCTTCACCGTGTTGATCTGAAAGAGTGAAATCGGGTGCAATCTCGCCAGGTTGAATCACCAAGGTGCGTTCCTTTCGTCGAACCTTTTCATCATATGGGCTGTGTGCACTGCAAGAACACAGATATTTGGGCATGTGCGCAAAGAAATCGAAGTACATGACGAAGTTGTCCCAAACATTCGCTATTCTGTACTGGTCTCTGAAACCCTCGAGACTTAGTTTGTCTTGCACATCAAGCTCGACCAACACCAGCACTAGGAGCAGCACTGTGGCTATCAATACCGAGGATCCATACGCACCAGACCGTAGCGACATCGATCCGGTCGAAACCGCTGAATGGGTTGAGTCTCTCGACGCGATCGTCGAAGATCGTGGGGCACAGCGCGGTCGTGAAATCATGACCAGTTTGCTGGCCCGCAGTCGCCAGTTGCACCTCAGCGTGCCGCAGGTGCCAACCACCGATTACGTCAACACCATCGCGTCAGATGACGAGACTGAGTTTCCGGGCAACGAAGACCTTGAGCGCAGTTACCGGCGCTGGATTCGCTGGAATGCCGCGGTCACCGTGCACCGCGCTCAGCGACCTGAAATCGGAGTTGGCGGCCACATTTCGACCTATGCCTCCGCTGCCTCGCTCTATGAGGTTGGGTTCAACCATTTCTTCCGAGGGCAAGACCACCCTGGTGGTGGCGACCAAATTTTCATTCAGGGCCATGCCTCGCCCGGCATTTATGCTCGCGCATTTCTCGAGGGGCGTCTGACCTCAGACCAACTCGACGGTTTTCGTCAAGAGCACTCGCACCCTGGCGGCGGAATACCGAGCTACCCGCACCCACGCCTGATGCCTGAGTTCTGGCAATTTCCCACCGTTTCGATGGGACTCGGACCAATCAACGCCATCTACCAAGCTCAGGTCAACAAATACCTCACCAACCGCGGCATTAAAGACTGCAGTGACCAGCGAGTCTGGGCGTTTCTCGGTGACGGTGAAATGGATGAGGTCGAGAGCCGTGGCCAGCTACAAGTCGCTGCCAACGAGGGTCTCGACAACCTGACGTTTGTCATTAATGCCAACTTGCAGCGACTCGATGGTCCAGTTCGTGGAAACGGCAAAATTATTCAGGAGCTTGAAAGCTACTTTCGGGGTGCAGGCTGGAACGTCATCAAAGTCGTGTGGGGCCGGGAGTGGGACGATTTGCTCGCACGCGACACCGAAGGCGCGCTGCTCAACCTCATGAACACCACACCAGACGGCGACTTTCAAACGTTTAAAGCCGAAAGTGGCGCGTTTGTTCGTGAACACTTCTTCGGTCGTGACGAACGAGCACTGAAACTTGTCGAGAACTTCACGGACGAACAGATTTGGGGCCTGCGCCGGGGCGGTCACGATTACCGCAAGGTCTATGCAGCCTTCAAAGCCGCGACCGAACACAAGGGCCGACCCACCGTCATCTTGGCGAAAACCATCAAGGGGTACGGCCTCGGGTCACACTTCGAGGGCCGCAACGCCACTCACCAGATGAAGAAGATGACCCTCGAAGATTTGAAGCGGTTCCGCGATGCTATGCGCATCCCGGTGACCGACGCTGAACTTGAGGCAGACCCGTATCGCCCGCCCTATTACCACCCGGGCGAAAACGACCCTGCGATTCGCTACATGCACGAACGACGCGCAGCGCTCGGTGGCTACCTGCCAGAACGGCGAACCACCCACGTCGATCTTGCGTTGCCGGTCGAGAAAGACTACGCAATCGCAGCCAAGGGCAGCGGAACCCAAGAGGCCGCCACCACGATGGTGTTTGTGCGCTTGCTCAAAGATCTCATGAAATCTGAGGGTTTTGGGCCACGTTTTGTGCCAATCATCCCCGATGAAGCACGCACATTTGGCATGGATAGCTATTTTCCAACAGCCAAAATTTACAATCCACACGGGCAAAATTATCAATCGGTCGACCGCGAACTGCTGTTGGCCTACAAAGAGAGCCCGCAAGGCGTGCTCCTGCACGTCGGCATCAACGAGGCCGGAGCTGCGGCAGCAATGACCGCTGTCGGCACGTCATATGCCACACAGGGTCAGCCATTGATCCCGGTCTATATCTTCTATTCAATGTTCGGGTTCCAACGCACCGCTGACGCGATCTGGGCTGCCGGTGATCAAATGGCCCGTGGGTTCATGATTGGCGCGACAGCCGGTCGCACCACACTCACCGGTGAGGGGTTGCAGCACGCTGACGGGCATTCGCTCGTGCTCTCGCAGACCAACCCTGCGGTGATCAGCTATGACCCGGCCTACGGCTACGAAATTGGTCATATCGTGCGCAGCGGTATAGAGCGAATGTACGGTGGGTCTCACACAGACCCCAACGTGATGTACTACATCACCGTGTACAACGAGCCTATTATTCACCCAGCTGAGCCAGAGGGTACAGATGTCGAGGGCATCGTGCGTGGCATCCACAAGGTCAGTCCTGCGAGTTCTGGAACCATTCCAGCTCAAATTTTTGCCTCGGGTGTTGCAGTGCCCTGGGCGATCGAGGCGCAGCAACTTCTGGCCGACGAGTGGGGTGTGGCGGCTGATGTGTGGAGCGTCACCTCGTGGAGTGAACTGCGTCGCGATGGCCTCGCTGCCGAGCGTCACAACTTCCTGCATCCAGACCAAGAGATCCGGGTGCCCTATCTGACGCAGAAACTCGCTCAAAGCGAAGGGCCAATTGTGGCAGTGAGCGACTGGTCAACAGATGTTCCAGATCAAATTCGTCCATATCTGGCACAGGATTACACCGTGCTTGGCGCTGACGGGTTTGGTTTCAGCGACACCCGTGCCGCGGCTCGACGATACTTCGCAATTGACCGGGAATCCGTGGTGGTGCGAGTGTTGCAACGTTTGGCCGCACTCGGCAAAGTTGACTCTGCTGTTCCAGCTGAAGCAGCGAAGAAGTACCGACTTCTTGATGTCAACGCCGGGACGACAGGCGGTGCGGGCGGAGAAGCCTAACTGTATGCCCACCGGCACCGAGCAGGCGAAACTGCGTGAGCTTACCTGGCTGCGCACTATTGCTGGTGAACTTGCCACCACAACGCTCAATCGACTCGAAGAAAGTCTTGCCTGGTACAGCAACATGCCGCCGGGCAGACGCAGTGCGATCGGACTGGTGGCTCAAAACGGCATCACCTCATTCATTCAGTGGTACGAAGACCCCGGCACCACCCCGTGGATCGCAAGTGACGTCTTTGGTGCCGCGCCACGGGAACTACTGCGCAGCATCAGTTTGCAAGAGACGTTGCAGTTGATCCGTGTGGTGGTCAAGGTGGTCGAGGACCGCGTCGCACCGCGCAGTGAGGCTTTGCGCGAGGCGGTGCTGCATTATTCTCGCGACGTCGCTTTTGCGGCGGCTGACGTGTATGCGCGTGCAGCTGAAGCTCGTGGTCTCTGGGATGCACGTCTCGAAGCCCTCGTAGTCGATTCAATTTTGACCGGTGAGAGTGATGACGAGCTGCCGAGCCGCATCGCCGCACTGGGTTGGCATGGCAGCGGCGAAGCTGCGGTGTTGGTCGGCACCGGTGGTCGTGCAGTCGACGTCGATCACATTCGGCGAACCGCAAGGAGCGCTGGCGCTGATGTATTAATTGGGATGCAGGGCAACCGGTTGGTGCTGGTGCTAGGGCGGGTGCAATTTGAGATTCCCGAGCACCAATTGTCCTCCTCTTCACTGTTGCCATTTCACGAAATTGCGTCGTTGTTGACCCCTCATTTTTCAGACGGGCCGGTAGTGCTTGGCCCTGAGGTGCCAAGCCTGATCGAAGCGTCCCGGAGCGCTCGAGCTGCGCTGGCCGGCATCGCGGTTGCGAGATCCTGGCGCGGAGCAACCCGACTCATCGCAGCCGACGATTTATTACCAGAGAGAGCGCTTGCCGGAGATGGGCTTGCGAGGCGCAGTCTAATCGAACTCATCTATGAACCGTTGAAAGAACAATCGAGCGACCTTCTGGACACCACTTGGTGTTTTCTCGACAATGGTCGTTCGTTGGAGGCAACCGCGCGCGAATTGTTTGTGCACCCAAATACGGTTCGCTATCGGTTGAAAAAAGTAACTGAGCTCATCGGTTGGAACCCGGCCATAGCCCGAGACGCCTTGATTGTGCAGTCAGCTCTGATCATTGGATCGAATGTTGAGCAGGGCGTCAAGCGCCAACGACTGCCCAAAATTAGCCATAACCGACAATAAATCTTGAATTTTCTCGTTCGATATATGCAGATTCAGTTCCAAAGTTCTGAAAGACTAGACGAGTGATTGTTTTCGCATGCCCCGGACAGGGTTCACAGACACCAGGATTTCTGAGTGAATGGTTGAACGACGAGTCTGCCGCTAAGTTTCTGTCTATCGGTTCAGAAAAAGCTGGCGTCGACCTGATCTCGCACGGCACAACCAGCGATGCAGACACTATTCGTGACACCCGAATAGCTCAGCCCCTCATTGTGGCAGCGAGTTTGCTGGCATTCCGGGCCCTCGAACAGCGAGTCTCGCTCGAGGGTGCTGGTGTAGCTGGCCATTCGGTTGGAGAATTTACCGCTGCAGCGATTGCTGGGGTGATCTCGGACCACGAAGCACTCGAACTGGTCGGGGTGCGCGGCCGTGCCATGGCAGAGGCCGCAGCAATCGAGTCGACAGGCATGAGCGCGGTGGTTGGCGGCGTTGAGGCAGACGTGCTCGCGGCCATCGAAGCCCAAGGGCTCACTGCTGCGAACCGAAACGGTGGTGGTCAAATCGTAGCGGCCGGAACACTCACGGCACTTGCCGCACTTGCTGAGCATGCCCCTCGGGGCGCACGCGTCATTCCGCTTCAGGTCGCCGGCGCTTTTCACACGGACTTCATGTCGAGTGCAATACCTGTCTTGGCGCAAGCTGCCACACAGGTGCACCCCTCCGATGCCACCCGCACCTTATGGAGCAACGCCAACGGAAACACGGTGCAGAATGGTCAAGCATTTCTCGACTCGCTGGTGTCGCAGATCGCACAACCTGTGCGGTGGGACCTGTGTATGCAGGGGTTTGAACACGCTGGCATAACTGGATTCATTGAACTCACCCCGGCTGGAGCGTTGACCGGCATCGCAAAACGTGCACTCAAAGGAGTGCCAACAGTTGCTGTGAAAACTCCGGCTGATCTTGACGCAGCAGTTGACCTGATTCAGAACGCTGCCGCGTAAACGTTCTTCTGAAAGGCAAGCAGATGGCTAAACTCACCCAGATCACCGGACCTGCGCACACCCGCATTCTTTCCGTTGGCGCAGCCCGTGGCAACGTCAATGTGCCAAACAGTGAACTCATTGAAGCAATCGATTCCTCTGACGAGTGGATCCGCCAGCGCACCGGCATCATTCAGCGCAGACGCGCAAGTGACGACGTGCTCGCGGTAGACCTGGCGGTTGCTGCCGCTGAAGAAGCCATCGAAAAAAGCGGAGTCGAGCGATCAGATATTGACGGTGTAATTATCAGCACAATCTCCAATGTGGCCGTGACACCCTCAATGGCTGCGTTGGCAGCATATCGGCTTGGCTTATCGCCGGCTGCTGCGTTTGACATTTCAGCAGCGTGCGCTGGGTACGCCTACGGTGTGGGGCAAGCTGACGCACTAGTTCGCTCCGGAATATGCAAAAACGTGTTGGTGATTGGGGCTGAGAAGCTCTCTCAATTTGCTGACCCGACAGATCGAAGCATCTCGTTCTTGCTGGGAGATGGCGCTGGCGCGGTGGTCATTGGGCCGTCAGACCACACCGGCATCGGGCCGACCATCTGGGGCAGCGACGGCGAAAAATGGGACGCCATTCGCATGTCTTCCACCTTCGATGAGTACCGTGCACACCCACTCGAGGTCGGGTGGCCGACCCTGCGCCAAGACGGGCAAACCGTGTTTCGATGGGCTGTGTGGCAAATGGCGAAGGTCGCGAATGAGACGCTCGATGCGAGCGGTGTGCAAGCTTCTGACCTCGTCGCGTTCATTCCGCACCAGGCAAACATTCGCATCATCGACGAGTTCGCAAAACAACTGAAGCTACCCGAATCAGTCATTGTTGCTCACGACATCGAGATGCAGGGCAACACCTCGGCAGCCTCAATTCCACTCGCCATGCACGCGTTATTAGCCGAGCACCCCGAGCTTTCGGGTGGGTTGGCATTACAGATTGGCTTTGGTGCTGGCCTTGTCTATGGCGCACAGGTTGTCGAACTGCCATAACCTCATTGTTTTACTAGAATCGACCACGCCCCAACCATAAAGGAGAAAACATGGCATTCAGCAACGACGAGATTCTCGCAGGCCTTGCAGAACTCATTAACGACGAGACTGGCATTGCAGCTGACACTGTTGCGCTCGAAAAGTCGTTCACCGATGATCTCGACATTGATTCGATCTCTATGATGACCATTGTCGTGAACGCAGAAGAGAAATTCGACGTCAAAATTCCTGACGAAGAAGTAAAGAACCTCAAGACCGTTGGCGACGCAGTGAGCTTCATCGCCGGCGCACAGGGATAACCAAGCTTTCTGGGTGGGCAGAGTGTAGTACCCGCTGTGCCCACCTTAAGCTTGTCCACGTTTTTTCTTCGCAACTAGACGGAGCACACGCATGAACAAGAGAATTGTGATCACCGGCGTTGGAGTGACCAGCCCCATCGGCGGAACTGCCCCTGAGAGCTGGCAAGCGCTGCTCGCAGGCGAGAGCGGCGTGAGCACGCTCGAACAAGAGTGGGTGCAGCAATACGATTTACCTGTTCACTTTGCCGCCCAGGCGAAGGTGCGACCCGAAGAGGTGTTGGAACGCCAGGTTGCAAAACGTCTTGACCCTTCAAGCCAATTTGCCTTGATCGCAGCCTTGGAAGCATTTGCCGACGCTGGTAACCCTGAAGTTGCCTCTGAGCGGCTTGGGGTTGATTGGGCAACTGGCATTGGTGGGTTATGGTCACTGCTCGATGCCTGGGACACACTTCGTGAACGTGGTCCCCGCCGAGTTATGCCACTCACGGTGCCAATGCTCATGCCGAATGCCCCCTCTGCTGCGGTTTCTATGCACTTTGAAGCCCGTGCCTATGCGAGAACAGTAGCTTCTGCGTGCGCATCGAGCACAGAGTCGCTGGTTGCCGCTTATGAGCACCTGCAGGCCGGTCTCGCTGATGTGGTGATTGCGGGTGGCTCCGAAAGTGTGATTCACCCGGTGACCATTGCGGCCTTTAATTCTATGCAGGCGCTGTCCAAGCGAAACGATGACCCCAGGGCTGCTTCGCGACCCTATGACCTCGATCGTGACGGCTTTGTCATGGGCGAAGGCGCCGCAGCACTGGTGCTGGAAACCGAAGAGCATGCGTTGGCTCGTGGGGCTCGCATTTACGCAGAACTTGCGGGCGGCGCAGTCACCGCTGATTCCTACCACATCACAGCTCCTGAGCCCGAGGGCAAAGGTGCAAGTCGTGCGGTGCTCCTGGCACTCGAGGCCGCTGGGGCTACACCTGATGAGGTGACTCATATCAACGCACATGCCACTTCTACACCGGTCGGCGACATTGCAGAGTTCACCGCGCTGGAGCGCGTGTTCGGTGACCGTGTTCGCGAGATCCCGGTCTCTGCCACGAAAGCCGCCACCGGTCACCTGCTTGGTGGCACAGGGGCGTTGGAGGCTGTGTTTACCGTGCTAGCGCTCACGCACCGCACCGCTCCCCCAACTATTAATCTCACCAACCAAGACCCTGAGATACCGTTGCAGGTGTCGGTGTCACCTCAACCACTCGGCGATGGGCCTCAGTTAGCTATTTCGAACTCGTTTGGGTTTGGTGGCCACAACGCCGTCGCTGCGATTCGAAGCTACGACTAACCAACGTGTAAGTTTGCGACCTCAAATATTGTGCTCTCGCAAACCATTGAACCCCTGAACGGTTCGAGCTCCTGATCCCATTGTTTGCCAAGCATGCGGTTGAGTGCTGTGGTGAGCATCTCAGCATTGCCTGACGAAATGTCAATGGCGTGTGTGATGGCGTCCTCGGGCACCAACACATTGCCAGCTGAGTCGATTCGTTGATGCAAGATGCCAAGGCGTGGCGTGTGCATCCAGCGGGCTCCTTCGGTCAACGCGGTTTGATCCTCGGTAATTTCATATCGCAGTTGAGGCCAACCAAACAATGTTGAAGCTAACTCGGCCCCGGTGCCGACCGGGCCACGCCACATGGCCGCAGCTTGCAAGCAGTCAGGCTCACCTGAGTGGGGCAACCACGTAAGTTTGACGACTGCCCCGATGACACGGGCAATGGCCCAATCGACATTCGATGCGATGCTCGACGGGCACGAGTGCACAAAAATCACCCCTTCGGTGAGGGGTGCTTCAGTGTGAACATGTTTTTTTACTCCCACCATCATCCTCCGTATCGATTCGAAACGTCTTCCCCAACGTCGAATCACAGGATGTGGAGTTGTAAGCATTGTTGCATGGTTCTTCAATGAGAACAATGTTTTGCGACACACGCACACGAACTCTCAGACAATGTGCAGTTGTGAGGTGAACACAAAAAGGAGGCGC
>CAYSQG010000008.1:0-20617 GCA_964433255.1 uncultured Leucobacter sp.
TGACGAGATGCTCGAGAGCATCCGCGAGCGAAACCGCCATGATCAGGCCTCGGTGGTCTCTGCCTCGGCAGCCTCAGCCGCCGCTTCGGGAGCCTCAGCAGCGACCTCGGTGGCCTCTGCAGGTGCCTCCGCGGCCGGAGCAGCCTCAGCGGGCTTCTCGGTCTTCGGGCGAAGCACGGGCTTCTTCTTGGCGTCAACCTCGAAGACGGGCTTTGCCTCGGGTGCGAGCACCTTCGACTCGGTGTCTGCCTCGCCCTTGAACTTGGCCCAGTCACCGGTGAGCTTCAGGATCGCTGCGACCTGCTCGGTGGGCTGCGCGCCCACGCTCAGCCAGTACTGTGCACGATCGCTCTTGACCTCAATGAACGAGGGGTGCTCGGTCGGGTGGTACTTGCCGATCTCTTCGATCACGCGGCCGTCGCGCTTGGTGCGCGAGTCAGCAACAACGATGCGGTAGTAGGGTGCGCGGATCTTGCCGAGACGTTTGAGGCGAATTTTGACTGCCATGGTTCTCCTAATTGAGTGGTGATGCATCGCGTCGAAACGCGGAAGCCTGACGCGCGAGTGCGCGAACAGTCAATTTTTGCACGCGAACTGCTGAAAAGCAATTTTTGTTGTGATCAGGGTTTTTGTTGACTATCGACCGCGGAGCATCTGCTGAAACTTCTCGAGATCCTCGGCACTTGGCTGGCCGGCAGCACCCTGGCCGGCTGCAGCGCCCCCGGCACCAAGCCCGAAACCAGACCCGCTGGCCGACGCCTGCGCAGCAGCACCTGAAGCTTGTTGAGCACGCTTTGCGGGGTTGCCAGAGCGCTTTGCGCCCTTTCCCTTCACCTGCTGTTTCTTCTTGCCTGCATAGCTACCGCCCATGCCGGGGATTGGTCCCATGCCAGGAATCTGGGGCACCCCACCGCGGGCCACGGTCTTCATCATCTTTGCCGCTTGTTCGAAGCGGGCAACCAGAGAGTTCACTTCGGTAACGGTCGTGCCAGATCCCTTGGCAATGCGAAGGCGCCTTGACCCGTTCAGCATTTTGGGGTTCTGACGTTCGGCTGAGGTCATGGACTGAATGATGGCCTCGGTGCGAACAATTTCACGCTCGTCAAAGTTTTCGAGCTGATCCTTCATTTTGCCCATGCCGGGCATCATGCCGATCATTTTTTTGATGGAACCAGCTCCGCGCAACTGCTGCATCTGCTTCAAAAAATCGTCGAGTGTGAACTGCTCGCTGGCAATCTTTTGAGCGACCTCACGGGCCTGGTCTTCGTCAAATGCCTGCTGCGCCTGCTCGATGAGCGTGAGCACATCGCCCAGGTCAAGAATGCGGCTGGCCATGCGATCAGGGTGGAACGGCTCAAAATCGCTGAGCCCCTCACCAGTCGAGGCGAACAGGATGGGTTTACCCGTGACGCCACGGATGGAAAGTGCTGCGCCACCGCGCGAATCACCATCGAGCTTGGTCAGCACCACGCCAGTGAAATCGACACCCTCTTGAAAGGCCTTGGCCGTGACAACCGCGTCTTGACCAATGATCGAATCGATCACGAAGAGCACCTCGTCGGGATCAATAGCCTTCCGAATATCGGCGGCCTGCTGCATCATCTCAGCATCAACACCCAGTCGACCAGCGGTGTCAACGATCACAAAGTCGTACTGCTTCGATTTGGCTTCCGCAACTCCAGCTTTCGCAACCTTGACCGGGTCACCAACGCCGTTGCCAGGCTCTGGCGCAAAGATGTTGACCTCTGCCTGCTCTGCAACCACTGCCAGCTGGGTCACCGCGTTTGGTCGCTGCAGGTCACAGGCCACGAGCAACGGCATGTGCCCCTGACCCTTGAGCCACTTCGCCAGCTTGCCGGCCAACGTGGTTTTACCGGCGCCCTGCAAACCAGCCAACATAATGACGGTTGGGGGTTGTTTCGAGAAGTTCAGTCGGCGCTGATCGCCGCCCAAAATCTCAACCAGCTCATCGTTGACAATTTGCACGACCTGCTGAGCGGGGTTGAGTGCACGATTGACCTCGTCTCCCAACGCGCGTTCGCGAACCTTTGCCGTGAAATCTTTGACCACGTCAAGTGAGACGTCTGCTTCGAGCAGAGCACGCCGAATCTCGCGCACCGTGCCGTCAATATCTGCCGCCGAGAGTTTGCCCTTGGTGCGCAGATTTTTAAAGGTGTCGGTGAGCCGCTGAGAGAGGGTTCCGAAAGTTGCCATAGTGCTTCGATTCTAAGTGTCGCTAGCCGACAAGCCCAGCTGCGAACACGTGAGGGGTAAAACCGGTGAGGTCGGTAATGCCCTCCCCCTGACCGATGAGCTTGATTGGCAGCCCCGTTTTTTGCTGCACTGCCAACACGAATCCGCCCTTCGCAGAACCGTCAAGTTTGGTGAGCACCAGGCCCGTGACCCCGGCAACCTCAAGAAACGCCTCCGCTTGCGCAAGCCCGTTTTGACCCGTGGTGGCGTCAAGCACGAGCAACACCTCAGAGACGGGTGCTTGCTTTTCGATGACACGACGAATTTTCTGCAGCTCGTCCATAAGACCGCTTTTGGTTTGCAGTCGACCTGCGGTGTCAATGAGTGCCACGTCAAAGCCCTCTCGAACCGCGCGCTCGACGGTTTGAAAGGCTACCGAAGCGGGGTCCTGACCTTGCTGCACGGGCTTGACAATTTCGGCCCCGGCCCGCTCGGCCCAGGTGGCAAGTTGCTCGACTGCCGCAGCACGAAATGTGTCTGCAGCACCAACCAGCACCCGTTTGTCAAACGTGCGCAAATAGTTCGCGAGTTTACCAATCGTGGTGGTCTTGCCCACGCCGTTGACTCCAACCACTAACACCACTGACGGTCTTTCGGTGAGTTTCAGCGTTGGGTCAAAAGCTGATAGTCGCTGTTCCAGGTCTTCGCGCAGCATGCGCTGTAGCTCTTTCACTTCGGTCACACGGTGGCGGTCCACCTCTGCCCGCAATTTTTCGAGTATGGAATCGGTCAGATCCGGGCCAAAATCTGCCCCGAGCAACGCCGCTTCAAGATCGTCCCATGTTTCTTCTGAAATTGTGTCTGTAATACCGAACACACCGCGGAACATGCTCGAAAAAGACCAGGATCGATCTGCCATGCCACAAGCTTAGCTGTCGGCACCGCGATACCCGGTCGGCGCTGGCACGCTCAAAACGCGTTGCGATTTCATTACAGCTCTGAGAGTTGGACCAAATTCAGCACACGTTGCAGGCCATACTCCGCTACGATTCATAAATGACGCGCGATGCACAGCAGCACTGCGCACCATTACTGGAGGTACCGTGAACCGTACAACGGCCAAATCGGTAGGCGTCAGACGCCCAGTGGGCATCGCGCTTTTACTAGGCATCATCGTCGCGCTGCTGAGCAGCTTCGCCGCAGCACAACCAGCGCTCGCGGCAGAATGTTCGCCATCACCTGACACCGGGTGTGTGCAGGGCCTCATCAAAACCAGCAGCGGAGAGCCGGCAGTCGGCGTCGAGCTCACGATGACAGGCGCAGAGACAGAGCAGACCGTCACCACAGACGCCGAGGGTCGCTGGGTGTTCGCCGTCACTGAGGCTGGCACCTACACCCTCCAGGTGAACGAAAGCACATTGCCCGACGGTCAATTCTTCAAACTGACCGACAAACGAGAAGTTGACGCTCAACTCAACAAGACTTCGGGCGTACTCTTCCCACTGACAGACGACCCCGACGCTCAAAACGCGGCGGCTGACACCAACACAGACAACACAAAGGATGGCGGTTCTACCACTCAGGCAGCGGCGTTCTCATGGGAACGTTTCTGGCAACAGTTTGCCTCCGGCATTCGCATGGGCCTGCTGATCTCGCTCGCCGCACTCGGTTTATCTCTCATTTTCGGCACCACCGGTCTCAGCAACTTTGCGCACGGTGAAATGGTGTCACTCGGCGGCCTGCTTGCCGCGCTCTTCATGGGCATCACAGGCAACTTGCTGCTCGCCGCGATCATCGCAGTCGTTGCCCTGGCGCTCTTTGGCTGGGCGCAAGACCGATTCATGTGGAGGTCGTTGAGAAGACGCCGACTGAGTCTCATGCAGATGATGATTGTGTCAATCGGGTTATCGATCACCATGCAGTACCTGTTCCAGTTCTTCTGGGGCTCTGGCATCGTTCGCATCGATACCCGAAACCCAGCGACGTTCACGTTCCTGGGCATCACCCTCACCGTGCAGTCTTACATTGCAATGGGAGTTTCACTGCTGGCCATCATTCTGGTCGGCGTCGGTTTGATGTTCACACGATTCGGCCGGGCTACTCGCGCCATCAGCGACAACCCTGCGCTGGCACAAGCCTCAGGCATCGACGTGGATCGCATCATCAACGTCGTCTGGCTCGTTGGCGGCGGTCTTGCTGGTCTTGCCGGGGTGTTCCTGGGGCTCGTCTTCAACGGCATCAACTGGTTTACCGGCGGTCAACTGCTGCTGCTCTTCTTCGCAGCGGTCACACTCGGTGGCCTCGGCACCGCATTCGGGGCCTTTGTCGGCTCGATGATCATCGGCATGATGGTCGAGATCACCAACATCTGGTTGCCCGGCGACCTTAAGTACGCCACCGCACTGCTGATTCTGATCTTGATTCTGCTGGTGCGACCACAAGGCATTTTCGGACGCAAAGAACGCATCGGTTAGGGGATAGATCATGGACTTCTGGGTTGACCTACTCATTACCGTTTTGCAGTCGGCCATTTCGCCGACCACCGCGGCCTTCGTGCTCGCCGCCATCGGCCTGAACATTCACTTCGGCTTCACCGGCCTCATGAACATGGGCCAAGCCGGCTTCATGCTGGTTGGTGCCTACGGGTTCGGCGTGTCAGCGTCATACTTCGGCCTCGGCCTCTGGCCATCACTGCTCGTTGCCGTGTTGGCCGCGGTGATCTTCGCGCTTATTCTCGGCATACCGACACTGAAACTGCGCGGTGATTACCTCGCAATTGTGACCATCGCCGCTGCAGAAATCTTGCGCATGATCGTGCGCATGGCAATCCTGCAAGATGTGACCGGTGGCCCCACCGGTCTGTTGAGTTCGAAATATCGTGACGGGTTCAACGCACTCTCGTTCTTGCCCGACGGCAAGACCACGATTCTTGGCATCACCTATCAAAACAACGGTGGAGACGACTGGTGGACACGATTGGTCGCCTGGTCGCTCGTGGCGCTGTTCTTGCTGATGACCTGGGCACTGATGCGAAGCCCCTGGGGTCGAGTGCTGAAGGGCATTCGCGAAGACGAAGATGCGCTTCGCAGCCTCGGCAAGAGCTCGTTCTCTTACAAGCTCCAAGCTCTCATGCTTGGTGGCATCATGGGCGCATTTGGCGGCATCTTGATGGCTCTGCCCTCGGCGATGCAACCCGACTCAATGGGCCGCCCAACCACGTTCAACCTTTGGATGATCATGCTGCTCGGTGGTGCCGCCACCATTTTTGGGCCACTGCTCGGAACCATCATCTTCTTCGCGGTACGACTTGTCCTCACCGGCATCGCCGGTGAGTTCCTCCCGGCATCTGTGTTGAACACCCAACAAACCGAACAAATGGCCTGGGTGCTCATCGGCATCTCACTGATGCTGCTGGTCATATTTAGACCGCAAGGCATACTTGGCAACAAGAAGGAGCTGTCGTTCAATGTCTGATTCGAAACCGGCGGCAACGTCACAAGCCCCAGAGAACTACCCATACGACCGCGAAGCATTGCGAGCCGAGCTTCGCACGCTTGAAGATACACCTGGAGTCGCAAAACCAGACCCGATTTTAACTGTCGACCACATCGAGCGTCGATTCGGAGGCATGACCGCGGTCAACGTTGAGCACCTTGAGGTGCAGAGGGGTGCAATCACCGCACTGATCGGCCCAAACGGTGCCGGTAAGACCACGTTCTTCAACCTCATTACCGGGTTCGATCAACCCTCGAACGCGAAGAAACTCATTGGCGGCGGCGATGCCAGCTGGAATTTCAACGGCAAGACCTTGAACCGAACTGGTGCCTCGCAAGCCGCCCGCGCTGGCATGGTTCGAACGTTCCAGCTCACCAAAGCACTCAGCCGCATGACGGTGATGCAGAACATGCTAGTTGGTGCCAACAACCAACCGGGAGAGAACCTATTTGTTGGCCTCATCAAGCCACTCTGGGCAGCCCGAGAGAATGAGAACATCGAGCGTGCGGAAGAACTACTGCAGCGATTCAAGCTTGATGCCAAAAAAGACGACATGGCGGGTGACCTTTCAGGCGGTCAAAAAAAGCTGTTAGAGATGGCCCGGGCGCTCATGTCCAACCCGGCAATGATCATGCTCGACGAGCCGATGGCCGGGGTGAACCCAGCCCTGACTCAGAGCCTGCTTGACCACATTCAGGCGCTTCGAGACGAAGGCACCACTGTGCTGTTCGTGGAACACGACATGCACATGGTGCGCCATATCAGCGACTGGGTCGTCGTCATGGCACAGGGTGAGATCATCGCTGAGGGTCTGCCAGAAACTGTCATGACCAGTCAGGCTGTGGTCGATGCCTACCTTGGTGCACACCACGACAAAGATCTCGGCGATGACGATGCCATCAACACAGAGATGATTCGGGCAATCGAAACTGAGGTAGCCGAAGAAGTTCAGGAGGAGTCCCGATGAGTGAACAAAAGCTCGTGGTGAAGGCCGACAACATTACGGCTGGCTACCTGCCAGGCATAAACATTCTGAACGGTTGCACACTTGAGGCCTATCAGGGCGAGCTGATTGGAATCATTGGCCCAAACGGTGCTGGCAAATCTACTCTCTTGAAAGCGCTGTTCGGTCTGGTGAACATTCGCGAAGGTTACGTTACCCTCGACGGTGAAGACGTCACCAACGCCCCCACGAACCAGCTGGTGCGCAAGGGTGTTGGTTTTGTTCCTCAAACCAACAACGTGTTCCCGTCGCTGACCATCGAAGAGAACCTGCAGATGGGCCTGTTTCTGAAACCAAAAGAATTCAGCACCCGCATCGGTGAAATGTGGGACCTGTTCCCCATGCTCGCCGATCGGCGCAGGCAGCGCGCTGGGTCACTCTCCGGTGGCGAACGCCAATCGGTTGCAATGGCCCGTGCCCTCATGATGGACCCCAAGGTGCTGCTGCTCGACGAACCGAGTGCCGGCCTCTCCCCCGTTCGACAAGACGAAACCTTCATCCGCACCAGGCAGATCAACAAGACCGGCGTGACCATCATCATGGTTGAACAAAACGCGCGTCGATGCCTGCAAATCACCGACCGCGCCTATGTGCTGGATCAGGGCAAAAATGCCTACGAGGGTCCGGGGCGCGAGCTCGCAAACGATCCGAAGGTGATCGAGCTCTATCTCGGCACCCTGGCTGCAGATGTGGAGGCAAAGGCCAACGGAGGCAACGAGTAGCCCTCACTTCACGCTTGACAGCCTAGGGCCCCAGAATTCGTTCTGGGGCCCTAGGCTTTTGCGCTGTTCCGATAGTCAGAAACCGATTCGTTCATCCACCTTTTCGGGGAGATGTCTCTTGCAAAAGGGCCCAGCTACACATAACCACAACAGAAACGGGGCCGGATTCCAAAGAATCCGGCCCCGAGACTGTGCTAAGACTAGAGCTTAGCTCTCGCCACGAATAGCCTCAACGAACTGTGCCTTGTTGGTGTCGTCGTAACGGTAAATGCCGATAGACGCAGCCGAAGGATCGTTCTTGTCATTGAGTGGGCCAGTGCCTGACTTACCGACGTAGATGATATCTTCACCTTCGGCGATCAGGTCCTTGCACTCAGCGTAAGAGGTGCACTCGGTTCCACCGTTGGCGCCGGTGACCGCAGCGATCTCTTTCTGTAGCGACGCAGAGTCAGCCGCGCCGGCCTTTTCTGCGGCCAAAGCGACAATCGTCACGAGGTCATAGGCCTCTGCACCGTAGGTGTAGCTGTTGTTCAGTGAGCCACCGAACTCGGCCTGGTAGATGTCTTCAAGCTGCTTCTTGAAATCATCATTGGGGTTTGCACCGGGGATGGAGGCGGTCATGCCCACAATCGAACCAGCGTCTACCACCTCTGAGAAGTCAACAGCGTTGCCATCAACGAGGTAGACCGATGCAGGATCGATGCCCTGAATCAACAGTTCGGGAAGGATCGAGTTGATCTGGTCGAAGGTGACAACCACCACTGCGTCAGGGTTTGCTGCCTTGACAGCGGTCACTTCAGACGAGAATGAGGTCTGATCGACCGGGAACTCGTTACCGTCTCCCTTGCCGCCGTAGACGGTGGTTGCACCCTCGCCCTCGGTGATTTTTTGAATGGTGTCGCGAAGACCCAAACCATAGGGATCGTTGAAGGTGAGGTAGGCAACGCTGCTCTTGCCATCAGCGATGATCTTCTGAGCCAATGCACTGCCCTGAACGGTGTCAGGCGGAGCAACACGGAAGTAGTTCGCACTCTTGCCGCTCAGATCTGCCGCAGTGTTCGACGGTGAACCCATGAGGTAGCCCTCGCTGGTGATCGAATCAACCACGTGCAGAGTACGAGACGAGCTCATGGCACCAAGCACAAAAGCCGCATCGCTCTTGAGAATTTCGTCACGAGCAGCTTCGACAACCGTGATGTCAGAGCCGTCACCCTCGTTTGTTTCGAGTACGACCTCAACAGGGTTGCCCAGCACGCCGCCGGCAGCGTCGATGTCCTGGATTGCCAACGCAGCGCCAGCCTGCACCGGAGGCATGAGGAAGCCGAGCGAACCGGTCTGAGGAAGCAGCGTTGCAATCTTCAGAACTTCTACTTTTTCGCCTTCTGCAGCTTCTTCGCCACCGCCGCTTGCGCAGCTAGAAAGCACGAGTGCGGCGCTCGCAGCGATTGCGAGAGCGCCAACTCCACGCTTGGAAATCATCTTCATTGTGATGACACCTTTCTGTAGTTTCGGCCGCGGATCGCGGCACAAACATGACCCTATCGAAAAAACAACCGAAATTGACTGATTTCGTCAAGATTGCAACACAGTTGTTAGCGTCTCGTAACCTAACCGAGATGGGCTCAGTCGTTTTCGTTTCCGATGCGCTGGCCAACCACGGCCGAGATGCCATCTTGCCGCATTGACACGCCATACAGCGCATCTGCGATTTCCATCGTTCGCTTTTGGTGTGTGATGACGATCAGCTGTGAATTTTCACGCAATCCCTCGAACACGCGCAACAGTCGCCCAAGGTTTGCGTCATCGAGTGCGGCTTCGACCTCATCCATGATGTAGAACGGGCTGGGCCTGGCGTGAAAAATCGCGATGAGCCATGCCACCGCCGCGAGGGAGCGTTCACCGCCACTGAGCAGGGAAAGTCGCTCCACCTTCTTACCGGCGGGTTTCACCGTC
Organism: uncultured Leucobacter sp.; assembly: GCA_964433255.1. GTDB lineage: Bacteria > Actinomycetota > Actinomycetes > Actinomycetales > Microbacteriaceae > Leucobacter. Next base: position 9,367 of record CAYSQG010000008.1, read on the forward strand.
ATCTCAATGCCGGTATTCAACAGGTCATCGGGGTTCGAGAGTTCAATGTGACCTGAACCACCCGGGAAAAGAACGGGAAAGACCTCTGCGAACGCAGATTGTGTGTCTGCAAACGCCTCCGCAAAAATACCCTGCATGCGCTCATCGAGATCTCCGATGATCGAGAGTAAGTCAGTGCGAGTCTTCTGCAGATCCTGCAACTGTTCGGTCAGAAACGTGTGCCGCTGTTCAAGTGCAGCAAATTCTTCAAGCGCAAGCGGATTGATGCGGCCCAGTTCAGCCAAGTGTTTTTCGGCACGGGCGAGACGCCGTTCTTGTTGCTCTCGCACAAAAGGCATCGTGTGTTGAGCGTCAGTCACCTCAGGCTTGTCAGCGTCATCAGCGCCAGTTTGTTCGTCAGATTCTTGAATCCCATCAATTGCATCAGACACAGGGATCGGAACCGCGGGGCCGTATTCGGCGATAAGCACGTCTTCAACGAGGCCCAGCTCGCTGCCGGCACGTTCGAGCAACGTGGAGAGCTGGAGTTTTCGTTCGTAGCTTTTGAGTTCTGCGCCGTGCACTCGATCAGTGAGTGATTGCAAGCGTTCTCGAAGCTCTGACTCTTCGGCGCGAAGTAGGGTCAGTTCTTGGCTGTGCCGCGCCCGCTCCTGTTCAGCAGCCTGTTGGGCGAGCCGAGCTGAGGACAAGGATCGATCGCAGGCCGCAAGAATTTCGGGCAACAGGCCCGCCACACGCTCAGCCCGCTCCACCTGTCGGGCGCGAAGCACGGCTCTTCTTGCAGCCTCATCGGCGGCACGGCGTTCTGCTTCGACTTGTTCAGACAGCATAAGATGTGTGGCTTCGGCGGCTCTGGCACGCTCACGAGCGGTTTCAAGTTCAAGCCGACGGTCTACCTCAATGGCCCGTGCTCGCTCAAGCTCAGCATACGCTTGGTCTCTTTCGCTTGCATCAAACATCGGTCTCGGTCGAGCCTCCGCCTCGGCCAGTGCCGCTTGAGCCTTGTCAAGCTCAGCAGCCGCCTCAGTTTCGCTCTCTGTGACCTCTGCCAGTGCATGCATCGCCCGCTCAGACTCAGCTTGGCCCGCCTCAGCCCGAACCGTGAGCCGATTGCGCTGCTCAGCAATTTCTGCGAGCTTCGCGTCAGCGCTGCGCAACTCTGCGAAGGTGCGTTCGGCGTGGACCCTGGCTCGCGAGGCCGCTTCTCGAAGCGTAGCGAGTGTGGACTCGGCCTGTGCAATCTCACGGGCAAGCGCCTCGCGACGGTGCTCAGCCTGCTCAAGCTCGGCACTCAGTTCGATGCGCGACGGGGCGGTTCCAGAACCTCCGGTGAGCGTGTGCTGAGTGAGCACATCACCGGCAGTGGTGACAATGCTGAAATTTTCAGTTGGCCACACCTTGCGCAACGCTGCAGCACCAGCCATTGCCGCCTCAATGTCGTTGGCAAGATAGCTTCGCGCAAGCAGCCCGAACACCCCGTTCGGCGCCTCAAGCAGCACGTCAGTGGCTCGAGTCAAACCGGTCACCTCAGGTGAGTCAACCGCGGTGGACTGATGCTGCGAAATGACGGCACGAAGTCGACCCAGATCCCGTTCACGCGCCGTGCGAACGAGCGCACTCGCAGCAGCCGGCGAGTTAACGAGCAGTGCATCGGCATAGACCCCAAGCGCTGCACCGATAGCCGCCTCAAACCCCTCTTGCACCCGCACGTGATCGGCGACACGCCCACTCACGCCGACAGGCTGGTCTGCCAACACCTCAGCTGACGCATCTCGCTGCTCGAGGGATCTTGCAAGTGCACTAATTCGGGCGTCAAGACCCGCACGCTCCTGCTCTAACCCGTGCAGGGTGTCACGCAGATCGTCTCGAGCCTGTTCCGCCTCAACCTGCGCGTCTTGCGCCTGACGGTAGGCGGCGTCTAACCCGGCTTGCGGGGTCAGGCTCTCGTCGAGATCACTTTCAAATTCGGCAAGTTGGCGTTGCGCCTGCGCAGCGCGATCCGCGGCTTGCTCAACTGCCTGTGTGCGACGCTCAATTTCACCAGCAACCGCATCGCAGCGTTGCACTGCTGCCTGCACCAACCCCTGTAACTGAGACAGCTCAAGATCGTGTTTCGAGACCAGCGCACTTTGTGCGGCAATGTGCTCGTCGATGCCGTCGAGCGCCTGTTGTGCCCGCCTGGTCGCGTCACCCGCCTCTTGCCAAACAACTTCTTTCGCGGGGATGAGCTCGGCAAGTTTCGCTGCCTCAGCCCGAGCCTCATCGACCACAGCCTGACTGAGACGGTTCAATTGCTCGGGAGCTTCAGCCTGCGTGGCCAAAAACGTGAGACGCTGCTGAGTTTGTGACAGCAAGCCACGCAAACGTTGTTGCGAGGTCTCAAGAGCCAAAGTGACCCGTCTTGCCTCATCGAGTTCATCGCCCTGTTGCTGCTGTTCAAGTCTGCCGATGCGCAGCTGCTTTTGCTCGAGTTGCTCCTGCAGCACGATGCGTTCACTGTGGCGTTCGGCTTCGCCCCGGGCCAATTCGTCAAGCTCACCACGCAACCGAAACACATCGTCGGCCAACAGTCTGGCCTTGGCATCCCTGACCTCAGCCGCGATGCCCTGTGCCTGCTTCGCAACCTCGGCCTGACGGCCCAGTGGTTTTAGCTGACGCCGAATTTCACCAGCCAAATCGTTCAGTCGCGTCAGGTTCGTCTCCATCGCCTCAAGTTTGCGAAGGGTGCGTTCCTTGCGGCGCCGATGCTTCAAAATGCCGGCAGCCTCTTCGATGAAGCCGCGGCGGTCCTCGGGGGTAGCGCGCAGCACCGCATCAAGCTGACCCTGGCCAACAATGACGTGCATTTCGCGGCCAAGACCAGAATCGCTCAAGAGTTCTTGCACGTCGAGCAGGCGGCACGACTCACCGTTAATGGCATATTCACTCGCACCGTTGCGAAACAGGGTGCGGCTAATGGTGACCTCGGTGTATTCGATTGGCAGGGCACCGTCGCTGTTGTCGATCGTGAGCTTCACCTCAGCTCGACCCAATGGACCACGGGTCGATGTGCCAGCAAAAATGACATCTTCCATTTTGCCGCCGCGCAGAGTCTTTGCCCCCTGCTCCCCCATCACCCAAGCCAACGCGTCAACGACGTTTGACTTGCCAGACCCGTTCGGCCCGACGATGGCGGTGACACCGGGTTCGAACTGAAAGGTGGTCGGCTGCGCAAAACTCTTGAACCCCTTGAGTGTCAGACTCTTCAGGTGCACGCCGCCCCCCTTTCTGAGCTGTATTGGTGCCAGCAAAACCTAAATCATAAGACTAGTGGCTCACTGCGCCAGGTTAGACAAAGCGCTCCGGATGAGCTGCGAGTTCACGAACAGACTTCGGCACTGTGATGCCATCACGCAAATCGGGTGCCGCCTCGATGCGTGCAGTGGGTGCGCCAAATGCCACCACACCTGCCCAAGCTTGAGCTGCAATGTCATCGTCTTCATCTTCAGGCCAACCGTCAGACACCCGCAGCGACCACTGATCTATCGGCATGCTCAGCACCGCGGTTGCGGCCAGTTCTCGTTTGGTCGATGGGCGAACCTCCTGAGTTCGCCCAGGAATCAGGCGGTCAGACATGGCCTCCAGCAGTGCAGCTTTTCGATCTCCGTGAACTTGGGCAAACGAACCGAAGATCATGGCACTGCGGTAACGAACCGAAGACTCAAACGTGCTGCGAGCCACCACGATGGCGTCCACCTTGGTGACCTCGACTGTTGCGGGCTGATCAACAAGTGCTCTCATCCAACGGGACCCGGTTGAGCCATGGATCACGATCGAGTCATCAAGAACAGCGAACGCGGTCGGGAACACCTGTGGACGTTGCCAGGCGTGAAAGCCGATGTGGGCCACAATGCTTGACTCCAGCAGTACGTCAAAGGCCCGGCGATCCTGGCTCATGTTCTCGGGAATGCGCTGCGAACTTAACGGCTGAGATGTAACCGACATGGGAGTACCTATTTCACCTTGCGGGCAATTTTTTCACGCTCACGATCTTCGAAATAGCGTTTCAGAATTACTCCCATGATGATCCAGCCACCAAACGCGGTAACGATCCAAATGAGCAACGGAGCAAGCAGCCAACCGAGGCCGCTCACCGTGATGCCCCCCTCGAACAGGGTTGCCACCCACAGGGCCAGAAACGTTGAGACGAGCCCGATTCCACCGAGCAGCGCAGATGCGTGCTTGCGCGCCAGGTTGAACACAAACGGGGCAAGAATTGCCTGAGCGACTGTGAACACCAGCACTGCGACAATAAACCCGCCGAGCTGCACGGTTACCCACTCGGCGAGCCACCAACCACTCAGCAACATCGCAATCGCCGACATCACCAAACTCGATGCCACACTGATCAACAAGCGGATCATTGCGTCTCCTCACACTCAGAACACTGTCTGACGTGATTCTAGTGAAGCAACGGCAAGTTACTGGGATTCGAGCGGTTTCGGTCTCGCCCACTTGGCGGGCAGATCTGGCCCCTCCCAGACCTTGACAATTGCCCAGATCACTGCGGTGATGGGAACTGCGAGCACCGCACCAATTATTCCTGCGGTAACCGTACCCGCGGCGAGCGCGAGCAAGATGACGAGCGGATGCAGTTTCAGTGCACGACCCATGAGCATTGGTTGCAAGAAATTTCCCTCGAGTTGGTTGACCAACACGACCACGGCGATCACTAAGACTGCGCTGAGTGGGCCGTTCGCAACCAGCGCCACAAGGGCGCCCAAAATGCCCGCAAGGGTTGCGCCGACCAAAGGAATGAAGGAGAGTAAAAACACCAGCACCGCAATCGGAATGACCAGGGGAACCTGCAAGATGGTTAAACCGATGCCAATTCCAACGGCGTCAATGAGTGCGACGCTGGCGGTGCCACGAATGTAAGAGCCAAACGTATCAACCGTTTTTTCGCCAATGCGCTGGGCGCGCTCGAGGGTGGCTCCTTGGAATGGGCGCAGCAAAAAGTGCCATATTTTCGGGCCGTCTTTGAGAAAAAAGAACAGCACAACAATCATGAGAATGAGGCCCGTCAAGAAGCTCGCCACAGCCCCGACACCTGCAAGCGCACCAGCACCGGCACTTGCTGAGGTGATCCAGTCAATGAAGGCAAGACGCCACTGCTCAATCTGAGCTGCATCTATGGTGACCGGAAGGGTTTGAATCCAATCTAGCAGTTGAAAAAACCCGTCCTGTGTTTTGCCGACCAACACATCTAACTCGTCGAGCACCGCCCAGGTGATGAGCCACACGAGGCCGGCAAGAATGATCACAATAGACACGAGTTCGATTGCTGCCGCGAGTGCGTGTGGCACACCTTTTGTTCGCAGCCACTTGGTGACCGGCCAGAAGGTGCTGGCAAGAATGAGTGCGAGCATGATCGGGATAAATAACGCACTGAGCGTCTGTAACGCCCAAAAAATTCCGGCGACGAGTGCCGCGACAATGATGACTTGCAGCGACCTGGTGGCAAGCAGGCCCACCCCCTCTGTCCACAGCTTTCGCGAGGATCTGGAGGTGGCAGAGGCCGTCTCAATTAACTTCGGGCGTGCCCTTCGAAACAGTCCCATGTGCAACTCCTGTCTGAGGTCAGTCGCTCAGCGCGTGCGCGGCGACAAATTCGCGCAACATTTGCGCATCATTTGGCATGTCGGTGACATGTTGTGGCACGTCGAGCAGCCCAGTGAGATGAGGTGGTAAGGGAGCCGCGAATCCCAGTGCTTCGACAATGATGTCGGGGAACTTGGCGGGCTTAGCGGTTTCGAGCACCAGCATTGGCACGCCGGGTTCCAGGTGTTCGCGGGCCACTTTCACCCCGTCTGCGGTGTGGGGGTCTATCACGATGCCTGTCTGTTCGTGCACGTCACGAATGGTGGCAACCCTATTCGCGTGAGTGCTCGTTCCGCTTTGCAACCCAAACTCGCCGTCAAAGCGCGCCAGTTCGGAGGTGAGATCGAGCTGGCCGTTGTGATCGAGTGTGCCCCAGGCGGAGGCGAGCCTCTCTCCGTTTCGACCGAGCAGGTCAAAGATGAAGCGTTCCAGGTTTGAGGCCTTTGAGATGTCCATCGAGGGGCTCGAGGTGGCATGGGTTTCGGCGGCGCTTCTCGGGCGGTAGATGCCGGTGCGAAAGAACTCGTCGAGCACGTTGTTTTCGTTGGCCGCAAGCACCAGTTTACGAATCGGCAGGCCAAGCTGTTTTGCGTAATGACCGGCAGTAACGCTGTCAGTAGCACGCAACCACGCCCAAAAATAGTAGACCACCTGGGCGCTGATGCGACCAAGATTGATTGAGTTGACGGTGCCGAGGTGGTAGGTGCGCTTAAAGCCGAGGTCGCCTGACACCGCCTTCAAGAGGTTCTGACAATCGTCAAACACCCCCTCAATGGCAATGTTGTGAATGTTTTGATCGGTGAGCGAATACATCTGTGCTCGCTGAAAATCGCTCATGCGCCCCTGGGGCGAGAGCATAAACACCGAGATGCCCTCTTTGCCCCGCAGCGCATATTCAGCCGCGGAGCCGGTGTCACCTGAAGTAGCACCGATAATGTTCACGACGGTCTGCTGCTTGCGCAACGCATATTCAAGAGCCTGGCCAAGAAATTGCATGGCCATGTCTTTAAAAGCGAGTGTCGGCCCTTCGCTGAGGCCCACGAGTGTGATCTGGTCATCAATTGGGGTGAGTGGAACGATGTCGGGTGACACAAAATTGGCTGAACTGTAAGCCTCGTGACACATGCGATGCAAGTCTGCAGTCGGAATATCACCCGCAAAGAGACCGAGCACTCGGGTCGCGAGATCTGGGTAACTGAGGTCACGCCACTCCTCAATCTGTGCCGAACTGAGCTGAGGCATCTCTGCAGGGACCGCGAGGCCACCGTCAGGAGCTAACCCCTCGAGAAGCGCCTCAGTGTAGCTGATTGGCTGCATGCCGCCGCGGGTCGAGATGTACTTCACCAATTGCTCCTTTGAGTGCTCAACCGTTCTATTCTTTCAGGTGTTTCGGGCTACCGTGCATGTTGCACGCCCAGTGAGCTGGTTGGACTCAGGCAATGCCAGCGTGACGGGCGTTTTCAACGACACTGGGCAGCACCGCTAGCACTGCATCAATTTCAGCCTCTGTGGTGTGCGCCGAGAGCGTGAATCGCAGGGATCCGATGGCCTCGTGCTCTTGCAGACCCATCGCGAGCAGCACGTGAGACACCTCAGCCACTCCAGCCTGGCAAGCAGAACCCATCGAGGCAGAAAAGCCCTGTGCGTCGAGCAAGAACACGAGCGAGTCGCCCTGACAGCCTGAGAACGTGAAGTGGGCGTTGCCCGGCAGCCGGTGTGTCGATCCGCGCACTGTGGCGTCTGGCACCGATGCCAACACTCCAGCGACGAGCCGGTCGCGGCGGGAGGCAATCTGTGTGGTTCGCTCCGCGAAACCGGCACTGTACACCTGATCGAGTGCTGCAGCGAAGGCAATCGCCCCTGCGACATTTTGGGTACCTGAGCGTGCGCGCTGCTGATTGCCCCCGTGCAGCAAGTGTTCGATGTTGGCGTCACGAGCCAGCAGCAGAGCCCCCACCCCGATCGGGCCGCCTATTTTGTGGGCCGAGAGCGAGACTGCTGTGGCCCCACTCGCACTGAAATCAATGAGCACGCCACCCAATGCCGCGACCGCGTCAACGTGCGTTTGCACACCTGCGCTGCGTGCAATTGCTGTGAGCTGGTCGACGGGCAACACGCTGCCCACCTCGTTGTTTGCCCACAAAAATGACACCAGCGCAACCCGCTCCGTACCAACCTGATGCAACGCACGCGAAAGCGTGTCGGGCTGTAACACCCCGTGCTCGTCAATTGGCAACCAGTGCACCTCGGCACCCTGTGAGTCTCTCAGCCACTCAGCCGCTTCGAGTGTGGCGTGATGTTCACCTTCGGCAATTAGCAACACGTTTCTGCGCGGATCAGCCTGAACCGCAGCCCAATACATTCCTTTGAGTGCGAGGTTAATCGACTCCGTGCCCGAGCCAGTCAGCGTGACCAGCGCGGGGGCGGTGTTGAAGTGGCCAGCGATGCGCTCACGCGCAGACTCGAGCAGCTGAGAGGCATGCTGTCCGTGTCGGTGCGTAGAAGCCGGGTTGCCAACTACTGCAAGCGCTTGCGCATATGCTTCGAGCACTGGTGCAGGCATTGGCGAGGTGGCCGCATGATCGAAGTAGGCGTGCACTCGGAGTCCAGAGTTTAGAACATGAGGTTGGCGAGCTTGGTTCTGGCAGCGATCACACGCGGATCAGTCACACCAACCACCTCGAACAGTTCGAGCAGGTGTTCACGAATGGTGGTGCGAACCTGTTCATCGGTGTTCGCTGAGAACAGTTCGATCAATCGCAAAAACGCGTCCTCGACATGGCCACCGGACACATCAAGGTCAGCAACACGCAACTGTGCCTCGATATCTTCGGGGTCAGCCGCAGCTGCAGCGCGTATCTGCTCGGCGCTTGAATCTTGCAAGCGATTGAGCAGCCGAACTTGTACCAGCGCTGCTCGGGCCTCTTGATCAGCTGGGGCCTTGGTGAGCACCTGCTCATATGCGGAGACGGCGGCCGCATAATCCCCTCGTTCAACAGCTTCGAGTGCATCTGCATGGGCTGGATTGATCGGTGGCTCCTGTGCAACCTGATCGGCACCCGCAGCATCGGGAGCATTGACCCGACCCGTCACGCCGTTTTGAGTAGCGAGTTCAAGCAGCTTGCCAAAAAATTCCCGCACCTGCTGCTCGGGTAACGCGCCCTGAAAAAGTGGAACCGGCCGCCCAGCCACCAGGGCAACAACGGTTGGTATGGATTGAGCCTGGAAGGCTTGCGCCAGACCGGGGTTCGCGTCTACGTCTACTTTCGCGAGCAGCACTCGACCCTGAAATTCACGAGTGATTTTCTCGATAATTGGGCTCAAAGATTTGCAGGGCTGACACCACTCAGCCCACAGATCAAAGACCACAGGTACCACACCAGACAGTTGAGCGATCTGCTCAAATGTCTGATCGGTGACATCGATCACCAGCGAGGGCACATCAACGGTTTGTGCCTGTGATTGCTGAACCGGAGGTTGGCCTGCCCCTGAGCCGTTGGCCTGTGACGCAGGCGCCGCCAAGTGGCTGAGGTCGACGGCTGAACCCGAAAAACGTTCTGGGATGTGTTGTGACATAACTTCAGTGAACTTTCTCTGTTAACCGTTGCTTGCTGAAACGAGGTCGCTGCTGAAACCGAGGAGTTGAATTTTTTCGCCTGATTCGAGACTTGGCACATAGAACAACAGTTGGTGCGCGACAACACTCACAATTTTGTCTTGGCGGCCCGAAAGACCACTCAGTGCAGCCACGCTGCCGGTGACCGTCGGACGCCAGGTGCTTCCCGGTGCGGCTTGCTCGGTTCGAGTTTCGAGCACGGTGGTTGCCACCAGCGCACCACCAACCCCGGTTGACAGGCTGGTGATCTTCGTGTCTGCCTGTCTCGCAGACACCGAATACTGAATGTCTTGACCTGCGCTTGCGGCGGCGGCGGCGGCCTGAGTGACCCAGCTGGCACCGCTCCTACTGACCAGGGTGTCTCCCTCGAGGTTAAAGTCTTCAGACTCAGGCGCCGCAGCGCCTCCGGTCAAAATGGCCGCGTAACTTTGGCCAACCTTGTTGGGAGGCAAGACGAGGGTCTGTAGGTCGTCAGCAAGTACGGCGGTTCCCTCCTCAGCTGGAGCGGCCTCAGGCATTTGAATGTTGCCGCGCAGCACGATTGCGCGAGAAACCAAGTAGTTTGCGTGGGGGTTCTCCTGGGTCAAAATCAGAGCGATCGAGGGAGCTTCTTCTTTCTCCCCACCTTCGGCTTCGGTGTTGTTGTGCATCGAGTCAACAACGACGAGCATTGTGCGAGGCCACGTCTCAGTGCTCTGCACCAATTGATAATCGAGCAGAGTGTCACTGATGCCTGGCATCACGACGTCGTAGTCGCTCACATTTTTGCGAATTTTGTAATTGGTTTCTCTCTCGACCAGGGCATCGGCGGTGAAACGTGAGGGGAGTGAACTGGCATCAAGCGACTCGTCTGCGTCGCCTGCCAGCTGAGACACATCAGCCAAGATGCGTTCGATTTGCGCTTGGGTGAGCGGCACCGGGGCAAGGTTTTGTGGGGTGTTTGTAGCCTCTTCCTCGACAGATTGAGAGTCAACCGCACTTGGCCAGTAATTTGGCGAGCAGCCGCTCATGACCAGCACCCCAGATGCGCCAAGAGCGATACATGCAACGGCCTTACTCTTTTTCCGCTTCGCAAATTCGTCACGTATGCCCAAAAAAAGACCCTTCCGCCCGCGGCGGGGACCCAGCCCACGTCGATCATGATCGACGGCAAGCAGATAAAGCAACAGACCCAATACCGCGAAAAAACCGCCCGCCAGCAGCAAAGGGCCAACGAGCGGCATGCTGCGGTTTTGCACCCAGTCGACTGACAATTGAGCACTGCCGGGGTTGGCCACAGACACAATGACCGACTGGTCTTCTGCAAGTTTCACAGGCAGACGCACGGTCTGCTCGTCAGTTGCCTCGCCGGGCGAAGCTTGCCTTTCCGTTGCAACCTCGCTGCTCTGCTCACCGAGCCAGAGATCGCTCTGAGCAGGCGAGGGAATCTCAATGTCGGCAGCTTGATCTGTTGCCGGTTCAGTGACAGGTGCGGTCGCAGCGGTATATGCGGCTGCGGCTTCAGAGTTTGGCGTCACTGGTTCAAAGAAAAACGAACGATTATTGGAGTCAGTTTCAATGATGTGATGCGCAAAGGGAGCCGCCCACGCCTCAACGTCTCGTGTGTTCCCAAATGCGACCACAGGGTCAACGCCTGATACCACCACGTTGGCTTGGCCTGGCACCTCAGCGAGTTGATCAGCGCTCATGACGAACAACGTCTCGTTTCCGGTGAGCTCAGCCGTGTAGGTAATCACTCGCGGGCCTGCAAGAAAGGTAGCGTTGCCGATTGCAAGGAGCAGAAGAATGCCGGAAAGCACGAGTGCTGAAATTGCGAAGACAAACCGCAAGGCAACTCCTCTGATTGATAACTTTGTGCGATTCATGTTCCGAGCAGAACACCACACCTCAATTAACAACCGTACTCGAACCACAAGTACAAAGGCTGAAGGCCTCATTATTTGAGGAGGAGCGACTCAATTGCGCTGAGCTAGAATGACCTATCATGTGGCTCAC
>CAYSQG010000008.1:20717-42221 GCA_964433255.1 uncultured Leucobacter sp.
CCACTTCTCAAGTTCAGGAACGGCAATGACTGACCACGACAACACATTCACCCAGGCAATACGCGGTTACAACCGGGTCGAAGTTGACGCGCGCGTGGCTGCTCTGACCGAACACATTGATGCGCTGCAGACCCACATCAACACCCTTCAAGCATCTCACCAACAAGCGATCAAACGAACCGAGTCACAACAGTCCGTCATAGAAGATCTGCAGGCTCAGGTTGCAGAGCTTGGGGCAAGCGGGTACTCAGGGCTTGGACTCCGGGTTGAAAAAAGCCTGTACGCCGCGGAACAAACCGCACAGACACTCATGGCGCAAGCAGATGCAGACGCTGAAAAGTTGCGTACTCAGACCGAGGCTGAAGCAGAACGGCTGTTGCGGCAGGCCCAATCGCGAGCCGACGAACTCATTACCTCAGCGACCGATCGCGCAGAGGCACTATTGTCGTCTGCCACTCACGAGGCAGAGGCCCTCGAAAAACACACCGCTGAAACCACGGAGAGGCTTCTTGCAGAATCAAAACAAATCGCCGACATGCTCACTGCAGAGAGCAGTCGCGAGGCGACCGACACCCTGGAAAATGCGAAAGCGCAGGCGAACTCCATGCTTGCTCAAGCTCGCGCAGAAGCCGAAAAGCTCTCAATTGCCGCCCGAAGTGAAGCTCAGCAATTACGCGCAGAGACCGAACGAGCAGCCGAAGAATTTCAGCTCGAGCGCGAGTCTTACGAACGCGAAGCCATCATCGAGCGAACGAGGCTCGAGTCAGAGACCGAGAAGCTCCGGGCCGAGCTTTCCGCGAACGCGCAACAGCAACGGGCCAAACTCGAATCTGACTTTGCGCAACAAGAACTCGAGTTACAGCAAGAAATGAACGCGTTGCGTTCGACCCTCACGAACGAAATAGAAACCCAGCGCTCAAAAATTGCGCAGGAGCGTATCGAGCACGAAGCCTCGATTGCACACGAGCTCGAGACTCACCGCAAGCGTCTCGCAGCTGAAGAAGCCGCACACCGTGACACCCTCGCAGCTGACCGCTTGGCCTTTGATGCAGAGCAAGACAGAATGCGTGCTGCGCTGACTGCCGAACTTCAGACACTGGCAGAGCAGGCTGAGCGCGAGTGCCAGTTGCTCCGGGAAACGACCTCAACTCAACTTGCATATGAACGTGAACAGCAACAGCTACTGCTCGCTGAAGAGTTCGCCCGACATGAGCAACTCATGCAAGAAGAGCGAACCAAGCACGAGAGCCTGCTCGCAAAAGAACGATTTGAGCTCGAAGCAGAGCTCAGTCGTGAAAGACTTCAGCACGACCAGGCAATTGAAGCTAGTCTTGCTGATCACGAAGCCAGACTTGCCGAAGAACTCACACAACATCAGCACACCTTGGCTGCCGAACGTGAGCATCACCAACAGTCCCTCGCCGATGACGCTGTCGATGCCGCTGAACGTTTGCGCATTCAAACTGAAGAAGCTGCCACTGCACTCGCAATTGACCGCGAGGAGTTTGAGCTTCGAGCTGAGAGAGATCGATTGAGTCTTGCGCAGGACCTTGCTCGAGAGCGTGCTGATCACGAGCGTCTCATCGCACACGAGATTGAGGCGCACAAAGCAGCGTTGCGGGGTGAACGAGCCGCAGCATTAGCCGAAAATGAACGTGAACTCGACACACTGAGGGCCCAGGTGCAGGCTGAGCTTGACACACTTCGAGCAAATACGGTGTTTGAAGTAACCACCTATCGCGAGGAGCAGCTTGCTGAAATTGCCTCTCTCAAAGCCACCACCGAATCGTATGTTCGTGAAGAACGCGAACGCATTGCTCAAGAAACAGATCGTTTTGCAGTGAGCTCCGCTGAACGTCTACAGGCACTGGAACTCGAGCTCAAAAAGCGACAAGCTGAAGCAACTGAGAGTTACTCTCAACAGATTCAGGCAGCGAAAACTTCCCTCTCTAGCTTGACTACACACATTGACAGCTTGCGAGCTGAAGAACAACGTCTCAAAAACGAAGCGGCAAACGAAGCCCGTCAACTCAAAATCGACGCGGAGCGTGAGGCGGCAGAAATCATTACTGAAGCACAACACCGTGCACATGTGACTTTCACCGAAGCTGAAAATCGGGCGAAGAAAGCCCTAGCAGCAGCCGAAGACAGACTTACACAGCTCAAAGTGGAGCGCGTGGCAGTTGCCAACTATTTCGAGAGTCTTGGTGACGCCATTGCAAACGCTCAGAAGCTTGAAAAATCAGCACGCCATCTCACTGACGCAACCTTGAATGCTGACGCAAACGCTCAGACCTCGAAGCAGCCCAAGGTTCAGGCTTCGAAGCAACCCAAGGCCCAGCAGCAAAAAGACGCCTGACTCCAACAGTTTCTCGCAATCGATCTGCTTGCCGCCGGACACCTTCGACTCACGTGTGACACGATTGTGAACATGACAATTACGGCTGCTGCAGACGGTTCAGCGCTTGGCAACCCTGGCCCAGCCGGTTGGGCGTGGGTCATCGATGAGCATCAGTGGCGTGCCGGAGGCTGGCCTCGAGCAACCAATAACCAGGGCGAACTCATGGCAGTCATTGATCTGTTGCACGCCACCGCGCATCAAGCCGCTGAACCCCTCTTGGTGCTGTGTGATAGCCAATACGTGATCAACTCTGTGACACAGTGGATGCCAGGTTGGAAAAAGCGCAACTGGCGCAAGGCAGATGGCAAACCCGTGCTCAACCGTGAGCTGCTGGAGGAACTTGATGCCGCGCTTGTTGGGCGGGATGTGAGTTTCGAGTGGGTGCGAGGCCATACCGGCCATCCCTTAAACGAAGCGGCCGATGAACGTGCCAAAGCCGCGGCACTCGCCTACCAATCGGGCACCAATCCACCAACTGGGCCTGGCCTCGTTGGCTCTGCCCCGACAGCCGCTCTCCCGCCTACAGCGCGTCAGCACACGCCACCAACACTTTTTTGATTTGATCAGGCCGTCAGGCTACTCCTGTGCGGCGTGTACTGTACGGCGTAATCCGTGCGACCTACCACCAGTGGTTGGCAGTCCAAAACGCGTAGGCTTGCGCCCAACTGCCATAGCGTCCATTCGCGTAGCCATTCGCCCATCTGAGGTTATCGACAGGGTTGTACCCACTGCCAGGCACTTTGCTGCACGGTAGCGCTTGGATCAATCCGCAGGCCCCGGAACTCGAGTTTGTGGCATTCGGGTTCCAGCCACTTTCTTTTTTGGCAATAAAGTCAACATAGCCCCAGTCGCTCTCGGGAATGCCGGCTGCGGCCATCCACTCAGCTGGCGAGCCGCCCCCAGAATATTTGGGAGGCGAAGCTGCTGCTGAGGAGCTGGGCTGGGGGGCCACCACCACCGGCTTTGGCATTTCTTCGATTGGAGCGGTGTCCAGGTGAACGCTTGCTGCCTCTGCATCGGCTGGCACGAACTGCTGGTTGATGCGCTGGTAGAACGACGCGTCAGCCAACGCAGGATTCATTGAAGACATGGGCGCGATGACAAACGCACCGGCAAGCCCAACCACAGTGAGCCCAGCAAACAGTGGCTTTGCCCAACCAGAACGTGCGGCCATGCCACCGGGTGTGCTAAATGAAATCACAATGTAACAAGTTTATATCAGATACCGCGTGAACACGACCCAGCTACCTCAGAGGCTTTATCTGGCAGCCAGCAGCAACTCGATCACTGAGTCTAACAACGCATCTACCTGATCTTCGTTGTAACCACCAAGCTGCGCATGAAAGACCACACTTCTCACATCAGCTGCCTTCACATCGTCACGACCAGCAAATGTTGCTGCCACTCGATCGAGAAACGCATCTACCTGGGATCGACGATATCCGCTCGCAAAGATACCGCGGCGACTGAGTCGTTTACCCTTTTCGCGGGTCAGTCTGCCCCTCACCTCAGAGAGAAGCGCCCCAACTTCAGCCCACCACGCCTCTTCGCCAATTAACTCGATACGTGCGCGACGCTCACGTTCGTAGAACACTTCTTCAAGTCGATCCATAGCTGAATCGACAAAACGCGCCGAATACCCCTTTCGTTTCACCGTGAAAGCTGTGGATCGGATCTCGGCAGCCGTAACCGGATCGGCAAGGTTGGGCGAACGATCATAGGTGGCGCGTGCGCGCTGCAGCAGACGGTCGACCTGCTCGATGTTGTAGCCAAGCTCGCCACGACGTGCGATTGGAAACGCACTAGATGCAGGTGTGTGTGCGTTCACGCGAACACTCCAAGCATGAGCGCAACACCATAGACACCGATGGTTGACGGCAAAAGGGAGTCAAGTCGATCAAGAAACCCACCGTGACCTGGGATCCATGAGCTCATGTCTTTTACTCCAAGGTTGCGTTTAATGAGGGACTCAGCGAGATCGCCAATGGTTGCCGTGAGTAAACACAGCAGGCCAAGCACGAGTCCGACCCACCACGGCTGCCGCAAACCTAGAATCGAAATCGTGATGCCCACTGCGACAGATACCAGCGCGGCCCCTGCCAACCCTTCCCAGGTTTTGTTTGGACTGATGCGTGGAGTCATTTTGTGTTTGCCCAGGGTCACACCCGCGGCGAAGGCCCCCACGTCAACCGAAACCACAATCAGCACCAGGGCAAACACCCACCACTGGCCGCGTTGCGCGTCAAGTAACAAGATGGTGAATGAGGCTAAGAACGGCACATAGACCAGAGAAAACAGACCCGAAAAGACATCGCGGATGAGCGTCTTTGGCGGCACCTCCCAGGCTGGAACTATGCCTTCAATCAAACGCCACAAGATCAGCAACACGGAACCGGCAAATAGACCCATCAGGGCACCAGCGGCGCCATAGACAGCCGCTGAAATCACAATGATTAGCCCGCCGAGTGCGGCACCAACACGAGGCACCCGGCGTTGGGCAACGCGAAACGCTGACACGAGTTCAAGCAGTGCGATAGATACCAGGGCAGCAATGAACACTACGAAGAGCCACTTCAGAGTGAACAGGGAGGCAACAAACACCCCGCCAAAAATCAGGCCACTCGCAACAGCTACAAAGACATTTCTCCCAGCCTTTTGTTCGATGCGTGAACTTGTCGCCTCGAATTGGGCTTTTGCCTCGTCGAACTGCGCGCGCAACTCGTCCCGGCGATCATGAGCCGCCATGGAGCTAGACCTCGAGCAGCTCTGCTTCTTTGTGTTTCAGCGATTCATCAATCTGATCGATGAACTGCTTTGTCACACTTTCCAGCTCTTTTTCTGCACGTGCAATTTCGTCTTCGCCGACCTCGCCCTTCAGCTCGTCAAGGGCGTCTTTGGCGTGACGGCGAACGTTGCGCACAGCGACCCGAGCATCTTCTGCGCGCGCTTTCACGATCTTCACGAACTCTTTGCGACGCTCTTCGGTCAACTCGGGCAAAGTCACCCGGATCACGTTGCCGTCGTTGCTTGGATTTGCCCCAAGGTTGGGCATGTCGCGAATCGCCTGCTCAATGTCTCTCATGGCACCCTTGTCGTAGGGAGTAATGACCAGACTGCGCGCGTCGAGATTCGCGACTGAGGCGAGCTGTGGCAGTGGGGTGGAGGTGCCGTAATAGTCAACATGCACGTTTTGCAGAAGGGCAGGGTTTGCCCTGCCAGTGCGAACCGTTGCGAAGCTCTCACGTGCCGCCTCGATTGCCTTGGTCATGCGATCCTTGGCGTCTGCGAAAACCTCGTCAATCACGTTTGCTCCTTTACCTGTTGTTGCTCATGAAGTCTATCGGCGGTGAATGTTACGCGTGCACCAGAGTGCCGAGCTGGTCCCCGCGAATCGCTGCGGTCACGTTGCCTGCGGGCTCCATGCCAAAAACTCGCATGGGCATTGCGTTGTCCATGCACAGACTAAACGCAGTTGAATCGACCACTTTCAACCCCTGCACAAGTGCCTGGTTGTAGGTGATGTCAGAAATGAGGGTGGCTGTTGGATCTTGTTTGGGATCAGCGGTGTACACGCCGTCGACCCCGTTCTTTGCGACAAGCACTTCGTCAGCATGGATTTCGAGTGCGCGCTGCGCAGCCACAGTGTCTGTGGAGAAATATGGCAACCCGGCACCGGCACCAAATATCACGACCCGGCCCTTTTCGAGATGACGGATAGCTCGCAGTGGAATGTAAGTCTCAGCAACCTGAGTCATGGTGATAGCCGACTGCACCCGGGTTTCAACCCCGGCCTGCTCAAGAAAATCTTGCAGGGCTAGAGCATTCATGACGGTGCCCAGCATGCCCATGTAATCGGCTCTCGCCCGATCGATGCCCCGCTGCGAAAGCTCAGCGCCGCGAAAAAAATTGCCACCGCCGACTACCACTGCCACTTCGGCGGACTGCATTGCGGCGGCGATTTCACGGGCAATTTGACTGACCACATCGGGGTTGACTCCCAGAGTGCCACCGCCAAAAGCCTCACCCGACAATTTCAGAAGAATGCGACGTTTGTGGGTCGTGGTCATGTTCGGGCTCCTCTGATGCTGCAATGCTCTTCACCAGCCTACCGCCGGTCTCAGGCGTGATACGTGAAGACCCGGGCCGATTGTTCGGCCCGGGTCTCAAATTGTGCGTGTTACGCGCCCACCTTGCCGCGCGCAAACGCGGTGACGGTGATGCCGGCCGCGTCTGCAACGCTCTTGACATCACGCTTGTCAGCGTCGAGCGCGTGCACCTGCTCGTTCAACACCACTTGCTTGAAAAACGCATTGAGTCGCCCTTCAACAATCTTTGGCAGCGCGGCGTCTGGTTTGCCTTCGTTTCGAGAGATCTCTGTGACAATGTCGCGTTCTTTTGTGACATCTGCCTCAGGCACTTCATCACGATTGACGTAGAGCGGGTCTGCAAACGAAATGTGCTGTGCGATGCTGAGTGCCGCTTTGTCGTCGCTGCCCTCGAAGCCAACAACCACGCCAATCTGCGGAGGCAGATCTTTTGAAGTGCGGTGAAGGTACACAGCGGTTGAGGGGGCTTCAATGCGGGTCACGCGACGCAGTTCGATGCGCTCACCAATGATGGCAGCTTCATCGTTGACGACCTCAGCCACGGTCTTACCCTCCGCAGGTGCGGCGAGTGCATCTTCAACACTTGCAGCTGCTGCCTGAGAGACTGCATCGAGAACTCGCTCAGAAAGAGCAAGAAATTTCTCGTTTTTGGCAACGAAGTCGGTCTCGCAGACCAATTCGATGAGAGTTGCAGCGCCATCGGTCTGTTTGACTGCAACCAGGCCCTCGCTGGCTTCACGATCGCCACGCTTCGCGACACCCTTGAGGCCTTTCAGGCGCAAAATTTCAATGGCTTTCTCAATGTCGCCACCCGATTCTTCGAGTGCATTCTTGCAGTCAACCATGCCAGCGCCAAGTCGGTCGCGTAGCTCTTTCACAGCGGCCATGCTTACAGCCATGTGTCACTCCTTGAGTCTAAATAGTGATGATGATTATTCAGCGGCAGCTTCGGCTTCGGCTGACTTCTTGGTGACTTTTTTGGCCGGTTTAGCTTCGGCCGTTTCGTCAGTTTTGGCTGCTGGTTTCTTCGCGGTCGACTTTTTTGCAGCCGGCTTCTCAGCCGCTGACTTATCTTCGGCCTTGTCTGCGCCAGCTCCTTCTGCGAGGACTTCGACTGTTTCTGCGACCTCTTCAACAACTTCGCTTGCGGCAGCGTCAGCATTCAGCAGTTCGACTTCCCACTCTGCAAGCGGCTCAGCTGCGGCGTCTCCATCGGCAGGCTTCTGGTGACGTTCCATCAACCCTTCAGCAGCCGCGTCGGCGATTACTCGGGTGAGCAAAGCGACTGAACGAATGGCGTCGTCATTGCCCGGAATCGGATAGGTAACCTGATCGGGATCACAGTTGGTGTCAAGTATGGCAATGACGGGAATGCCAAGCTTTTTGGCCTCGTCAATTGCAAGGTGCTCTTTTTGGGTGTCGACTACCCAAAGAGCCGCAGGGGTCTTGGTCATGTTGCGAATGCCACCCAGTGACTTTTGCAGCTTTTCGAGTTCGCGCTTCTTGAGCAACAGCTCTTTCTTGGTGAACCCGCTGGTACCGCCTTCGTAATCGAGCTGTTCCAGCTCTTTCATGCGGTCGAGGCGGCTGGTCACGGTTTGCAGGTTGGTGAGCAACCCACCAAGCCAACGCTGATTAACGTATGGTTGGTTCACCCGGTCTGCCTGCTCAGCGATAGTTTCTTGAGCCTGCTTCTTGGTGCCAACAAACAAGATGTTGCCGCCGCGAGCAACGGTCTGCTTCACAAATTCGTATGCTTCATCAATGTATTTCAGCGACTGCTGCAAATCGATGATGTAGATTCCAGAACGTTCCGTGAAGATGAATCGTTTCATCTTGGGGTTCCAGCGGCGGGTCTGGTGTCCGAAATGAACGCCGCTGTCAAGCAGCTGGCGAATAGTAACAACGGCCACTGCCGTCTCCTGTTCTGCGCGCACAAACAGCGCGCTCTTGTGGTTTATTTTCGAAGGCGGTTGCCTCGAAACCTAGTGCCCCAGGATCTGCCGCCAACTCTTTGGCATCTTTCGATGCTGCGAATTGGACCATTGGCTTCAAGAGACGTGCAACAAAGCACGTAACGGGCACGCGAAGTCACCTCTTTCAAGGTGCTCACCCAGCTTATCACCCATTGTGTCTCGTTTTCACCTGCCCTGCACAAGCTCTCCACAAGCCCTCCAGGGCTCTCCACAAACCCTCCACAGGCGATTGTGGTGGCCTCCTCCAAGAGATGTCTGTGCATAGTGCCGGGTTTGGAGGCTGGTGTAACCAATATGGAGACATGCACGCATGTGTTTCACTCGCCCTCTCCCTGATCGTTGCCACTATGGGTGTCAACTCGCCTCAGGCACAGCTTGACGCCCTGTCTCAAACGCAGGCTCAAGCTCAAGCCCAGGGTCAGGCTCATGCCCCGCCCCACGTGCAGGCTGAGACGAGCTCGCGAGGTGCCGAAACATGGATTTCACCCGTCACAGGTCGGATCCGGGTCGACAGACCGTTTGATCTGCCGAACGGGCCGTTCCGCGCCGGCCACCGTGGCATCGACTTGCCGACCACTCCTGGGGAGGCGGTGCGCGCACCGACCTCTGGCACGGTCACGTTTGTGGGCACGGTGGTTGACCGTGCTGTGATGTCTCTGCGCACCGATGAACAGACAGTTCTCTCGCTCGAACCGGTCTCAAGCGACCTCACCATTGGCGCCGTGGTAGCGAAGGGGCAACTTATCGGCGAAGTTTCAGAGGGTGGTCACTGCTCAGGAGAGTGTCTGCACGTTGGCGTTCGAATCAACAACGAATACGTGAACCCACTTCGATTTTTCCTGCGGAAACCGACACTGCTCCCCACTGAACGATAGTCACGCAAGAAAGCTGAGGCGATCGAGCACTGAAGTGGCTAGCTCACTTCGGCACGCCGAGCAAACGCACTCTGGTACAGCAACACACTCGCTGCGGTGGCAAGATTCAATGACTCAGCAGCCCCAAAAATGGGCAACCTCAACACGTGATCTGCCATCTGTCGCTCGTCTTCATGCAGACCGCGAGCCTCGTTGCCAAACACCCACGCCACTCTCTCGGAGAGCACTTCCTCTGCGGCACGAAGCTGCCGGCCATGCACGTCAGCCGCCAACACAACGAGGCCTGCCTCGTGCAACGCTTGCACCACCTCTTGCAAGCTTTTGGTCGTCACCACGGGAAGGTGGAACAGTGACCCGGTCGTGGCACGCACCACTTTGGGATGCCACGGGTCAATGCTGTCACCGCTGAAGACCACCGCATCTGCTCCCGCCGCATCAGCCGCGCGAAGCACTGCCCCAGCGTTGCCAGGATCACGAACCTCGTGCAAGACCGCGACGAGTTTCGCGGCGCGAAACGCGTCGGTGAGGCTCACCTCTTCGATGCGGGCAACCGCCACGACACCCTGAGGATGCACCGTCTGCGCCATAGCCGCGAGCACACTGTCGGTCACCCGAACCAGCTCCCCTTGGGCGGCATCTGCCAAGCGGTCAATATCGCTCTGCCACGCCTCATCACCTGTGGTCGCGTACACTACCTCAACCAGGGATGGTCGAAACGTGAGCAGTTCGCGAACGGCTTGTGGCCCCTCAACAAGAAAGAGTCCACGCTCGAGGCGATCCTTTTTTCTCGCAAGTGCTGCCACACTTTTCACGCGCGCAGACTTCACGTTCTCGATCACCTCACCACACTACCGCTTGAAATAAGGCCCTGAATGGAAAAACCCCGCCACAGGGGCGGGGTTGATCCGTGAATATTCAACTAGGCTGCGGCCGGAGCGTTCACATCTGCCGGCAAAGCTTTCTTAGCAACCTCAACCAGAGCAGCAAATGACTTTGGCTCGTTCACTGCCAACTCTGCGAGCATGCGGCGATCAACTTCAACCCCAGCCAAGCTCAAGCCCTGAATGAAACGGTTGTAGGTGATGCCGTTTGCGCGCGCTGCTGCGTTGATGCGCTGGATCCAGAGGCGACGGAAATCACCCTTTTTCTTGCGACGGTCGTTGTATGCGTAAACGAGCGAGTGGGTGACCTGCTCTTTTGCCTTGCGGTACAGACGTGAACGCTGACCGCGGTAGCCCTCGGCACGTTCGAGAATTACGCGACGCTTCTTGTGGGCGTTAACCGCCCGCTTTACTCTTGCCATTTCAGTTCTTCCTTGCTTCTAAATCGGGAGGCGCTTAGCGCACCAGCAGTTTCTTCGCCTGCTTAACGTCACCGGCTGAGAGCACCTGTTCGGCGTTCAGGCGGCGCTTGCGCTTCGAGGCCTTGACCTCGAGATTGTGGCGCATACCAGCCTGCTGCTTCATCAGCTTGCCGCTGCCGGTTACCTTGAACCGCTTCTTCGCACCCGAGTGGGTTTTCTGCTTTGGCATCTTTTCTCCTTGTTGTGGTGCGCGTCGCCACAGCGACAACGTCATAAACGATCCCTGGGGACCGCAGGTCTATTCGGTGTGAGCTTCGGCGGCTTTCTCGCTTGGCTTTTCGGTTTTGCGTGAAGCTTTTTCTACAGCACGACGAGCATTTTGCTCGGCTTTCGCCTCGGCTTTGTTCTTGAGCGGCGCTATGACCATGACCATGTTGCGACCGTCAATGCGGGGAGAGCTTTCGACTGACCCGAACTCTGCAATGTCTTCAGCGAACTTCTGCAACAACCGCACACCCTGTTCGGGACGTGACTGCTCGCGGCCACGAAAGAGAATCATGGACTTCACCTTGTCGCCCTGCTTCAAGAAGCCAATGGCTCGATTCACCTTCGTGTCGTAATCGTGCGTGTCGATCTTGAGACGAAAGCGAACCTCTTTCAGCACCGTGTTCGCCTGGTTGCGGCGAGCATCTTTGGCCTTCTGCGCAGCCTCGTACTTGAACTTGCCAAAGTCCATAATTTTTGCCACGGGTGGCTTGGCGTCTGGGGCAACCTCGACCAGGTCAAGGTCAGCCTCAGAGGCAAGGCGAAGGGCGACATCGATCGACACCACGCCGACCTGTTCGCCGCTCGGGCCTACAAGGCGAACCTCGGGCACACGGATTCGCTCATTCGTACGGGGATCGCTGATCGCCGGCTCCTTTGATCTCGTTGCGGGCGCCGAAGAGGCGCTTGCAAGCCGAGACTGGGAGCACGAAAGCGCCCACACCCTTGAGCTGTTGAACTTGCGTGAGGCAATTTCAACGGGGTGTCAACTACCCGGTAACCTGTAATCGGTATCGGGTGGGAGAATCTCCACTTGCAAGTTCTCGGCAGAAAGCCGTGAACCATCAGAGTGTAGCAGAAAAAGGATGATTGGAAAACATGAGCGAGCACGCCGAAATTCACCCACAGCAGGCAGCACGCGACATCGCAGACGTGCCAGCCGTCGAAATCATCACCGCAGCAGCTGTCAATCTTTTGAGTGCTGCAGCGATTAAGTGCGGCCTTTCCGATGACCCAGAGAGTGAGATTGACCTCGATGAAGCGCGGAAGCTCATCAACGCACTGGCCGGCCTCATCACCGCCGGCGCACCAGAAATCAGTGATTCCCACGCCAGGCCGCTGCGAGATGGACTGCGATCGGTTCAACTCGCCTTTCGAGAGGCCTCACTCATTCCCGATGCCCCGGGGCAGGGACCGGGCGAAAAATACACCGGTTCGGTGATTTAAACGCACGATTAGGCCAGACATTTGGCACACCCCTGGTGATCCGATCCACGTTGGAGCAACACTTCATGAACTCACGCCAAGGGCGCTCGGCACAGCTGCGGGCTGGTGCGGTTGATTCACTTGGGGTTGGTCTTGGCATTTTTCCCCTCGGCCTTGCCCTCGGCATGTTGGTCAGTCAAGCCGGCCTTTCCTGGTGGCTCGCACCCGCGCTCTCAGTTGCGGTCTTCGCCGGATCCGTGGAACTGCTGCTGGTCAGCATGATCGCCGCCGCCACACCTCTGCTCACAATTGCGGTGACAGTATTTGCGGTGAACTTTCGCCACGTGTTCTACCCGCTCTCCTTTCCCATTCAGGTGGTCAAAAGTTGGCCCGGACGCGCATATTCGGTGTATGCAATGATCGATGAAGCATATGCCACCTATGTGCTCATGCCACCCGAAAAACTCACCGGAACGAGAATGGTTACCGGTCAATTGCTGATGCAGGCCTACTGGGTGTCAGGGTCGGTGGTGGGTGTCACAATCGGATCGTTACTCGCCGAACCTGTTGAGGGGTTTGAATTCGCGCTCGTCGCCCTGTTTGTAGTGATGGCCCTTGATGCCACCCGCTCAAAGCGGGAAATCCCCGCCGTGGTGCTGGCAGGAATATCGGTAGCGTTCGCCATGATCGCGTTTCCGGCATCACCCGTCTTAGCAGCGTTGCTCTGCTTCACTCTGCTGCTGGTGCTTCGATATGTGTGGTGGCGGTCACAGCCCACCGAAGAGAGTGAACGCGAACATGCCTGAACTTGGCTATGTGATCGGGGCCGTTGCGATCGCAGGGATCATCACCCTGCTGTTGCGAGCCCTGCCGTTTGCGATTTTGAAACCCTTGAGAAAGTCCACCTTCGTCAAAAAACTGGGGCAATGGATGCCTGCCGGGTTGCTGGTAATTCTCGCTGTCATCATGTTGGCAGGGGAGATAGCCGCACGTCCAGATAAGGCGTGGATGGTGGCAGCGGCGACCGCTGTGACGATAGCGGTGCACCTCTTTGGAGGGCGCAGGGCCGTGCTGAGCATTTTCGTCGGCACGGGATGCTACATGGCGCTCCTCAATTGGCTCTAAGCCCTCGGACGCAAGTTGCCAGACGTTTTAACGCAGGGTTAATTTCAATGAATCGACCCGGGTTGCAATTCGTTCATCAGCCGCCCAGCGCCGTTGCAGTGCGGTGAGCAACTGCTGTACCTGTGATTGAGTGAGCCCGGGGTGCAAACTGAGCAGCACCTCGGTTTCTGGTGCGACAAGTCGTGAATCTGGGTCCCCAGGCGACAGCCGCACCCCACTCACATTCGGTTCCGGGGTCACAGATTCTTCAAATGCTGCAACCACTTCGGGGTCTGCCCAACTCGGAACTGTTCGAGATGCCAACGCCACAGCCTCAAGTTCGGTGCGCCTGACGCCAAACTCCAGGTCTTCCGAACCTGCATCGATAATGATGAGGTCGGTTGCCTCTTGCGCGGCGGCGAGCGCAATTTGCGGTGCTGGCATCGGAATTGGTCTTGCCCCGCGGTTCCACTGCTTCATGGTCTCGACCGAACTAAATACCGGCATGGCCGTTCGACCATCTGGGGCAGCGATCGTGACTATCGAGAGCTCTTGTGTTTTTTCGACGGTTCGACCCTCAGGGGTGACACCAACATCACCTGCCTCGGTCACAAGTGGCACGAGTAACCGCTGCCGCGACAACGTCAGGAGCGCGACAGCGTGAGCGTCGACAACTGAGTGCAGTGCGGCTGTTCGAGCTTCTGAGTCGATTGGGTGTGTGCGAAGTTGAGCGGCGCAGGTTCTGAGTGCGTAAACCGCCTCAGCCCATTCTTGTGACAGAGAACCGTCATCGTCAGCAAATGTCGTGACATGATGCTCAAATGTTCGACCAGCCCAAGGGTACCCGGCCGAGTCAGCTGTTTCGCCCGGAGTGAGACTTGCCGGCACCCCAGTGGAACGCGGCATGTCGCCGGTGGAGGGCAGTTTCTCAATCGCCATGTGAAGTGGTTTTGCTACCCACCAGCAACGTCGAGTGCAGCTGGCAGTGTGAATGCGCCCGCATAGAGAGCCTTGCCAACGATTGCGCCCTCTACGCCGAGCGCCACCAGACTTCGAAGTGCGGCAATGTCGTCAAGGCTTGAAATGCCACCCGAGGCGACTACCGGGCGATCGGTGTGCTGACACACCTTTCGAAGCAGGTCAAGGTTCGGGCCTTGAAGTGTGCCGTCTTTCGTCACATCGGTGACTACATAGCGTGCGCACCCAGCCTCTTCGAGCCGTTCGAGCACTTGCCATATGTTGCCACCGTCTTTGGTCCACCCTCTTGCGGCGAGTGTGTCACCACGCACATCGAGGCCAACCGCAATTTTTTCGCCATATCGAGCTATGACCGCTCGGGTCCACTCAGGGTTTTCGAGAGCTGCGGTGCCCAGATTCACTCGTTTCGCACCAAGTTCCAACGCCGCTTCCAGGCTTGCATCATCTCGAATGCCCCCCGAGAGTTCAATTTTGACCCGCTTTGAGTGCTTGATGACTTTTCGCAACAGCGCAGCGTTGTTGCCTCGCCCAAACGCAGCGTCAAGATCTACCAGGTGAATCCACTCGGCCCCCTGATCAATCCAGTCGAGAGCAGCATCAACCGGGCTGCCATAACTCTGCTCGGTGCCAGCCTCACCCTGGGTCAGCCTCACGGCTTTCCCGTCTGCGACGTCGACGGCAGGCAATAGTTCCAGCCTGGGCTGCTGGTGCAATTCGTTCATCAGGTGTGGTGTGGTCTTTCTTGTTGTGTCTTGGGCGTTGCAGGGAAATGCTGTGTGAGATTTTACGCGGATGGCCTGGAAGGCAGGGAGTCTACCCAGTTGCGCAACAGTCGAATGCCAGCTTCGCCGGATTTCTCTGGGTGAAATTGTGTGGCGCTCAACGGACCGTTCTCAACGGCAGCAATGAAACGCTCGCCGTGATGCGACCAAGATACTTTGGGTCGCGTTGCCTCGGTGCGCCCTTCAAGGGTCCACTCGGTTGCAGCGTAGCTGTGCACGAAATAGAAACGCTCGTGCTGGATGCCTTGGAACAGCGTTGACGCTTCTGCGACCTCTACTGTGTTCCAGCCCATGTGCGGCAGACGGGTGGCGTGGAGTTTTCGCACAGTCCCTGGCCACTGCCCCAACCCTTCACTCTCGATGCCGTGTTCAACACCCCGAGTGAACATGATCTGTTCGCCGACACAAATGCCTAACACCGGAAGTCCACCTGCAAGCCTGCGGTCTATCAGCTCGTCACCCCTGACTGCTTTCAACTGGTCCATGACCGCCGCGAATGCGCCAACACCGGGCACCAGCAAACCATCAGCGGCCATGACCAGTGACGGATCGCGACTGAGCGTTACCTCTGCACCTGCCGCCTCGACCGCTTTCACTGCAGAGTGCACGTTGCCTGAACCGTAGTCAAGCACGACCACATGTTTGCGACCGGAGGATGATGGCCCCCGATGAGGGGGCTGACTCACAGAGAACCTTTCGTGCTGGGCACACCCAGCACCAGTGGATCGAGTGTCTTCGCCTGACGAAAAGCTCGCGCAAACGCCTTGAACTCAGCCTCAGCTATATGGTGCGGGTCACGCCCGTCGATGAGTCGCAAGTGCACCGTCAGGCGAGCATTCAACGTCAGCGCCTCAAAAAAGTGGCGCACCATGCTGCCGGTGAAGTGCCCGCCGATCAGGTGAAATTCAAAACCTGCTGGCTCGCCACTGTGCACCAGGTAGGGTCGACCCGAAATGTCAACCGATGCCTGAGCGAGGGCTTCGTCGAGAGGCACCAAAGCATCGCCGTACCGTGTGATTCCAGATTTGTCGCCGAGTGCCTGCAACAGACCTTGCCCGAGCAGGATGCCAGTATCTTCAACGGTATGGTGCACGTCAACGTCGATGTCTCCGGTTGCTCGAATGTTCAGGTCGGTCAACGAGTGGCGCGCGAAGGCAGTCAGCATGTGGTCAAAGAAGGGCACCCCAGTGCTCACGTCAGCGACACCTGAGCCATCGAGATTCACACTCAGGTGAATTTGCGATTCGCTCGTGGAACGTTCGAGTTTCGCAGTGCGGGGCTCATGCGTCATGCCAACAATCCTATCTTTCTTGCAACCAAGGTCACACAGTGCCGGGTCTCGCTAGCTACCTGCTCCCCCGGGGCCGAGGCGATTGATCGCCTCAATCAGCGTTTCAGTCTCTGCTGCAGTTCCGACTGTCAATCTCAGGTGCCCTGGAATATTGACGTTGCGAATAAGTATGCCCTTTGTACGCAGCGCTTCAAACGTAGCGTGTGGGTCTGTGAAACCTCCAACCAACAAAAAATTCGCGCCCGACTGGTGCACCTGATAGCCAAGTTCACGTAAAGATGATGCTAACCGCTCACGTTGGTCTCGAATGTCGGCGACCGTTGCAAGCATTTCGGTTGAATGACGCAGTGCAGCTTCAGCTGCCGCTTGAGTGAGCGCCGAGAGGTGGTAGGGCAGGCGAACCAACCGCAGCGCATCAATGACTGCAGCATCTGCTGCAAGATAGCCCAAACGAACGCCTGCAAAAGAGAAGGCCTTACTCATGGTGCGCGAGACCAGCAAACGCGGACGACCTGGTAACAAGGTGATAGCGCTGGGCCGCTCACGTTCGAATTCCTGGTAGGCCTCATCGACCACCAAAATTCCGTCGAATGCCTTGTAAGCCGACTCGACCACCTCGAGATCAAGCGGCGTGCCTGTTGGGTTGTTTGGGCCACACAAAATCGCAATGTTCGGCTTGTGCTGTTGAAGTGCGTTGATCACAAAGTCGGGGTGCAAGACGAAATCTTCGGGGCGCTCGACCCCAATCCAGGTGGTGTCTGTTCCATCTGCAAGCAAGGGGTACATAGAGTAGGTTGGCGTGAAGCTCAACACCGAACGACCAGGGCCCCCAAATGCTTGCAGAATTTGTTGGAGCACCTCGTTGGATCCGTTTGCGGCCCAGAGTTGACTGACATCGAGGCCGTGCCCAAGATATTTCGCCAATGCGGCACGTAGTGCGGTGAATTCTCGATCAGGGTAACGGTTGACCCCCCTGGCCGCCTCAGCGAGTGATGCAACGATGTCAGAGATGACTTCTTCTGGTATCGGGTGCGTGTTTTCGTTGACGTTGAGACTGATTGGCACTGAATCTTGTGGGGCACCGTAGGGGGTTTTGCCGACAAGATTGTCGCGAAGGGGCAGATCGCTCAGGTTGGTCACTTCACAATTCTAGGCCGGTGCATGCTGGCCAGGTGCCAGTGCTTACAACCCAAGTTCAGAAGCGGTCAACACACCCGAGGCATCTTTGTACCGAAGTGGAACTGCGATTGGCTGGCCAGCATGCACAGAGGATTCAGTCAGCTGATTGAGCTGCACGATTTCAGCAACCAGATCTCTTGGATCAACAGACGGATCAATGTCACTCGCAACCTGCCAGAGTGAGGCGCCTGGCTGCACTACGACGTAGCCAAATTCGACGTCACCGCTCTCGGCGGTAGCCACAGCTTCAGCGCTACTAAACACTGCAACGAAAGCCAGACCAACCAAGAGCACGAGTGTCGCAAGAGTACCGAAGACCACTCGGCCCCGTCGGGTGAGGCGCAACCGAGGAGGAGCATGTCGGGACGCACTGTGAGCCCCATCGACACCGGTGATGCGTAAGGGGGTAACTGTTGCACTCATGGCTACTCCGTTCGTGTGAGGTGTTGGATTCGTGAATGAATTAGAACACTTGTTTCGAATATACATTCGAATATAATCTTTTGCAATGCTTTATTCGAACAAAGAGCCGAAAAAATATGCGCGACACTCGAACAAATCTTTGACCCTCTTCGAACAACAGCACTACAGTTCGATATAAGAAGAAGTCAATCCCGAACCACTGACATTCGACTTTCCCGCCAAACGAAAGAGACTGCGCCATGACCGAAAGTACGTCTGGACGCCCACCGAAACCCCTCACAGAGAAACAGCAGGCGATCCTTGAATTCATTTCAAGATCTGTTGAATCGCGAGGGTATCCCCCCAGCATGCGTGAAATTGGTGACGCTGTGGGGCTATCATCTCTGTCGAGTGTCACTCATCAGTTGAGCCGGCTAGAGCTTGCAGGCTACCTGCGCCGTGACCCGAATCGGCCCAGGGCTCTAGAAATTCTCACTGAACTTGCGAGCACCCAACAGGCGGTTGCAGACTCACCTCAGATTCAACCGGAAGAGACGGCCTATGTGCCTTTGGTCGGTCGCATCGCAGCTGGTGTGCCGATCACCGCGGAACAACAAGTCGAAGAACTCATTCCGCTGCCTCGTCAACTTGTTGGCGACGGTCAGTTATTCATGCTCAAAGTGTATGGCGATTCAATGATCGATGCGGCAATCTGTGACGGTGACTTCGTCGTGGTTCGACAACAACGAGACGCCGAAAACGGCGACATCGTAGCCGCAATGCTCGACGGCGAAGCCACTGTCAAAGTCTTTCGGCGCAGAGACGGCCACACCTGGCTCTTGCCCCGCAATAGTGCGTTCGAGCCAATCATGGGTGACCACGCTGAAATACTCGGCAAAGTCGTAGCCGTATTTCGTTCTGTGTGAGCCGCGGGGTGTACCCTGGGCTATATGTCTGTCGCCTTTGCGGAGCTGCTCTCGGGTCTCACCCCTTACGAAGAAGGCTTGCGTTTGCAACAGCAAGCAGCAACCCGGCTCGAATCACACATCGATAATGGCACCGTGTTCATGCTTGAACATGAGCCCGTCTATACCGCTGGCCGCCGATCTGATCCTGCCGAATACCCAACAGATGGCACTCCCGTTGTTCCCGTTGACCGAGGCGGCAAGGTTACTTGGCACGGCCCGGGGCAACTGGTGGTCTATCCGATTGTGCGGCTGCGCAACCGACTCGGCGTGGTTGATTTTGTGAGAGATTTAGAGTCCACTCTGATTGCTGTCGCCGCTGATTTTGGGGTCACCGGTTTTCGTGTTGAGGGCAGGACCGGCCTCTGGGCTGACACAGGCGGCTTGACCCCTTCCAAATTTGCTCAGATTGGCCTACGCGCACGACAGGGCCTCGTTACCCACGGCATCGCCCTGAACTGTAACAATGATGTTGCTCCGTTCACCAGTTTTGTGCCCTGCGGCATTACCGACGCTGGGGTCACCACTCTAAGTGCTCTTGCAGGTCGCACCATTACCCCGCAAGACGTTTTGCCAAGTGTCAAAGAACGGTTTCGCACCCTGTTAGAGGAGGTCGCTGAATGACTATCAAAATTCTGCCTGCAACCGGAATGACCCCGGAGGCCGCAGAAGCGGCGTCGACACAGGCAACCGCTTCCCCTGAGCCGGGCGAGAGAAAACTCCTGCGCATTGAGCAACGCAACGCCGAAACACCCATAGAGCGAAAACCCGAATGGATCAAAACTCGGGCCAAGATGGGCCCCGAATATACAGACGTTCGAAATCTCGTCAAGTCTGAAGGCCTGCACACCGTGTGCCAGCAGGCGGGGTGCCCCAACATTTACGAGTGCTGGGAAGACCGTGAAGCAACGTTCCTCATCGGTGGTTCGATCTGCACCCGACGCTGTGACTTCTGCCTGATTACCTCTGGAAAGCCGCTCCCTCTCGACCTCGACGAACCGCGAAGAGTAGCTGAATCTGTGCAAACCATGGGGCTTCGCTATGCCACTATCACCGGTGTGACCCGCGACGACCTGCCAGACACCGGAGCCTGGCTCTATGCAGAAACGATTCGTCAAATTCACGCCTTGAACCCCGGATCAGGCGTCGAAGTGTTGGCAGACGATCTTGGCGGGCGCCCTGAACACCTCCAGCTGGTATTTGACGCACAACCCCAAGTGTTCGCGCACAACCTCGAAACAGTTCCACGCATCTTCAAACGCATTCGTCCGGCGTTTCGCTACGACCGCTCTCTCGGTGTGCTGAAGCAGGCAAGTGACGCAGGAATGATTACCAAATCGAACCTCATTCTTGGCATGGGAGAAACACGCGAAGAAATTTCGAGCGCCATGCGCGACTTGCGCGATGCAAACTGTGACATTTTGACACTGACACAGTACCTTCGCCCATCAAAACACCACCACCCCATCGACCGCTGGGTGCACCCAGACGAGTTTGTGGAGCTCAAAGAAGAAGCTGAGCAGCTCGGGTTTGAGGGTGTGCTCGCTGGTCCCCTGGTTCGCTCCTCCTACCGGGCTGGTCGCCTCTGGGCGCAGACCATGGCCAAAAAAGGCCGTGAGATCCCGGAACACCTGCAGCACCTTGCAGAGTCGGCAGGCGCAGAGGCGTTCCCCCAAGCGGTCTAGCAGCAGTTTCTGTTAGAAGCTCAAGAAATCACGAGGGTTTCGCACTGACCCATTCACGCGAGTCTCAAAATGCAAATGATTGCCGGTTGAAAAGCCAGTGCTGCCAACATAGCCGATCAACTGACCCGCGTTGACCCATTGGCCGTAGCCTACGACTGGGCTGGTGATCATATGAGCGTAGCGGGTTTGCACGCCACCGCCGTGGTTAATGAACACCGCGTTACCGTATCCACCAAACCAACCCGAATAGCTCACGGTGCCACTCGAAGCGGCATAGATTGGGGTCCATCCGGGTGCCGCTAAGTCGATGCCTTCATGCCCGTAGTATCCCCAGAGTTCCGCGCTCACCCAGTAACAGCACGACAGTGGGCGCACCCAGGACCCGCCCCCACCCCCGCCGCCGCCGCTCGCAGCCGAACCACCGCCGCCACCAGCCGCTGCAGCGGCTGCAGCAGCCTCAGCGGCTCGACGTGCGGCCTCAGCAGCCTCACGCTCCTGACGTTCGCGTTCAGCGCGTTCAAGCGCCAAGCGTTCCTCGAAGCCAGCAACCGTGGCACTCGTGGTGTCTTTGAGAGCTGCAAGTTGTGCCTGGAGCGTTTCTTGATTGGCTTCTTGCTGGATGAGTTCGCTGCGAGCTGCGTCAGCCGCTTCTGCCGCTGCGATGCGATTGACCTCTGCTTCCGCGCGCAAGCGATCTCGCTCTGCTCGTGCGCTCGCTGTCTGCTCACTGAGAGATTTGGCAGAGTTCATGGCCTGCTCGGCTTCTTCTGAAACCTGGGTGTTTCGCTCTGTGGCTTTCTCGATGCTGGCAAGGTTGTCGAGCAGGGCGTCGGCGGTGCTTCCATCGCTCTCAAGGAACAGCGAGAGACTGCGGTCGACGCCGCCAGACCGATACAGTTGCGACACAAGTGCCGCGGCTTGCTCGGTCGCAGCCTCGGCTTCTGCTTGGCTGCTTGCAGCCTGAGCCTCAAGGGCAGCCAGTCGTTC
>CAYSQG010000009.1:0-13459 GCA_964433255.1 uncultured Leucobacter sp.
GCGCCTCTAGCTCAATTGGCAGAGCAGCTGACTCTTAATCAGCGGGTTCCGGGTTCGAGTCCCGGGGGGCGTACCACGTAAAGATGGGTGAGTACCCAATACTCGAGCGGGATCACGCCTTTTTTGGCATACACCCCAAAACTGTACCCGCGGGTGCTGACACCAAATGAGGTTCTGCCCGTAAAGCAGAACCTCATTGTTGATGTCACCCAGATTGATATCGTACTTTTTGCGACGGCTATCGGTGGTGAAACACCTTAGTTGTCGTAGCGGTTTGGCCCCGGTGTCGACGGTAACAGAGTGAACACAAGCAAGATGATTGAGCCAACGGTGGGCACAAGCTGAATCCAGAACCATGCACCTGAACGATCAGAGTCGTGCAGTCGACGAATGAGCATCGAAAGCCATGGCAAAAACAGAGCCAACCCAACAATCAGCAGCAAGAAATAGGCCCAGTTAAAAAACGCAGAAACGTTCACAGAATCTGACAGGAGCGCGCCCTGGATCGAAACGATATACAGAATATTGAAGGGCAGCGTGACGAGAAACGTGAAGAGAGCCCACCACCAATATTCCGAGCGAGAAGCCCTGCCCTTCCAAGAAGCATAATGAGCGAACCCGCTTTTCACTGCCTGACCGAACGTCATGATTTTCCTCAATCTTTACACGAATGGCCTGACCTTCAGGCCCCGCAGTTTCTAGTTTACTCCTCTGCTATTTCGCCCCGTGAACCTTTCCATGCTGCTGTAGATGCGCATCCAGGTCGCCACGCGATCCCAGACCCGAATGGGCAAGATGCCTTTCAATACCTTGGCCACGTTCACTGCCCAGGGGGTCAGTTGTACTGGTTTGCCCGCGAGCATCGCCCGCCAGGCTGCGTTGATTGCCTGGGTTGGTGAAATGACCGGAGTGAGAAACATGCCTCGGGCACCAGCAAACATGCCCGTACTGACATATGACGGGCAAAACGTGGTGACGCGCACGTGCTGATGCCCGGCCTGCTGCAGTTCGAGGCGCAGCGAGTCGCTCCAACCGTACATGGCCCACTTCGAGGCCGCATAGACGCTCATGCGTGGGTTTGACACCGTGGCTGCAGCCGAGGCGACGTTCAAAATGCGCTTCGGTCTCGTCGAATCAGCAATCATGTTGGGCAGGAACTCGCGCGTCACATGCATGTGCGCCAGGGTGTTCACTCGAAGCGTGGTCTCGTTGTCGATCAGCGAGTCGGTCAGCCAAAAATAGTCGTTGCCAGAAACGATACCCGCATTGTTGATCAGCACATCGGGCGAGCCGATCTGCGTTTTGGTGCTTGAGGCTGCTGCGCGAATCGAATCAAGATCGAGCAGGTCGACTGTGTGCGTAAAGACCTCTGTGAGGGGCTCAAGCGACTCCCTCGCAGCAAGAAGACCCTGTTCGTCACGGTCCCAAAGCACCACGGCTCGAGCGCCCTCTGCTGCGGCCCGTTTCGCATACAACAGGCCCATGCCTGAAGCTGCCCCGGTGATGAGCACAGTGGCCCCTCGAACAGTCTGCATTGCATTCTCGCTTTCGCCGTGAAGAGCTCCCTCATGATCTCAAGATCAGGCTACTTCGAATAGCTGAGTACTGATAACATATAGATAAATTTCGATATAGGAGTTGCGATGAAAATCCAATCCAAGCAAACCGGCACATCGCTGGTGGTCAATCTCGAAGACGTTTCACATCGGGCAGAGATTTTAGAAACACTTCAGGGCTGTGCACAGGGCGAATGTGCCTGCTCATCTGATGAATATCAGAAAGTCGAGAGCATGCAGATTTCAGAGAGCCCAGACTCGATCACACTGAACGTTCAGGTCAAACCGGGTGAGGTGATTGATCCCAGCTGCATTTCTGAGTGTCTCGTGCCGGTTGCCGACACAACTAAATCAAACTGTTGCTCCAGTGAGCAAGGTGCGTGTTGCTAGTCCTTAATCTGTGATTGCACAGAAAGGGAACAGGCCTGTTTGTTCGGGCAGGCGATCGGTGTACGTTCGACACCAGAGTGAGGTACTTATGCTCTCGACATTTGAAACCCAACGTCGGTAGGTTTCACCGGTGCCGGAAGCTGTGAGTGACCACCAAGGTACGAATCCACCGAGGCCGCCACGGCCCGGCCCTCCGCTATCGCCCACACAATCAGCGACTGCCCGCGACCAGCATCACCAGCCACGAATACTCCAGGTACATCGGTGGCATAATGGCTGTCCCGTGCGAACCGAGAGTTGTGGTCAAGGTCAACACCAAGTTCATTGACCACCCCGTTCTCTTCGGGCCCGGTAAACCCAAGCGCAAGCAACACCACGTCTGCTGGAATATCTTGTTCGGTACCAGCAATGGGCACACGTTTGCCGTCGACAAATCCCGTCTCTGCAAACCGAACCGCGGTGACAGCACCCGCGTCGTTTTTCACAAATTCAACCGTGGATGCGAGGTACAGTCTCGTGCCACCCTCTTCGTGTGCACTCGACAGTTCAAACAACACCGGTGAAGTTGGCCAGGGCGCGCTTGCCGGGCGTTCGGTCGGTGGCTGTGTGCCAATCGCCAGACTGGTGACCGAGGCTGCTCCCTGCCGATGCGCGGTGCCAACGCAGTCTGCGCCGGTGTCTCCGCCGCCAAGGATGACGACGTGTTTGCCTTGCACGTTGATGGGGGACACGCCATCCCCGGCAACTTCACGGTTTGCTGGAACGAGATAGTCCATCGCGAAATGCACGCCACTTGCGTCTCTGCCTGGCACCGCAAGGTCCCGTGCAATGGTGGCACCTGTTGCCACGATGACCGCATCGTATCGACGACGGAGTTCTGTCCAGCTGATGTCGGTGCCTACTTCAACACCGGGACGAAAACGGGTGCCCTCGGCTTGCATTTGCTCGATTCGTCGATCGATGTGATGCTTTTCCATTTTGAAGTCAGGGATGCCGTAGCGTAATAACCCTCCGATGCGTTCATCACGCTCATAGACTGCAACGGTGTGGCCAGCCCGTGTCAATTGCTGCGCCGCAGCCAACCCCGCGGGTCCAGACCCAACAATCGCAACGGTTTTGCCAGTGAGGCGTTCGGGGGGCACCGGCTGCACCCAGCCGGCCTCGAACGCGTTGTCGATGATTGAGACTTCAATCTGCTTGATGGTCACTGCTGGTTGCGAGATAGCCAGCACGCAGGCAGATTCGCACGGCGCTGGGCAGAGGCGGCCGGTGAATTCTGGAAAGTTGTTGGTCGCGTGCAACCGCTCACTGGCACCACGGTCATCGGTGCGAAAGACGAGGTCGTTCCATTCGGGAATCAGGTTGCCGAGTGGGCACCCCTGATGGCAAAACGGCACACCGCAGTCCATGCAGCGACTGGCTTGCCTGCGAAGAGCCGGGTCTTGTTGTCTCTCGTAGACCTCTTTCCAGTCGAGAATGCGAACCGGCACAGGTCTGCGAGCCGGCAGTTCACGTTCGGTGTGCTTCAAAAAACCTTTGGGGTCAGCCATGGGTTGCCTCCAATATGTGTTGCCACACCTCATCAGCGTCAGGGTCTAACCCCTGCTCAGCTGCCTCGGCGCGAATGCGAGTGACGATTGCGAAATCGCGGGGGAGCACCTTCACAAACTCGTGACGTGCCTGAGCAAAGTGTTTGACGAGCTCTGTCGCGCGAACCGAACGGGTTTTTTCTGCGTGTTGTTGCAGCAGCCCCAACACGACCTGAGCGTCTTCGTCAGTGAGTTCGGTGAGTAGCAGCTCGCCAGCTGCTAAAGCCTGGGCGTTCACCCGCTTCGTGTCGAGTTTGTAGACATACGCGACACCGCCAGAGAACCCTGCCCCAAAATTGCGGCCGGTTTCTCCAATGATGCACACCGTGCCTCCGGTCATGTACTCAAGCGCGTGATCCCCCACCCCTTCAACCACGGCTGTTGCGCCAGAGTTCCGAACCATGAACCGCTCACCAACCACGCCACTAATGAACACTGATCCGCTGGTTGCTCCGTAGCCAATCACGTTGCCAGCGATGACGTTTTCGTGGGCCACAAAGTGTGGGTGAGCTGCAGGGGAGAGAATCACCTCGCCACCCGAAAGTCCTTTCGCCACATAATCGTTGGCGTCGCCGACGAGCTCTAGTGTGATGCCGCGCGGCATGAACGCCCCAAGTGACTGCCCTGCTGTGCCCATGAGTTTCACGTGGATAGAGGCGTCGGGCAACCCCTCAGCACCGTGTCGCTTCGTGACGTGATGGCCCAACATGGTGCCAACCGCACGATCGGTGTTGTGAATCGGCAGGTCAAGGTGAATGCGCTCGCCGCGTTCATGTGCTTCATCGAGCAACCCGAGCAGTTTCACATCAAAGTGGTGCTCAAGTTCGTGGTCCTGTTCGCGTTCGCGCCGAAGTGGCCCAGCAATTTCACGAGGATCATGCAGGATGGGGCTCAGATCAAGCCCCGAGGCCTTCCAGTGTGCAAGGGCTCTATTGACGTCGAGCACCTCAGCGTGGCCGACTGCTTCTTCGAGCGATCGGAACCCAAGCTGTGCCAGGTGCATGCGCACCTCCTGCGCAATGAACTCGAAGAAGTTGACGACGTGATCTGCCTGGCCGCTGAAGCGTTCGCGCAGATGGGGGTTTTGGGTCGCCACACCCACCGGGCAGGTGTCGAGGTGGCACACGCGCATCATGATGCAGCCCTCAACCACGAGCGGGGCGGTGGCGAAGCCAAATTCCTCTGCACCCAGCAGGGCCGCAATGACCACATCTCGACCGGTCTTCAGCTGCCCATCGACTTGCAGCACCACCCGATCACGCATGTTGTTGAGTCGGAGTGTGTGTTGTGCTTCGGCAAGCCCAAGCTCCCACGGGGTGCCCGCATGTTTGAGCGAGTTCATGGGGCTCGCGCCGGTGCCGCCATCGTGCCCGGAGACCAGGATCACGTCTGAGAGCGCTTTCGCGACTCCAGCCGCGACTGCACCAATGCCGCTCTGGCTCACGAGTTTGGTGTGAATGCGAGCGCCCGGGTTCGCCCGTTTCAGGTCGAAGATGAGCTGTTTCAAGTCTTCGATGGAATAGATGTCGTGGTGAGGCGGCGGAGAAATGAGGCCGACGCCTGGTGTGGCGTGACGGGTTTTGGCGATCCACGGATAGACCTTTTCGGGCGGCAACTGACCGCCTTCGCCTGGTTTTGCGCCCTGTGCAAGTTTGATCTGAATGTCGTCGGCGTGAGTGAGGTACATGCTCGTCACGCCAAAACGACCCGACGCAACTTGTTTGATTGCGCTGCGACGCTCGGGGTCAAGCAGCCGCTCAAGGTCTTCGCCGCCCTCTCCGGTGTTCGATTTTGCCCCGAGGCGGTTCATAGCGATGGCCAGGGTTTCGTGTGCCTCTTTCGAGATCGAACCGTAACTCATTGCTCCGGTGGAGAACCGCTTCACGATTGCACTGACCGGTTCGACATCTTCGACGGGAATGGGCTCCCGACCGGAGTTGAAGCTCAGCATGCCTCTGAGCGTCATGAGTTGTTCGGCTTGATTGTCGACGAGTGCGGTGTACTCGCGGAAAATCTCGAACTTGCCCGACCTGGTCGCGTGCTGCAACTTAAAAATGGTCTCTGGGTTGAACAGGTGGGGGGAACCATCTCGGCGCCACTGATATTCTCCGCCAGTGGGCAGCACCTGGTGGGCGAGAGCGGCCTTGTCTTCGGGGTAGGCCGATGAGTGGCGCATCAGGTTTTCTTTGGCGATGACGTCGATGCCGATGCCGCCAAGTCTGCTTGGGGTGCCGGTGAAGTAGCGGTCGATGACTTCTTGATTGAGACCGATTGCCTCGAATGCTTGCGCGCCTGCATACGACTGCAGCGCAGACACCCCCATTTTTGACATGATTTTGAGCAATCCCTTGCCCAGCGCCTTGATGAGGTTTTTGACCGCGGACTTTTCGTCGATCCCTTCCAGCACGCCACTGCGAACGAGTGATTCAACCGTTTCCATGGCCAGGTAGGGGTTCACCGCCGAGGCGCCGTAGCCCATGAGCGTGGCCACGTGATGGACCTCTCGAACATCCCCGGCCTCCACAATCAACGCGACGCTCATGCGTGTCGTGTTTCGAATGAGGTGGTTATGAATTGCCGAAACCATGAGCAAGGACGGGATCGGTGCGAGATCTTTTGTCGAGTCTCGGTCAGAGAGAATCAGAAACTCGGCCCCGTATGCGATGGCATCCTCGGCTTCGAGGCACATTTCATCGATGCGTTTCTTGAGCGCATCTGGCCCGCCATCAACCGCATAGAGCCCCCGCAGTGTGACTGTGCGCTGTGCCGAACCGTCTTCACCGAAGTGCTGAATTTTCGAGAGTTCGTCGTTGTCGATCACCGGAAAATCAAGAATGACCTGTTGCGCGTGCTCAGGCCCCTCTGACAAGAGGTTTCGCTGCGGCCCAAGCCCTGAGCGCAGCGTGGTGACGACCTCTTCACGTATCGAGTCGAGCGGAGGGTTGGTCACTTGAGCGAAGTGTTGCACAAAGTAGTCAAACATCAGTCTCGGGCGATTAGAGAGCACCGCAATTGGGGTGTCGCTCCCCATAGCAGCAATTGGCTCTTGCCCGGTCCGTGCCATCGGCGCCAGCAGCACGCGCACTTCTTCTTGGGTGTAGCCGAATGTGCGTTGACGGCGGGAGATTGAGGCTGGTGGGTGCACAATGTGTTCACGCTCTGGCAGTGAGCTCAGCCGAATGCGTCCCTCGTCAAGCCACTGTGACCAGGGCCGCATGTGTGTGAGTTCACGTTTGACCTCGCGGTCATCAAGCAGCTCACCGGCTTCGACGTCGATGAGCAACATGCGACCAGGCTGCAGGCGCCCACGTTGAATCACCCTGGCCGGGTCGATGGGCAGAATGCCGGTTTCACTGCCGAGCACCACGAGCCCGTCGTCAGTGACAAAGAATCTGCCTGGGCGCAGCCCGTTGCGGTCTAGCGTTGCGCCGACGACGGTTCCATCTGAGAAGGCTAAAGCTGCAGGCCCATCCCAGGGCTCCATGGTCAGGGAATGGTATTCATAAAACGCGAGCAGATCTGGGTCTATTTCTTCTTGGTTCTCCCAGGCTTCGGGCACCATCATCATCAGGGCGTGTGGCAGTGATCGCCCCCCGAGCACAAGCAGCTCAAGCACCTCGTCGAAGCTGGTTGAGTCGCTTGCGCCTGGGGTGCAAATCGGGAGCAGCGGCTGGAGGTCACCGAGCAGGGGCGAGTGAAGTTGGGATTCCCTGGCCCGCATCCAATTTCGGTTCCCGGTCACGGTGTTGATCTCGCCATTGTGGGCTATCAGGCGAAGCGGCTGCGCAAGCGGCCACGATGGGAACGTGTTCGTAGAGTAGCGCGAATGTACGAGCGCGAGTTTCGACGCAAAACGCTCATCTGACAGATCGGGATAAAAATCTTCGAGTTGCAGGGTGGTGACCATGCCCTTGTAGACCATTGTTCGGGCAGACAACGACACGGCAAACACGTCAAGTTCGCGTTCAAGGCGTTTGCGCACGCGGAAGGTGTGTCGATCAAGTTCGATGCCAGAGAGCGTCCCATCAAGACTCGTCACGAACACTTGCTCTATTGCCGGCATGCTTTCGCGCGCCAGGTCCCCCAACACTTCGGGGTTGACAGGAACGTCTCGCCATCCGAGCACCGAAAGTCCCTCTTCTTGCGCGAGCGCCTCGACTCGGTACTTTGCAGCAGCTCGTTTTGCATAGATTTCAGGTAAAAACAACAGACCTGCCGCATAAAAACCCGAACGAGGGAGATCGAATGGGGTGACTGCGCGCAAAAACTCATCGGGCATTTGCGTCAGAATGCCTGCGCCATCTCCGGTACCGGCATCTGAACCGACTGCACCCCGATGTTCCAGGTTGCGAAGGGCATTTAACGCGTGATCAACAATGTCGTGGCCTGCGGTTCCCCGCAGTGTGGCTACCATGGCAAAGCCGCAGGCGTCACGCTCGTAGTCGGCAGAGTAGAGACCCTGTGGTGCGGGATGGCCGGCAGGGGTAACGGTATGTGAAGCCTGGCTTCTCACTTGTGTGTGATGCTGCATGGCACAGTCTCCTCTTCAGGGGTCGGGACTGCGTTGGCCCGAAGGGCAATGGATGGTGTGCACATTCGGGCTAAATTGCCCTGCATCGACAGTGAATAGAACAACGTGAACACCCGAAGTGGTTGGTTGAGTTTATAAAAAATCTCTTGCAAATCATTATGAATTCCAAGAATTCAGGCAAAAGTTAACATGCATTTTACGAGCCAGAGATCCCCTCAAAAAGATCTGCAGGAAAGAGAGATGCTCGCAAACTGACCACTTCAGTGTGAAGAGCAGCAGACCAACAGTCGACTACAAATCGCCCACAACGGGAGAAAAAGTGAGCAGTTCTGTAGCCTGGAATCATGGCGAACCCACCACGTGTGATGGACACACTCACGAGCGATTTGAGTATCAACTCTCGTGGCCGCGTTGCGAGCGCACTCGACACCACATTTTTCTGGGTGGGAACTGTGACTGCTATTTGGTTGCTGTGGGTGCTGACCAGAGAAACATTTGAGTTTGGCCTGTCTCGGCTCTGGTTTCTTGTTCCGATGTACCTGTTGCTGGCCTACCTCATTTTGCCTCGTTTGCACACCGGGCTCTCTCGCATTTACCTTCCTGACTACTTCATTGGTCGAACCCGAACACGCGAGGGCATTCTGGGCGACCCTGTGAACCTGGCGTTTCTTGGTGCAGAAGCGCAGATTCATGCAGCGATGCGGGCAGCGGGCTGGACACCAGCAGATCCCATCACCGCAAAATCGAGTTGGCGCATCATCCAAACCACGCTCACTCGAAAGAGTTACGCCGAAGCTCCAGTTTCTGACCTGTATGTGTTTAGTAAACGTCAGGACTTCGCTTACCAGCGCGAGGTCGATGGTAACCCTGCACAGCGACATCACGTTCGTTTCTGGAAGGCCCCAGACGGGTGGCTGCTACCCGGCGGGCACAAGGTGGACTGGGTCGCCGCAGGAACCTATGACAAGAAGGTGGGTTTCAGCCTCTTCACCCTGCAGGTCACACACAAAATCGAGCAAGACACTGATATCGAACGAGACTTCATCGTGCACAGCATCGAAACCACGGTGCCTGAGGTGCACACGCAAGTGATCAAAGATTTCTCGACGGGGTATCACTCAAGAAACGGTGGCGGTGACAACATCGAAACCGACGGTGACCTTCCGATCGTTGACCTTCGGGGTGTGGCCCCCGCGGTGACGGGTGTTGAGGGGTTGACTCTCAGTGAGGCGGCGCCGGCAGAAGCAGAGCAACGCGCAACTCTCGCCGGGCCAGATGCTCAGCAGTCCCTGTCTGCATCGTCGAAATCTCAACCGGTCTCGCTGATGCGCCCGGTTCGACCCTTCGGCACCGCGGTCGGTGCCCTGCTCATTTTGCTGAGATCAGGGGCGTGGATCACCACCCTCTCGTCGTTGTCGGCGCCAGTCGTTCTGACTCTGACCGGCATCGGATCCACGAATGCTGAAACTGGGGAACTCGAACTCACCGAGAGCGAACTGCAGTCTCCCGGTGGCATCGTGGTGTTGGGGTTCGTGCTGTTGTTGCTGTTGGCGCTCACGATCGTCCCACTGCTGTTGACGGTGAGCGTGTGGCGGGGGCGAAATTGGTCTCGTGTGGCCGTCATGCTGCTCAGCATGAGCACCATTTTCGTTGCCATTGCCGCATATGCCAGCGGTCTTGGTCTGCACAATGCTGGTGGGCTGTTTGGAATCTCACTCGACATTGGTGTCTTGCTTGCCTTATCTGGTGCTGACGCGAGACGCTTCACGATTGAACAGCGAGCGTTCACCCTGCAGAAGCGAGCACGGTAACAGCCACGCACCTGCACCTCAGCGGAGTGTGCATGTGCATATTGCACCCCGGTTCGTGTGAGTCTTTGAACCTGTATGCATTTGACACATTCCGGTGGCAGCCCGAGAACACTATGTTAGTTCTATGGCCGAGGAACTTCCATTGCGTGTATTGGTGATCGAACATGAAGTTGACGGGGGGCCAGCATTGTTGGGGGAACGGCTTCAAGCCGCCAATGCGCTGGTCACGGTAGCTGGTCCGCACCTTGTAGTCGACATTCCACGATCGCTCGACGGCTTCGACGCCCTCGTGGTGTTGGGTGGTTCTCCTGGACCAACCGATGACGATGATGCGCCATGGTTGCCGAGTGTTCGAAAGCTGATCGCCGACGCACTCGAGCAACGAGTGCCGACTCTCGGCATTTGTCTCGGATCGCAACTATTAGCGACCGTCGCCGGCGGCCATGTCGACCGAATTGAGCGGGGGCCCGAGATTGGGTTGCACGAACTTGAATTCACTAACGACGGTCGTCGTGATCCGCTGCTCTCGGTTTTGATTGAGACCGGGGTGACCGCAGTGCCACTCAAAGCTGTGCAATGGCATTACCTTGAAGCAAAGCAGTTGCCGCCAGGTTCGGTGCCACTCATGTCATCGCAGGTGTGCAGCAACCAAGCGTTTCGGGTGGGAGAGCGTGCCTGGGGTGTGCAGTTTCACCCTGAGGCGCT
The DNA here is from genome assembly GCA_964433255.1 of uncultured Leucobacter sp. Classification (GTDB taxonomy): domain Bacteria; phylum Actinomycetota; class Actinomycetes; order Actinomycetales; family Microbacteriaceae; genus Leucobacter. Next base: position 10,583 of record CAYSQG010000009.1, read on the forward strand.
CGGTCAAACCTCGGTTGACTGGAGCAAGCTTGACGCGGAGGCGCTGGTTCGTTTGGGCATCGATCCGCTCACGCAACTCATTGAGCCCATCACCGCAGCCGAGCCGACTCTGCGCAGCACCTGGTCGACATTGTTTGACCGCTGGATTGAATTGGCAACAGCGGCACGGGTACCAGCGTCATAGTTGGGTGTGCGTCAGGTCGCAACTCATACACCGAGGCCACTTCATCGCACGCCATGTGTCATCGGCACGGTGAACGGGCGCAATCCAAACGAAACAGGGCTAGCCTGTTCGTGTGAACGTGCAACCTGCGAAGCGTCGGCACCCGAGATGGCGAGCCTTTGGCCGTGTCGCACTCGGGGCTTTTGGGCTTGTGGTGCTGGTCTTTCTGGTGGTTCCGTTTCTGCTGCCATTTGAATCTTCAGGCACCCAAACGTACCGCGAGGCAGCCGGCGCTGACGCAACCTTTGTGTCGGTTGACGGGGTAGACGTGCTGACCGAGTTCACCCCATTCACTGGTGCTGATCCGATCGTTCCAGATTCGGGTGCAGACGACACTCAATCAGCTCAGAATGCGCCAGTGTTCTTGCTGTTGCACGGGTTCGGGGCGAGCACCTTTACCTGGCGTGAGGTCGTGGACCCGTTGAGTGAGCTGGGCGACGTGGTTGCCTATGACCGGCCCGCGTTCGGGTTGACGGAACGGCCGGAGGAATGGGGTGCAGAGAACCCCTACGGCTACAGCTTCAACGCGAAAATAGTGAACGCACTCATCGACCGATACGCCAAGGATCGCGAGGTGGTGCTCGTCGGTCACTCTGCAGGCGGTCAGATCGCTGCAGCCTTTGCGCAGCAGTTTCCAAACCGGGTGCAGCGACTGGTGCTCCTCGACCCGGCAATACTGACCACCGGTGGGCTGCCGTCGTGGTTGAACTGGGTGCTTGACGTGCCACAGATAGATCGCCTGGGGCCGTTTTTCGTGCAAGGAATTGCCAGTTCGGGTCTGACTTTGCTGAATCAGAGTTTCGTAAACCCAGACCTGATTACCGACGAAGTGCTCGACGGGTACCAGCGACCCCTGACTATTGACGGGTGGGAGGTCGCGCTTTGGGAATTCACCAAATCACCTCGGCCCACCGGGGTCGTTGACAGGCTCACAGACCTGACCCAACCCACACTCGTGATCACAGGTGAGAGTGACACCGTTGTCCCGGTGGATGACTCGAAAAGAGTGGCGCAGTTGTTGCCGAACAGCACTCTCGTCATCATTCAAGATTCGGCTCACTTACCGCACGAAGAACAGCCAGAATTGTGCATGCAAGCGATCGCTCAATGGATGAAGTCGTAGACTACTTTCATGACTGAACGTGAACTGCTTGAAGCGTGGGCAAAGGCTCGGCTGCACATAGTGCTTGCTCAATTGGCCCCAACGTTTTTGCTGATTGTCACCGTCTGGCTTGCCGCAACGGTACTTGCTGAAGCCGACTTGCTGGTTCGGTGGGCAACTCTCGGCATTCTGCTCGCTTCAGGCGTGTTGGGTGCGCTGGTGCAATATTCAGCGGCGACCGAAGCTCTGTCAATCAGCAAAGATCTGCAGGCGTTGGGCTCTCGTTCGCACACGTCGGTGACTGTGGCTCGTCTCGCTCCCTGGATGAACGTGGTGCGGTTTGTGACGCCAACCATTTTCATTGTTATTTTTGTGCTGCTGTTCGTCGAACTCATCTAGTTTTTTCGGTCTTTCTGCGCCGACGACTGGGTACACGGGCACACGGGCACACTCGCCCAGAGGCACACTCACCCACGCCTCAGGGTGTGCCTTTCATCTGTCAGCGGGGCAGGTGTGATTCGATCAGGTCCACGATTTCGGGACTATCTGGTTTGACGGTGGGCCGAAACCGATGAATCTCGCCGTTTGGCAACACCAAAAACTTCTCGAAGTTCCATTTCACCTTGCCCGCTTTGCCGCTTGCGTCTTTGTGTTTCACCAGTTCGGCATAGAGCGGGTGTTGCTGTTTGCCATTGACCTTCACCTTCTCGAACATCGGAAAGGTAACCCCCCAGGTCATTGAGCAGTATTCGGCGATGTCGTCGCTCGTTTTGAGTTCTTGCAGAAACTGGTTCGAGGGGAACCCAAGCACGGTGAACCCCCGCTCCCCATATTTTTTCTGCAGTTCTTCGAGCTGCTCATATTGAGGTGCAAGCCCGCAGCGTGAAGCTACGTTCACAATGAGCAACACGTTTCCTTGGTAGGCACCAAGCGTGGTGTGAGATCCGTCGAGCAGGGTGAGATCGGTGTCAAAGAGGGTCATGGCTCAAGGCTATTCCAACCCGTGATCGAAGTGATCGTGGAGAGCATGACTATCAGTACATTCACATCAACGCTTGCCGTAGATTTTAAGAATGTCGAGATTTTCCAAGCATGTTCGTGCCCGAATGCTTGAGACTTTTTCGGGTGACCCTGAGGGCTCTCCGGCGTGGGTGGCACGAATCGCTGAGGGTGTCGACGAGGGGTACTTCGGCATCGGTTCGGCAACTTGGGCGGTGCACGGGGGCATGCCCACACTTGTTGCAGGTGTGAGGGCGCTGCTCATGCAGGCGCTGCATCCGGGTGCCATGGCCGGTGTGCACGACTGGTCTCGCTACCGCGAAGACCCCCTCGGCAGACTCGCCGGGACCATTCAGTGGCTCATCACTGTGACCTTTGGAGATCGCGAGCTCGCTCGCCAAGAATCCACCCGAGTCGAGGGCTACCACCGTCGAGTCGCCGGCACCTACATCGATGCGCAGGGTCGGCAAGTGTCATACTCTGCAAGCGATCCTGACCTCAAGCGTTGGGTGCACATTGTGTTTACCGACGCATTTTTGAGCTGTCATGAGTT
>CAYSQG010000009.1:13559-39429 GCA_964433255.1 uncultured Leucobacter sp.
TGGGGCTGAGGCGCTCGCCGCTGCCGGTGGTGACGCTCACGAGAGTGTTGCTGCGCATGACTCGCCGCATTCTCGGCTCCTCGTCAACTTCAGAGCGCGCTGCTCGGCAGCGCATTTCGCGGCTGACTGATTCACCCATTGACTGATTCACGCGTCGACTGATTCACGCGTCGACTCGAGTGACACGGGCATGGTGTTGAATGCTCAGTGCCTCATGTCTGCCTGTTTCGTTTGCTGAGTTATTTTTCGCCTACTGTCCCATCTGCATTGCGCCCCTCGAGTCGAGCGGCTATTGTTAACAATTAATAACTGATCGACCGGTCACTAATTTTGTGAGTCTGCCAGTACAATTGTGTGTCTGCCATTTCAATGAGGAGAACCTGAAGCTATGCCCGAAGCCTATTTAGTTGAAGGTGTTCGAACGCCTGTTGGTCGCTACGGTGGGGCACTTGCTGCGGTTCGCCCGGATGACCTAGCCGCACTGGTGGTCAAGTCACTCGTTGAACGAACCGGCGTGTCCCCAGAACTGCTCGACGAAGTGGTGTTTGGGGCTGCGAACCAAGCCGGTGAAGACAATCGCAACGTGGCTCGCATGGCGGTGTTGTTGGCTGGTCTGCCTGACACACTCCCCGGGTACACGGTGAACAGGCTCTGCGCCTCAGGCATGACGGCAGTCGCAAACGCGTCACAGGCCATTCGTGCCGGTGACGCTGATCTCATGATCGCTGGCGGCGTTGAGTCCATGACCAGGGCCCCCTGGGTGCAAGAAAAACCTGGCAAGGCGTGGGCGAAACCCGGCGCACAGTTCGACACGTCGATCGGCTGGAGATTCACAAACCCGGTTCTCGCAGCGCGTCAGAAGGCAACATTTTCAATGCCCGAAACCGCCGAAGAGGTCGCTCGCATTGACAACATTTCACGAGAAGACGCAGACGCGTTTGCGGTTGAGAGCCATCGTCGCGCTACCGCTGCTATTGCGGCTGGCCATTTTGCGCACGAGATCGTTCCGGTCGAGGTCGATCTTGGCCGCGGCAAGACCTCAGTTGTGAGCGTTGACGAAGGGCCTCGGGCTGACACCACGCTGGAGGTGCTCGCTGGGCTGCGCCCGGTGGTAGCGGGCGGGTCAGTGGTCACCGCTGGCAACGCGTCCTCGTTGAACGACGGGGCAAGTGCACTCTTGGTGGCGAGCGAAGCGGCGGTGGAACGCTACGGACTCACACCGCGGGCACGCATCGTCACCAGTGTCTCGGCAGCGCTGGCCCCCGAGATCATGGGTCTTGGCCCCGTTCCTGCGACCGAAAAAGCGTTACAGCGATCCGGGTTGTCAATCGAAGACCTGGGATCCATAGAAATCAACGAGGCGTTCGCCACACAATCTCTCGCATCCATTCGTCGACTCGGGCTCGACCCAGCGCGCGTGAATGCTGACGGGGGCGCGATTGCACTCGGCCACCCGCTCGGTTCCTCTGGGTCACGACTGCTCGTCACACTGCTGAACCGCATGCAGCGCGAAGGGTCCCGATACGGTCTCGCTACCATGTGTGTTGGGGTTGGTCAGGGCACCGCAACCATCATTGAGCGAGTGTGAGAGTGTCTCACGAAGAGCAAGCTTCTCTGCTGGTTGAACACCGCGGCACTCACGTGCTCGCCACGCTCAATCGGCCGGAAAAACGCAACGCAATTGACCAGCAACTCATCGATGAACTTCACGCCCTGTGCGAGCAGCTCGAACGTGAACCCAGCACGCTCGTCTTGCGAGGTGAAGGCGGAACATTCGCGGCAGGTGCCGACATCGCTCAGTTGCGGGAACGGCGGGCAGATGATGCCCGAGCCGGAATCAACACGCGCGCTTTTCAGCGCGTGAACGCCTTGCCAATGCCAGTCATTGCGGTGCTCGACGGCTATGCGCTCGGGGGAGGCGCCGAACTTGCCTATGCGGCAGACATTCGTGTGGGAACACCAACCCTGAAAATCGGCAACCCCGAAACCGGTCTCGGCATCATTGCGGCCGCTGGTGCGACTTGGCGGCTGCGAGAACTGGTCGGTGAGCCACTTGCCGCTGAAATTTTGCTCACCGGTCGCGTGTTGAACGCTCAAGAATCTCTAGGCGCTGGGCTCATCACTCACCTCGAACCCGATGCCACGGCAGCTCTCGAGCGTGCAGAGCAGATCGCCGCCAAGATTGCGAGTCTTGACCCGGCAGCCACCCGGGCGTCGAAGCGGGTGCTGCAGGCGCCGCGATCCGAGCACCCTCGGGTAGATCTTGAAGAGCAAGCGGTGCTGTTTGAAAGCCCAGAGAAAATGCGCCGCATGACTGAGTTTCTCGAACGAAAGAAGTCAAAATGACCGAAACGCACACAGATCAGGTTCCCTCGCGCGTCGGCGTGCTCGGCGGCGGGCGCATGGGTGCCGGCATCGCTCACGCGTTCCTGCTGGCCGGCGCTTATGTGATTGTGGTTGAGCAAAACCTCGAGGCTGCTGAAGCGGCTCGTCAGCGCATCGAAGACAGCATCGACGCCTCAATCAACCGAGGCTTTCAGGGGGATGCATCAGAACTGAAGCGTGCCCTCACGGTGGCAACCGACGTTGGCGCGTTTGGGGCCTCCCGACTCGTCATTGAGGCAGTTCCCGAACTGCTCGATCTCAAAATAGAGTCTCTCGCAGAGATTGAGCGCCAAATTCCGGGCGACGCCATCCTGGCATCCAACACCTCATCGATTCCGTTGGCTCAACTTGCCGAGGCACTCACGAGACCACAGCAGTTCATCGGGTTGCATTTTTTCAACCCGGTGCCGGCCTCGACGTTGGTCGAAATCGTCGTGCACGACACAACAGACACCCACCTCGCCGAACAGGCGAGGTCGTGGGTGCGCGCGCTCGGCAAGACTCCCATTACCGTGTCTGATGCTCCCGGGTTTGCGTCAAGCAGGCTCGGTGTGGCGATCGCGCTCGAAGCGATGCGCATGGTTGAGGAGGGGGTTGCCAGTGCAGAAGATATTGATCTCGCGATGGAGCTTGGTTACAAGCACCCAACCGGCCCGCTGAAGACCACCGACATCGTGGGTCTTGACGTGCGGCTCGGAATTGCTGAGCAACTGGAGCGTGACCTCGGACCCCGCTTTGCCCCTCCGCAGTTGCTCAGGGACATGGTTGCCGAGGGCAAGCTTGGTCGCAAGAGCGGGCAAGGCTTCTACACCTATCCAGGCAAATAAACCCACCCAGGCAACTACACCTACCCAGACTCACTCGTCAGACCGACTCGTTTTGACTTCTTTCACACACCACCACACGAACGGACCACACCCAATGACACGCATGCTGCAGAGCTACATTTCAGACGCTTGGTGGAGCCCCGCCGAATCAGTTTCCGGGGTCGAGGTACTTGACGCTTCCACAGGACAACCTGTCGCGCGAGTGTCGAGTGAGGGCCTCGATCTTGGAGTAATGCTCGAGCACGCTCGCACGGTCGGTCAGCAACACCTTGCGCAGCTCACTTTTCACCAGCGCGCCGTGTTACTGAAGCAGCTTGCCGTAGCGCTCACCGAGCGTAAACAGGAACTTTACGAGTTGTCTTACATGACGGGTGCGACGAAGGCCGATTCGTGGGTCGATATCGACGGTGGAATAGGGGTGCTCTTCACCTATTCCGGCAAGGGGCGTCGTGAGCTGCCGAACTCGACCGTGCAACTCGACGGCCCGCTGGAGGTGCTTTCGAAGGACGGTTCGTTTCTTGGCCGCCACATCCGCACCACCCTGCCTGGTGTAGCTATTCAAATCAACGCGTTTAACTTCCCGGTCTGGGGTGCACTTGAAAAGTTTGCCCCGGCGTTTCTCGCCGGCATGCCTTCTGTGATCAAGCCGGCCACCCCAGGCTCGTATGTCGCCGAACACATGGTGCGCATCATGGTGGAATCGGGTCTGTTGCCCGCTGGTTCCGTGCAGTTCGTGGCGGGGTCAGTGCGTGAAATTTTTGACCACACGAAACTGGGTGATGTGGTTTCGTTCACCGGATCCGCGTCAACTGCTGAGTCACTTCGCCGCCACGAGGCAGTGCAGACCGGGGGAGTGCTCTTCAACGCTGAGACCGATTCGATCAACGCATCGGTGCTCGGACCTGACGCAACCCCAGACACCCCGGAGTTTGATGCGTATGTGCGCCAACTGGTGAACGAAATGACCACCAAGGCAGGCCAGAAATGCACCGCTATTCGTCGCGCGATCGTGCCGAGCGGCGTGGTAGAGCCCCTCATCGAGGCGGTGCGCACTCGCATCGCCGAGAAGGTCGTCGTTGGTGATCCTCGCGATGAAGGGGTGACCATGGGTGCACTCGCTTCACCAGAGCAGCGTGCTGAGGTGCTTCGTCAGGTCGAAACGCTGGTTGCCGCTGGTGGCGAAATTGTCATCGGTGCTGGTCAGCACACTGACGAGGGGGGAGCGTTCTTACAGCCGATGCTGCTGCGCTTTGCCGATTCGTCGGCTGAGCGGGTGCACGACACGGAGGCCTTCGGTCCGGTGAGTTCGGTCGTGGGCTACACCTCACCAGAAGAGGCCGCTGCACTGGTTATCTTGGGCGGTGGATCACTGGTCACCAGTGTGGCTTCTGCAGACCCTGTGTTCGTGTCTGAGATCACACGTCGCATCGCCTCAGCGAATGGCCGGGTGCTGGTGCTCAATCGCGATGACGCGCGCAGTTCCACGGGGCACGGATCACCGCTGCCCATGCTGGTGCACGGTGGTCCGGGGCGAGCCGGAGGTGGCGAAGAACTTGGTGGTGTTCGCAGCGTGTTCCACTACATGCAGCGCACAGCGGTGCAGGGCACCCCTGAAATGCTTACCGCCATCACTGGGGTCTGGCACGCCGGATCCGAAGTTCACCAAGATCAGCACCCATTCAAGAAATCTCTGCAAGATCTGCGAATTGGCGATCAGGTGGTCTCTGACTACCGAGAGATCACCCTCGATGACATCACGCACTTTGCCGAGTACACCGGCGACACATTCTATGCGCACACCGACGAAGAAGCTGCCGCAGCAAACCCGTTCTTCCCTGGCCGTGTCGCCCACGGATACCTCCTGCTGTCGTTTGCAGCAGGTCTGTTTGTGTGGCCAGGAGTAGGCCCGGTGCTGGCGAACTATGGGCTTGAAAACCTGCGTTTCATCACGCCGGTTTCAGCCGGTGATGCAATTCGCGTGACCCTCACTGCGAAACAAATCATTCCCCGTGAAACTGACGAATATGGTGAGGTGCATTGGGATGCGGTGCTGACAAACCAAAACGACGAAACCGTTGCCACATACGATGTGCTGACACTTGTGTCGAAGAAGCCAGTGTTGACCCTCGCCGACTTTTAGGTGACCAGCGGGGGTCACCCCGAGGCTCGTTTTCACCCGTTAGGGCTGAATCTGCACTCCCTCGGGGCGCAGCCCACCTCGCATGAACAAAATGACACTGTCAGCAATTTGCTCGGGAGTGAAACGACCGTCGGGTCGGTACCATTCGACAATTGAGTTGATGAGCCCGAAGGTGAACCGTTCAGCGATGCCGGGGTCAATGTCTGCTCGAAGGGTGCCTTCGGTGAGTGAGAGTTCGAATAATTCACGGAGCATTTTGTCAAACCCCCGACGCCGTTCCATGGCGTGACGCTCAACCTCAGAATTGCCTCTCAAACTGAGTAACAGCATGAGATAGGCCCGCTCCTCACACGCCACCTGTGTCGCACCTCGCACCACATATCGGATGCGCTCTATTGCAGGCCCTTCGATAGCTTCGGGGGCGCTAAACACCGCCTCCAGCGAGTCGAGCACACGCTTGAGGGCGATTTCTAACATTTCGGCTTTTGAAGTGAAATGGTGGTACACGGCAGACTTTGACAGGCCAAGTCGTTTCGCGATGAGTTCGAGGGTTGCAGCGTCGTAGCCGTGGTCGGTGAACACCTGCACGATGATTTGCAGCATTTGTTCTTGGTCGTAACCCGGCCGCCCCCGTCGTACGGGGCGAGAAGATGCTTGCGGGGAAACAGGCTGCTTCAATTCCGCTCTCCTTTTGCACCAATAGCGGCGACTCGAAACGAATTGAGCCGCCGCTACTGTATCACTGCGTCGCTTGCTTATTCCTGATTTCGCAGGTCGTAGAGACGCTTGTATTTGCCTTGCGACCGTTCGAGTGAACCATAGGGCACGAGTTCAACTGCGACCGAGGTGCCAATGCGGCTCTTGATGTGGTGCTGCAGGGTTTTCGCTGCGAGCACTGCATCTGCCTCAGCCACGCCCTCACGGGGTTCGATTTTCACGGTCAACGCATCCATTTTTCCCTTGCGAGTCAGCTCAAGGATGAAGTGCGATGAGAGGTTCGGATCTTCGAGGGCGATCTCTTCGATTTGTGTCGGAAACAGGTTGACGCCGCGAAGAATGATCATGTCGTCATTTCGACCGGTGATTTTGGCGATTCGCCGCATTGAGGGTCGAGCGGTGCCTGGGCGCAACTCGGTCAGATCGCGGGTGCGGTAACGAATTACCGGGAATGCTTCTTTTGTGAGGGTGGTGAACACCAGTTCACCTTGCTCGCCGTCGGGAACCTGCTGCAGGTTCTCGTCGATGATTTCAGGCAAAAAGTGATCTTCCCAGATGTGTGGCCCATCTTGGGTTTCCACACACTCGTTGCCGACTCCGGGGCCCATCACTTCAGACAGGCCGTAAATATCGACCGCCTTCAGTCCGAGGCGTTGTTCGAGTTCTTGTCGCATTGAGTCGGTCCAAGGCTCTGCGCCGCAGACTGCCACCTTCAAGCTGGTGGTTCGTGGGTCAATGCCCGCCGCTTCGAACGCATCTGCGATGGTGAGCAAATAGCTTGGGGTGCACATAATGGCGTCTGGTTCAAAGTCGGTGATGAGCTGCACCTGCTTCTCGGTTTGGCCGCCAGACATCGGAATCACGGCGCAACCGAGCCGCTCAATGCCAGCGTGGGCCCCGAGGCCGCCTGTGAACAATCCGTAGCCATATGCATTGTGCACCTTCCAGCCCGGTTTCACGCCTGCCGCAAAGAGCGAACGGGCGATCAAATCAGCCCAGTTGTCGAGGTCGCTTTGGGTGTAGCCCACGACCGTCGGGCGTCCCGTAGTGCCCGATGACGCATGGATGCGACGAACCTCTTCCATTGGCACGGCAAACATGCCGAACGGGTAGTTCAGTCGCAGATCTTCCTTGGTCGTGAAGGGGAGTTTCTGCACGTCTGCGAGCGTTTGGATATCTTCGGGTTTGACCCCGGCCTCGTCGAATTTCGCTCGGTAGAGAGGAACATTTTCGTAGGCGTGTCGCACGGTCCACTGCAAACGTTCGAGTTGGAGTGCTTCCAGTGCCGCCCGATCGAGACGTTCTTCGGGGTGCAGGCCGATTTCTGACGTAGTTGACTCTGACATGTTGGTGAGTGTTTCTTTCTAGGCTGACTCGGTAGGTACTGGGCGGTTGGTGGTAAAAGAGCGACCCCGAAATTCGGCAACAACGTTGCCGTCTTGATCGGTGACGGTGACGTCGTAGAGACCGTTGCGGCCCTGTACCCAGCGCCGTTTCGCGGTGGCGGTGAGCGTGTCGCCTTCGTGGCTTGCCCTGGTGAAGGTGACGTCGACTCCAGAGGCAACTGTTGGGCTGTCGGTTTCATTGCAGGCGTAGGCAAAAGCGGTGTCGGCGAGGGTGAACACCATGCCACCGTGGGTGATGCCAAAACCGTTTGCCATTTCTTTGCGAACGGTCATTTGCAGCACACTGTGTCCGCGCTCGAGGTGAGCAATCGTGATGCCCATGAACTCTTTGGTGAGATCGGTGGGTGCCATGGTCGTTGCTGTCCAGGTGGGGTCTGGCTGCCAGGCTATCTCGACGTCTTGGGCTCGCAGGCTCTCTGTGCTGTGGCTCATGTGATGCTCCGTTGCATGTATTGATTTTCAACGTGTAGGGGGTAAATTTCAACTCACTGTAAAGAAGTTATTGCGAATTGAATTCGTTTGAGTATACTAACTGAATAGTTGGTCAGTAATTCATAACCTGACTATTCTCCCCCAAAACCCCTTGAACCACGAAATCTGACGCAAGGAGGCCAAGATGGCTACCACGATGACCGCCGTTGAGAACACTGAGCACCAGGCGCACTTTGACGCACTGATCGAAGCCGATTTGCGCATCGAGCCCCGCGACTGGATGCCTGAGGCATACCGCAAGACTCTGATCCGTCAGATTTCACAGCACGCACACTCAGAAATCATTGGCATGCAGCCAGAGGCGAACTGGATCACCCGTGCACCGAGCTTGAAGCGCAAAGCCATCCTCATTGCCAAGGTGCAAGACGAAGCTGGTCACGGTCTCTACCTGTACTCTGCAGCGCAGACCCTGGGCATCTCCCGCGAGGAAATGAATGATCAGTTGCTCGAAGGTAAGGCTCGCTACAGCTCGATCTTCAACTACCACACACCTACCTGGGCTGATATGGGTGCCATCGGCTGGCTCGTCGACGGTGCCGCTATTGCGAACCAGGTTCCGCTCTGCCGTGCTTCATATGGCCCATATGGCCGTGCCATGGTTCGCATTTGCAAAGAGGAATCGTTCCATCAACGTCAGGGTTTCGAAATTTTGCTCGAGCTCGCACAGGGCACCCCTGAACAGCGTCAGATGGCCCAAGAGTCAATCAACCGCTGGTACTGGCCTGCACTCATGATGTTCGGCCCCACCGACGACAATTCACCCAACTCTGCCCGCTCGATGGCGTGGAAGATCAAGCGTTTCTCAAACGACGAGCTGCGTCAACGCTTCGTGGGAATGCTGGTGCCACAGTTCGAAGCCCTGGGTCTCGAGTGCCCCGACAAAGATCTGCGGTACGACGAAGCAACCGGCAAATGGATCATCGGTGAAATTGACTGGTCTGAGTTTGAGCGAGTGCTCGATGGCCGTGGGCCCGCGAACACAGAACGCATGCGTCGCCGCCGTGAGGCACACGAAAACGGTGCATGGGTGCGTGAAGCCGCTACCGAATACGCGCGCAAAAAGGCTGAGGCAGCACGAGCAGCCGCCTGATCCACGACACATTTTTCATTACACACTTACAAAAAGGAGACTCCAATGTCAGCACCCGGCGAAATGGGCACTGAAGACTGGCCGCTCTGGGAGGTATTCATTCGTGCGAACCGTGGCCTGAGTCACGTGCACGTTGGCTCACTCCACGCACCCGACGAAGAGATGGCTGTGCGAAATGCTCGGGATCTCTACACTCGACGCAACGAGGGCGTGTCAATCTGGGTCGTTCCCGCGGCCGCAATCACGACCAGCGACCCCGATGACAAGGGCGTGTTCTTTGAGTCGCCAGCTGGCAAAAACTACCGTCACGCAATCTATTACACCCGCGCTGAGGGGGTGAAGCACCTGTGAGCTCAGATCTCGACATCGACGTGCACGGCGACGTTTCTGTTGACCAGACCGTGCTCGCAGCTGAGCTGCCAGGATCCGGTCGCGTCGCCACACCCGACATTGCCGAGTACGCCACCCGGCTCGGTGATGACGCGCTCATCATGCAACAGCAGCTGGGTTGGTGGATCTCTCGTGCGCCTGAACTTGAAGAGGACATGGCGATTGGCAACATCGCACTCGACACCCTTGGGCACGCCCGGGCTCTGCTGCACTTCGCAGGAACGGCTACTGGTCGGTCCGAAGACGAGATGGCCTTCTATCGCGACGAGCCAGAGTTTTTGAACTGCTGGTTGGTTGAGCAAGAAGCAACTGACTTCGGCTCGCTCATTGCCCGACAATTTCTCTTTTCCGCCTACCAACTTGAGCTCTACCGCGCGCTCGAATCAAGTGCAGACGAGTCTCTCGCAGCGATTGGCGCGAAATCTCGCTTAGAGGTTGCCTATCACCTCGATCATGCCGTGCAGTGGGTGCTTCGTCTTGCCGGCGGCACCGAAGAATCACGCGAACGCATCATTCTTGCCCTGCATGACATGTGGCCCTATGTAGACGAGCTGTTCCAAGACGATGAACTCACCGAGCGTCTTGACGGCATCGCCGCCAAACCATCATCGTTGCGAAGGGGTTTCGACTCGATTGTTTCGGAAGTGTTCACCGAGGCTGGACTTGAGATTCCAAACGTTCAACCCGCCGATTGCGGTGGCCGCCAGGGTCGTCACTCGACCCTGCTTGGCTACATCATTGCCGAGATGCAGTGGCTGCCCCGCCGTCATCCGGGCGCGAAGTGGTGAGTAGTGTGATCGCGACCGGTGTTCGCCCCGGCGACGAGCAATCTGCGAAAGCGTGGGACATCGCGGCGACCGTTCTCGACCCTGAGGTTCCAGTGCTCACCATCGAAGATCTTGGGGTGTTGCGCGGGGTCAAGGCAGAGGGCAGTCACGTGCATGTCGTCATGACCCCAACGTACTCCGGGTGCCCCGCGATCGACCAGATGAAAGACGACGTCACCAACAAGCTCCGTGATGCGGGGTTTGCAGAGGTGAAGGTTGAGTACACTCTGGCCCCCGCATGGACCACCGACTGGATGACTGAGTCTGGCAAAGCCAAGCTTGAAGAGTACGGCATTGCTCCGCCAACACATTGCGCAGCGGAGAATGCTGGCCCAATTCGCTTGAGCATTGCGGTGAAGTGCCCACGCTGTCACTCGCTCAGCACAAAAGAAATTTCCCGTTTCGGTTCAACCTCGTGCAAAGCGCTCTTTCAGTGCTTGCAGTGTGAAGAACCATTTGACTACTTCAAGGTGCATTAAATGGCTGCCATCAATTTGAGTGCGAAGAAGCGCGCTACGTTCCACACCCTGCGAGTTGCTGAGGTGCGACCCCTCACCGATTCGAGCGTCGAAGTGACCTTCGCGGTGCCCGACGAGCTCTCAAACGAATATGACTATTCGGCAGGGCAATACCTCGCACTGCGATCCACCCTGAAGGGCGAAGAGGTGCGTCGTTCCTATTCGATCTGTCGCCCGCCAACAAAGGGCCAAGTGTCGGTTGCAGTGAAACGCGACCAGGGCGGATTGTTTTCTAACTGGGTCAACGACCACCTCAAAGCCGGCGACGAGATTGACGTTATGACCCCGCAGGGCACATTTACGTCACATTTGAATGACCTCGAGGGCAAGCATGTCGTGGGCATCGCCGCGGGTTCAGGCATTACCCCGGTCATCACGATGGCCCACCGCGTGTTGCAGCAGAGCGACACTGCAAAGTTTGATTTGATCTACACCAACAAAAGCTCACTCGACGTGATGTTTGTTGAAGAACTAGCTGATTTGAAAGACCGCTACCCGCAACGCTTGGGTCTACACCACGTGCTTTCTCGTGAGCAACGTTCGGCACCCATCATGTCTGGTCGTCTTGATGAAGACAAATTGCGCACCATTTTTTCGAGCATCATTCCAGCAACACAGGTTGACGAGTGGGTGCTCTGTGGCCCCTTCGCGCTCGTGCAAACCACACGTGACTTGCTGAGCGAGATCGGTGTTGAAGACTCTCATGTGCGTTTTGAACTGTTTTCTACCGGTGAAGGTGGAACCGAGGCGCCACGTGCTCGTGAGGTAGAGATCAAAACTGGCGAGAAGACCTACACCATTGAGTTCACTCTCGATGGCAGCGGTGGTCGGGTCGAGAGCCCGGTGAGCGCAAACGAAACGATCCTGAACGCGGCGCTGCGGGTTCGTAACGACGTGCCTTTTGCGTGCGCTGGCGGCGTCTGTGGCACCTGCCGCGCTCGAGTGGTTGAGGGCAGTGTCAACATGAAAGAAAACTACGCACTTGAGAGTGACGAGGTCGAGCGCGGATACGTACTCACCTGTCAGTCGCACCCAACCTCTGACCACGTCGTGGTCGACTTCGACGTGTGACCAAAATGATTCATCTCACCATTACAGACGGCGTCGCTGAGATCGTGCTCGACGCTCCGTCAAAGCTCAATTCGCTTGCCCCGGATGACATCGCAGAACTCTCAGATGCCTACGATCGAGCTGCTCTGGCCGGAGTGCGTGCGCTGTTGCTGCGCGGCGAGGGGCGAGCCTTCTGTGCTGGCAGAGATATCTCAGGCGTGGATCCCCGCGAGGACGACGTGCTTGGGTACCTGGGGGGTCTCATTGAGCCGCTGCTCAAAAAAATGAGCGAGTTTCCAGCGCCCACCTTTGCGGTGGCACATGGTGCCTGCCTCGGTGTGGGGCTCGGATTGCTCATCGCCACCGATGTGGTGTACGTTGCCGAATCGGCAAAGATTGGCAGCCCCTTCGCGAATCTCGGTGCAACCCTTGACTCTGGGGGCCATGCGCTGTTTTACGAGCGTCTAGGTGCGCATCGCACGCTCGATTTGATCTTTACTGGCAGACTCATGAATGGCACTGAAGCGGTCACCGCGGGGTTGTTCTCAAGGGTCATGCCTGACGATGAGGTGGTTGAAGCCACTCGCAAGGCCGCCAGTGCTGCTGCACAGGGCGCCACCCTTGCGTTTCTTGCATCGAAACAATTGGTGCGCGACCTGCGTGACAAGCGACAGGGCTTATGGCAGTCGATGAGCGTTGAAAACCAAGCACAGGCTGACCTGTGCGAGACGCCAGACTATCGTGAGGGTTTCGCCGCGTTCCAAGAAAAACGCCCGCCAGTGTTTACCGGCAAGTCGCAGTAACTCCTTCGCATTAGGCTCGTCGTCGCACCAAGAACATCGCAGCAACTGCGGCTGAAATGAGCGAGCCAACCATCACGGCGAGACGCGCAGTGTCTGCATCTGCTGCTTCTTGAAAACTCAAGTCAGCAATCAGCATTGCCACGGTGAAACCGATGCCACCAAGTGCGGCAACTCCGGTAATTTCTCGCCACTTCACTTCGCCGCCGAAGCTTGCCCTGGTGAACTTGGTGAGCGCCCAGGTAGTCAGCACGATGCCGAGGGGCTTTCCAAACACCAATCCAGCCATGATGCCAAACGCAATCGGGTCAAACGGAAAGCGGGATTCTCCGGCGAGAGACACACCTGCGGCAAAGAAGGCGAAAACCGGAACCGAAAAGACACTTGAGAGGGGGTCGAACCGGTGCGCAAATTCACCCGCCAGGTCAGAGGGGGCACCGTTCGCGCTTGCGCTGGGTTGCTCTTCGGTGTTCTTGGAAGAAAGTGATCGACGTCGTTTTTCTTTCACCGGAACAGTGAACGCCAGCAACACGCCTGCAATGGTGGCGTGCACACCTGATTCGTGCATGAATGCCCAGGCGACGACACCGATCGGCAGCAGCACGATCCATGCCAACCAACTGAATCGAGCGAAGAGGGGCGCCCCGAAGCGAACCACAAGACCGTACATGGCAATCACTGCGAACGAAGTGAACAGCGCCCATGTTTGGACGTCGCTGGTGTAAAAAATTGCGATGATGGCAATAGCGATCAGATCATCAACCACAGCAAGTGTGAGCAGAAACACCCTCAACACCGTCGGGATGCGGGGTGCGATCAACCCCAATATCGCCACCGCAAACGCAATGTCAGTGGCAGAGGGAATCGCCCAACCACGTGCCGCCTCGGTGCCGAAGTTACACACCAAATAGATCAGCGCGGGCGCCACAACTCCGCCGACAGCCGCGAGTATTGGCACGATTGCGACACTGAATTTGCTCAGAGCGCCGAAGGTGAATTCCCGCTTCAACTCCAAACCGACCACAAAGAAAAAGATTGCCAGCAAGCCGTCCGCTGCCCACTGACCTACGGTCAGATCGAGGTGAAGGGCGGCTGGTCCAATTTTCGTATCACGCAATGCGAAATAACTCGTTGCCAGCCAGCTGTTGGCTGCGATGAAGCCAGCAACCGCGGCGATCATCACCAAGATGCCGCTGGTGAACTCTGCTCTCAGCAGACGGTTGACTCGTGCGGCTTCTCTGCTTGTCACGACAAAGAGTCGGCGCGTTGGTGTGTTGTTCATATTGTCCCTGGGTTCGGCTGGGTAGCTGTCGACCAGGCTTCCCGACACACCGTTTTTACTTTACTGCACGTGCGAGCTCAGATCGAATGCCGAGAGTCAGAATGAGCGGTTGCGTGAGTGGCGCTCTCGTTTTGCCGCTTCTTTGGCAGCGCGGAAACGATTGGTCACCTCTGCCTCGTACCGCTCGTCGTCGAGTTGTTTGGCCACCCCGCCGAGCGCGAGCACTAGTCCGGCAAGCCAGATGACCCACACCAGCACTCGACGCCAATCCTTCGGCATTTGTGAGGTTTGCCGAGCTGTGCCAATTGCACCCAAAAGCGAAGCCAGCACCGTAAGGTTGGTCAGATACTTGCCAAGTGACATGCTCTCAGCCTAGCTGGTGGGGTACGCTAAGCAGTACAGAAAACGGGCTGAGGCTCACACTACTTCCGGCTGAAAGGTCATCATGGCAAAGCAAAACGAAAACCTCTTCGAAGAGAGCTCGCAGGGGGCTGTCAGCGCTGTCACTGCTGTTGCGTTTGTGATTGCCTTCATCCTGGTCTTTGGTGGCATGATCCTCATGAGTTACGGGTTTGGCAGTGGCGCCGAAAACACCGATCTGACCATTTTCGCGTCTGGCTTAGCGGCAACCTTGCTCGGCATGTTTGTCCCGTTTGGCCTGTTGAGCATGACCGGCAAATAACCTTTCGTCACCCTCAGTTGCATGCGTCGTGGCATGTTGCGCGCAGGTAGACTGTCTGCATGGCAGAAATAGACATGAAGCCCCGCAGTCGTGATGTCACTGACGGCATTGAAAAAGCGGCCGCTCGCGGCATGCTCCGCGCCGTCGGCATGGGTGATGACGACTGGGATAAACCTCAGATCGGCATTGCAAGTTCTTGGAACGACGTGACGCCCTGCAATCTCAGTCTTGACCGGCTGGCTCAGGGAGCAAAAGAGGGTGTGCACGCTGGCGGGGGGTATCCGCTGCAGTTCGGCACCATTTCTGTGAGTGACGGCATTTCAATGGGCCACGAGGGAATGCACTTCTCGTTGGTCTCCCGTGAGGTGATTGCAGACTCGGTTGAAACGGTCGTCATGGCTGAACGACTCGACGGCACAGTTGTGCTTGCAGGTTGCGACAAGTCGCTGCCAGGCATGCTGATGGCAGCCGCCCGTCTCGATCTCGCTTCGGTGTTTCTCTACGCAGGCTCAATTGCCCCTGGTTGGGTCAAACTCACTGACGGCACCGAGAAACAGGTCACCATTATCGACGCGTTCGAAGCGGTTGGCGCTTGCAAAGCCGGCACCATGAGCGAAGAAGATTTGAAGCGAGTCGAGTGCGCAATTGCACCTGGTGAGGGTGCGTGTGGTGGCATGTACACGGCGAACACCATGGCTTGTGTCGCCGAGGCTCTCGGCATGAGTCTGCCCGGATCCGCGTCACCCCCAAGTGCTGACCGCAGGCGAGACTATTTTGCTCACAAGTCGGGTGAAGCTGTCGTCAACCTGTTGCGACATGGAATCACTGCGCGTGACATCATGACCAAACAGGCGTTTGAGAACGCCATTGCAGTTGCGATGGTGCTTGGCGGTTCTACCAATGCGGTGTTGCACTTGCTTGCTATTGCTCGTGAGGCCGAGGTTGATCTGACTCTTGAAGATTTCAATCGCATAGGTGAAAAAACCCCGCACCTGGCAGACATGAAGCCCTTTGGGCAATATGTTGCCCAAGATTTCGACCGGGTCGGTGGCATGCCGGTCATTATGAAGGCAATGCTCGATGCCGGTCTGCTGCATGGCGATGTGCTGACCGTTACTGGTAAAACCATGGCTGAAAACCTTGCCGATGTGTCGACCGAAATCGATGGCAAGGTCATTCGAAAGTTCGACAACCCGCTGCACGCCAACGGTGGGCTGACCATCTTGCACGGTTCGTTTGCCCCTGACGGCGCTGTCGTGAAAACTGCCGGCTTCGATGCTGAGGTGTTCGAGGGTCCGGCTCGTGTTTTCGAACGTGAGCGTGCAGCCATGGACGCACTGACCGAGGGCAAGATCAACGCTGGTGACATCGTCGTCATTCGTTACGAGGGCCCCAAAGGCGGCCCCGGAATGCGTGAAATGCTCGCCATTACTGCCGCCATTAAGGGCGCTGGCCTCGGCAAAGATGTACTACTATTAACCGACGGCAGATTCTCAGGCGGCACAACCGGTCTGTGCATCGGCCACATTGCACCAGAGGCAACCGACGGTGGTCCGATTGCTTTGGTGCGCGACGGTGACCTGATACGGGTTGACATCGCCGCAAAATCGCTCGACATTTTGGTTGATCCCGCTGAGCTTGAGGCCCGCAAGGCTGATTGGGTTCCACTTCCTCCCCGGTACACTCGAGGCGTGCTTTCAAAATATGCAAAGCTCGTTCGCAGTGCCTCTGAGGGTGCAATCACTGGCTAATTCCGTGCCCCGTGTAGTTGGGGCGCAACCACCTTTCTTTTACCTCTCGACAACAGCCCAAGGATTACTTGAAATGAACTCGGAAACGAGCAACCAAGAAACTTCGGTTCGCGCTGAACGCATGACCGGCGCTCAGGCGGTCGTTCGTAGTCTCGAACTGCTTGGAGTCACCGATGTGTTCGGCTTGCCAGGCGGTGCGGTGCTTCCGCTCTACGATGCGCTCAACGAAGCCAAACAGTTGAACCACATTTTGGTGCGACACGAGCAGGGTGCTGGGCACGCTGCCGAAGGTTTTGCCGCCGCCACCGGCAAGGTCGGTGTGTGCGTGGCCACATCGGGGCCCGGGGCAACCAATCTGGTCACCGCTATCGCAGACGCATACATGGATTCGGTGCCGATGCTCGCACTCACCGGTCAGGTGTTCTCTCACCTCATGGGCACCGATGCTTTTCAAGAGGCCGACATTGTTGGCATCACCATGCCAATTACGAAGCATTCTTTTTTGGTGAAAAAAGCCGCAGACATTCCAGCGGCAATTGCGGCTGCGTACCACCTGGCTAGCACCGGTCGACCGGGGCCTGTGCTCGTCGATATCACTAAGGACGCGCAAGAGAACGAGCTTGATTTTGTCTGGGACCCAAGTGCAGCAGAGCTGCCAGGGTACCGCCCGATCACGAAAGCAAACAGCAAACAGATTCAAGCCGCGGCTGATCTGATCGCTGAAGCGGAACGACCCGTGTTCTACGTTGGAGGGGGTGTGGTCCGTGCCAACGCATCATCAGAGTTGCTGCAGCTTGCTGAACTGGTTGGTGCCCCAGTGGTGACCACCCTGATGGCGAGGGGTGTCTTCCCTGATTCTCACCCGCAAAATTTGGGCATGCCGGGCATGCATGGCACCGTGCCTGCAGTGCTCGCACTGCAGGAGAGTGATCTGCTCATCACACTTGGCGCTCGTTTCGATGACCGGGTGACCGGCAAGGCCGCACTCTTTGCGCCCGAAGCCAAGGTCATTCACGCAGACATCGACCCTGCTGAAATTGGCAAGATTCGCATTCCTGACGTGCCGATCGTCGGCGACGCGGCTGAGGTAATCAGTGACCTGATCGCGGCCATATCGACCGCTAAGGTAGAGCGAAAGTTTGCCGACATCGAGCCCTGGTGGAAGCGCTTGCGCATGCTGCAAGAAAAGTGCCCGCTGGGGTACTCGCCTACGAGTGATGGCCTGCTCTCACCCCAATATGTGATCCAGCGCATCGGTGAACTCACCGGGCCGGAGGGCATTTATGCCTCTGGCGTGGGTCAGCACCAAATGTGGGCAGCCCAATTCATCCAATATGAACGACCTAAAGCTTGGTTGAACTCCGGTGGTGCAGGCACCATGGGCTATTCGGTGCCGGCAGCCATGGGCGCCAAGGTGGGTGAACCCGACCGAGTGGTGTGGGCTATTGACGGTGACGGTTGCTTCCAAATGACCAACCAAGAATTGGCCACCTGCGTGGTAAACAACATACCGATCAAGGTTGCGGTGATCAATAACAGCTCTCTCGGCATGGTTCGACAGTGGCAGACCCTCATATACGATGGCCGTTATTCACACACCGAGCTCAACACTGGTCATGGCTCACAGCGGGTGCCTGATTTCGTGAAACTCGGTGAGGCTTATGGTTGCCTGTCGATACGAGTTGAGCACGACGATGAGGTCGACGACGCCATTCGGCTCGCGCTCGAAACGAATGATCGCCCGGTGGTCATTGACTTTGTGGTGAGCGCTGACGCCATGGTGTGGCCAATGGTTCGACAGGGCACCTCAAACAGCGACATTCAATACGCGCTCGATCACAGCCCCGTTTGGGATGAGGAGTAAGCCATGAGTCGTCATGTTCTCAGCATGCTGGTTGAAGACAAGCCAGGTCTGCTCACACGTGTGGCCGGGTTGTTCGCTCGCCGTGGGTTCAACATCGAATCCCTCGCTGTGGGCCCCACCGAGGTGCACGGTCTCTCGCGCATCACGGTCGTGGTCGATGAAGACGATCTGCAGATTGAACAGGTGACTAAACAGCTCAACAAGCTGGTGAACGTCATCAAAATTGTCGAACTCGACGAATCACAGTCTGTGCAACGAGAGCACATGCTCATCAAGGTGCGTGTTGACCATCAAACTCGGTCACACGTGCTCGAAGCGGTCAATTTGTTCCGTGCTCGAGTGGTCGACGTAGTCACTGACGCAATTGTGATCGAGGTCACCGGCAACACCGGCAAAATTCAAGCGTTGCTGAGGGTGCTTGAACCCTACGGCATCAAAGAGATCGCTCAGTCTGGTCTCATTGCTGTTGGTCGCGGATCCAAGAGCATTACAGAACGCGTTTACAAGTCGTAACACAACACACAACCTAAGGAGAACCCACACGTGGCCGAGATGTACTATGACAGCGATGCAGACCTGTCGATTATTCAGGGCAAAAAGGTCGCCATCGTTGGCTACGGATCGCAGGGACACGCGCATGCGATGAACCTTCGCGACTCAGGTGTCGAGGTGGTCGTTGCACTGAAGCCCGGATCAAAGTCAACCGTCAAGGCCGAAGAAGCCGGCTTCAAGGTGCTGAGCGTTGATGAAGCCGCTCAGTGGTGCGATCTCATCATGATCCTTGCCCCAGATCAGCACCAGCGCAAAATCTACAGCGAGCAGATCGCCCCGCACATGACCCCGGGCAAGACGCTGGCCTTTGCACACGGCTTCAACATTCGCTTCGGCTACATCACCCCGCCAGAGGGCGTCGACGTGATTCTCGTCGCGCCAAAAGCGCCTGGGCACACCGTGCGCCGTGAGTTTGAAGCTGGCCGCGGCATCCCCGACATCATTGCGGTCGAAAAAGACGCGACCGGCAACGCCTGGGCCACTGCTATCTCGTACGCAAAGGCCATCGGTGGCACCCGTGCCGGTGTCATCAAGACCACGTTCACCGAAGAAACCGAAACCGATCTCTTCGGCGAGCAAGCAGTGCTGTGTGGCGGTGTGTCACAGCTCGTTCAGTACGGGTTTGAGACCCTGACCGAGGCCGGATACCAGCCTGAAATCGCCTACTTCGAGGTGTTGCACGAACTCAAGCTCATTGTCGATTTGATGTGGGAGGGTGGAATCGCCAAACAGCGTTGGTCTGTGAGCGACACCGCTGAATACGGCGACTACGTGTCGGGCCCGCGCGTGGTTGACCCACGTGTCAAAGAAAACATGAAGGAAGTGCTTGCTGACATTCAGTCGGGCGCGTTTGCCAAGCGTTTCATTGACGACCAAGACAATGGAGCGAAGGAATTTCTCGAATTGCGCGCCAAGGCTGAGAAACATCCCATCGAGTCCACCGGTCGTGGTCTGCGCAAACTCTTTGCGTGGAGCCAGACCGACGAAGACTACGTTGACGGCAGCGCTGCCCGCTAGGCAGCGCAACCGCCAAGCAGGGGCTCGAGGTGACTCGGGCCCCTGCTTGCATGTGGGCAGTCAGAATGCTCCCAGCTGAGTCGATAATCGATCGCTAGGCTGAGTGTCATGGCAACAGACAAACAGCCCGACTCGCGTGAGAGTTCTCTCGCGAGCGGTTGGATGATTGAGGGTGCCCAGAGGAAAGAGAGTGTCGGGTCTGACGTCTCGGCGCATGGGGTGGCCGATTCGGGTGCTGTAGACCACGCATCGCTAGGGCGGTCCGAGCAGCAGCTGTCGAGCTGGGCGCTGGTGCTGTTTGGCCTGGTCGGGGGAGTGTACCTGCTCTACACGTTTGTCTGGGCGAGCTGGGCACAACACTATTCGCAGATCCTGGAGTTGCGTGCCGCCGGCATAGTGACGATTGATGTGGTGTTGCAGCGAGTGATGGTCTGGTTGTCAGTTTTCGCTCCGGCCCTATGGTTTGTTACCGCGTACGTGTTCAACAAATCTCAACGAAACCGCTTTGTGCTGTGGTTGTTGCTGGGAGTAGCCGTGTTGATCCCGTTGCCCATGTTCTTTGAGGCTGCACCCGTCGTGTTCACAGGGGGTGGCACCCCATGATTTCGCGAGTGTTTGCGTGGACCACGGGTGTGCTTGCGACGGCATTATTGGCTTATTCGACCTTCGCGGGAGCAGTGAACATTCAGGGCATGCTCACCCAAGCAGAGGTGTTTGGGTTGTCGGTGACCGGCCTTGGGTGGGTGTTCATGATTGCCCACGTATCGCTGCCGGTGGTGTTCTTTGGTGTGGCGCTGCTCATTTCACGCAGGCGCAACGCGTGGGTTCGTGTGCTCACCCTTGGTGCTGCACTCACGCTCAACGCGCTCATGCAGCTCACGCTCACCGACTTTGAGACTCGAGTGCTGAGCTGGCAAAGTTTCTTCGCGTAAGGGACTTCTCTCGGCAGTACTAGAATTGAGAGGTGCTCGAAAGCGAGCGCTCAGACTCTTTTCGGAGGAACATACTCAAATGGCTGCGCCGGTCGTGCTGATTGCTGAACAACTCTCACCCGCTACGATCGCCGCTCTTGGCCCTGATTTTGAAGTGGTTCACGTCGACGGCACTGATCGGGTTGCCCTGCGCGATGCGCTGGCTTCCGCCGACGCGGTGCTGGTTCGTTCCGCCACACAGATCGATCAAGAGGCGTTGAGCTGGGCTCCGAAATTGAAAATCGTTGCCCGCGCAGGCGTTGGCCTCGACAATGTCGATATCAAAGCAGCGACCCAGGCCGGCGTCATGGTGGTGAACGCTCCCACCTCAAACATCATTAGTGCGGCCGAGCTGACCGTGGCCCATATTCTCGGCCTTGCCCGTCACCTGCAACGGTCGCAATCTTCGCTGAACGCCGGGGAGTGGAAGAGGTCCTCGTTCACTGGAATTGAGCTGTTTGAAAAGACCATTGGCATCGTTGGGCTTGGCCGAATAGGTGCGCTGATATCTGAGCGGTTAAAAGGGTTTGGGGTTGAACTCATCGCCTATGATCCCTACGTCACCGCTGCCCGCGCCTCGCAAATTGGTGCCGAATTGGTCGAACTTGACGAGTTGCTCAAGCGGTCAGACTTCTTGACCATTCACATGCCACGAACCCCAGAAACCCTTGGCATGATTGGTGCAGAGCAGTTGCGCGCCATGAAACCTACGGCCTATGTGGTGAACGTGGCTCGTGGCGGTCTCATTGACGAGGAGGCACTGCTCGCCGCACTTGACGCAGGTGAAATCGCCGGGGCCGGGCTTGACGTGTTCATGCAAGAGCCACCAGTGAACAACCCGCTGACCAATCACCCGAAGGTGAACGTCACTCCGCACCTCGGTGCCTCGACCGACGAGGCGCAAGAGAAGGCTGGTGTTTCAGTGGCGAAGTCAGTTCGGCTGGCTCTGGCGGGCGAGTTGGTGCCTGACGCAGTCAACGTTGCCGGCGGTGCGATCAGCGAATATGTGAAGCCTGGGTTGCCGTTGACAGAGAAACTCGGCCAAATTTTTGCTGGTCTCGCCGAGGGTCCCATCACCGCGTTTGACATTGAGGTGCTCGGCGAACTGAGCGAACACAATGTCGAGGTGTTGCGCCTTGCCGCTTTGAAGGGTCTGTTCACCCAGGTGGTCAGTGACCCGGTGTCCTACGTGAACGCGCCGCTCATAGCAGAACAACGTGGAGTCGAGGTGCGATTCAGCACCGACCCAACTTCAGAGAGCTTCCGCAGCGTCATCACTCTCCGCGGCACTACTGCTGACGGTCATCAGATCTCGGTGTCTGGCACACTCACTGGCCCCAAGCAGATCGAAAAGATTGTCGGCATCAACGGTTACGATCTTGAGCTGCCGGTGAGCGAGCACTTGGTGGTGTTTAGCTACGAGGATCGCCCGGGCATCGTCGCGAAATATGGCGGACTGCTCGGCGATGCCGGCGTAAACATTGCCGGGTTGCAAATTGCACGAAACGAGAAGACCGGCCAGGCGCTCTCAGTGCTCTCGATCGATTCGGCGATCCCTGCAGAACTGCTCTCTCAGCTTGGCGAGCAAATCGGTGCAGAAACCCTGAGTGCCATCGATCTCACAATCGACTAACTGCTCGTTCGGGTGTGTGCAAAAACTGAAGCTTTGCACACCTAGAATCAGCTCACTGCTCGTTCGGGTGTGTGCAAAACCCAAAGCTTTTGACGCCTCTTCCCTTCAGTGCCCGGTGTCAGTATGGTGAGTAATGGAGGGGAGATTTTGTCGCTAATTCTCGAGTGGAGCCTCCGCTGATCTGAACGATGAGAGGAATGCAAAATGGGTCTGTTAGAAGGCAAAGTAGTGTTCGTGACCGGTGGTTCACGCGGTCAAGGTCGAGCCCATGCGGTGACGAGTGCCAAAGAAGGCGCCGATGTGATCATCTTGGACACACTTGAGCAAATCGGCACAGTCGCTTACCCGATGGCGACTCAAGCAGACATAGACGAAACCGTGAGGCAGGTTGAGGCGCTCGACCGTCGCATCGTTGCAGTGACCGGTGACGTGCGTAAGCAAAGTGACCTCGATCGTGCGGTCGCCGCGGGTCTTGCGCAATTCGGCAAAATTGACGCGTTGATCGCCAACGCCGGCATCTTCTCGCTTGCGCCCGCTCACGAACTCACCGAAGAGGCCTGGGATGACATGATCGCCGTCAACCTGACCGGTGTCTGGAAGTCGGCAAAGGCGGTGCTGCCGCACATGATGGAACAGGGCGGTGGGTCAATTGTCATCACCTCGTCGATCAACGGCATCGAACCAGGTGCGAACTACGTGCACTACTGCGCCTCAAAGTTCGGCGTCGTTGGCGTCATGAAAACCCTCGCTCTTGAGTATGCGCGTCATGGAATTCGCGTGAATTCAGTGCATCCCGGGGCCATTCTTACCCCCATGACCAGTTGGCAGGGTGCCTGGGACATGATGTCGGGCAAAGGTGAGGGGCAGGGCACCGAAGCTGACATGCTTGAGGCAGGGTACGCCTTCCATGCGTTGAAGGGTCACGGGTTCATGCCACCCGAGGTCATTGCAAATGCTGCACTGTGGTTGAACTCTGAGCTTGCTTCTGCGGTGACCGGCATTGAGGTGCCGGTCGATGCGGGTCACCTGCTGCAACCCGGATGGAATCCCGATCCAGTCAAGTAGTGAACTTTCGGGAGAGGCCTGGCGATCTCGCCAGGCCTCTCTGCTTTCGGGCTATTTCTTGTGTGTAGTGGTACTCTGAAGAGGCAGGCTGTGTGGCCTGCATTCAGTGAAGAACGAGCACGTCGGTTGGCGGGCTGGTCTTCGGTGGTAGTTCCCCTACATTACGCAAGGTGACCTTCTACTGAACATCAGCACCCGCAGCCACACGTCACAGACGCTAGCAGCGCTTTGGGTTGCCTGCCGCGTGCTCCGAATCGAAAAGGAGATCCCGTGGAGGGTCCTGAAATTAAGTTCGCCGAGACTGTTCTCGACAATGGCAAATTTGGCAAGCGCACCATTCGCTTCGAAGCCGGCCGTTTGGCTCAGCAAGCACAGGGTGCGGTTGCCGCATACCTCGACGAAGAAACCATGCTGCTCAGTGCTACCAGCGTGTCGAAGCAGCCGAAAGAGCACTTTGATTTTTTCCCGCTGACCGTTGACGTCGAAGAGCGCTCCTATGCCGCCGGCAAAATCCCCGGATCCTTCTTTCGCCGTGAGGGTCGCCCCTCAACCGAGGCGATCCTGGTGTGCCGTCTGATCGACCGCCCGCTGCGCCCATCGTTCGTCGATGGTTTGCGCAACGAGGTGCAAATTGTGGTCACGGTGCTGTCAATCGCTCCGGGCGAGTTCTATGACGCGTTGGCCATTAACGCCGCGTCTGCTTCGACTCAGATTTCGGGCCTGCCATTCTCTGGCCCCATCGCCGGCGTTCGCCTGGCTCTGATCGGCGACCAGTGGGTGGCCTTCCCGAACGTGCAGCAGCTCAGCGAAGCTGTCTTCGATCTCATGGTTGCTGGTCGCGTCGTCAAGAAAGCAGATGGCACTGAAGACGTTGCCATCATGATGGTGGAAGCTGAAGCCACCGAAGGGTCCTGGAACCTCATCAAGGCAGGTGCCACAAAACCCGATGAGGCCGTCGTGGCCCAGGGTCTTGAAGCTGCAAAACCTTTCATTTCACAGCTGGTGAAGGCACAGGAGCAGCTCGCTGCTCAGTCGGCAAAAGCGGTGCAAGATTACCCCGTGTTCCTGCCCTACACCGACGAGCTGTACGCCGCAGTGTCTGCGCTCGCCGAGTCTGAACTCGCGAGCATCTACCAGATCGCCGACAAGGCCACTCGCCAAGACGCAGACGATGCGCTGAAGGCCAACGTCAAAGAGGCGATCCTCGCGAAAATTGCAGCCGGCGAGTTGCCAGCTGACGCTGAGGCACAGGTGTCGGCCGCATACAAGTCGGTCACCAAGAAGATCGTTCGCGGTCGCATTTTGACCGATGGCGCCCGCATTGACGGCCGCGGTCTGCGCGATATTCGTGCTCTTGATGCGGAGGTGCAGGTCATTCCTCGCGTGCACGGGTCAGCGATCTTCCAGCGCGGTGAAACCCAGATCATGGGCGTGACCACGCTGAATATGCTGAAGATGGAACAGCAAATCGATTCGCTGTCACCGGTGACCAGCAAGCGCTACATGCACCACTACAACTTCCCACCATATTCAACTGGTGAGACCGGTCGTGTGGGCAGCCCGAAGCGTCGCGAAATCGGCCACGGCTTCTTGGCAGAGCGTGCACTGGTTCCCGTGCTGCCAGCACGTGACGAGTTCCCCTACGCAATCCGCCAGGTCAGTGAAGCGCTCAGTTCGAACGGTTCCACCTCGATGGGTTCGGTGTGTGCCTCGACACTGTCATTGCTGAATGCTGGCGTGCCTCTTCGCGCACCAGTTGCAGGCATTGCGATGGGCCTCGTGAGCGATGAGGTGAACGGCGAGACCCGCTACGCCACACTTACCGACATTCTCGGCGCTGAAGATGCACTTGGCGACATGGACTTCAAGGTGGCCGGCACCAGTGAGTTCGTGACCGCACTGCAACTCGACACCAAACTCGATGGAATCCCGAGCGACGTGCTTGCAGGCGCACTGTCGCAGGCAAAAGAGGCACGCACCACCATTCTTGGGGTCATGGCTCAGGCCATCGATGTGCCCGACGAGATGGCACCCACCGCACCACGCGTCATCACTGTCAACATTCCGGTTGACAAGATCGGTGAACTCATCGGACCCAAGGGCAAGACCATCAACGCCATTCAAGACGAGACCGGCGCCGACATCTCAATCGACGACGACGGCACCGTGTACATTGGCGCGGTTGATGGACCCTCAGCTGAAGCCGCTCGTGCTCAGGTGAACGCGATTGCGAACCCGCAAACCCCCGAGATCGGTGAGCAGTACCTCGGTACCGTGGTGAAAAACGCCACATTTGGCGCGTTTGTGTCGTTGCTACCAGGCAAAGATGGCCTGTTGCACATCAGCGAGGTGCGCAAACTCGCCGGCGGCAAACGCATCGAGTCGGTCGACGACGTGCTCTCGGTGGGTCA
>CAYSQG010000010.1:0-37748 GCA_964433255.1 uncultured Leucobacter sp.
CTCAGCCCCTAGCCCTGGCTATACCGTTCCCGCAGGTTCAGTCACCACCGCGTGTTGACCGCTGGCCGATAGCACTTCGGCACGCTTTCAAGTTACGCGGCGCGCTTGTGCCCTGCGGGCCTGGACTGCGAGGTGTTGCCTGGCCAGACACCTCTTCGGTTCGGCTGGCAACTCTCGGCCCCTGGCTGCATGCACATGCAGCAGCAAGTCACCTCACGGCAGCCTGGGTCTGGGGCGCAGCCAGACACCCAGGCGAGCAGTTGACCTTCACCACACACTCCGGGCGCAGACCACCACCAACGCACCCGCACCACATTGCGTGGCACCAACTCACCCTGCATGGCGAAGACCTGTGTACACTCGGTGATTTCACCGTCACCAGCCCTGAACGCACCGCGTTTGACCTGTTGCACAGTTCCTCAGGGTTCAGCACAGCCGAGCAGGTGGCGTGCCGACTGCTCGTACGCACCCAGCCAACACTCAACGCACTCAGGAAACGTGTGTTCTCTCATCGAAGACCACACAGCACACTGGCGCGTGCACGATTCGAGTTGCTGAGCCGCCTGCCTAGCGGCGAAGAAACAACAGCAGGCTAGGCGTTTACCCGATATGCGTCGTATACGCCTTCGATGCGGCGCACGGCGTCGAGCACTCGATCCAAGTGAATCGTGTTGGCCATCTCGAACACAAACCGGCTAATTGCGAGCCTCGAACTTGAGGTGTTCACTGAGGCAGAGAGAATGTTTACGTGGTGCTCGGCAAGCGAACGAGTCACGTCAGATAGCAGACCTGCGCGGTCAAGTGCTTCGACCTGGATGTGCACCAAGAACACGGTGCTGGCGGTTGCCGCCCATTCCACGTCTATCAATCGGTCTGGCTGCTGTTCAAGTGACTTGAAGTTGCTGCAATCGGTTCTGTGCACCGACACACCCTGACCCTTGGTAATGAAGCCGTGAATTTCATCACCCGGCACCGGGGTACAACACTTTGCAAGTTTTACCAACACATCGCTTGCGCCCTTCACCACAACACCGGAATGGGACTCCTGCTTGCCCCTGCGCGGCGCAGAATTGGCGAGCAGCACCGACGTAATCGGTTCAGTGGTTGAGGCCTCACCCTCAATGTGTGATGTAATTTTTTCGACCACCGATTGGGCCGACACGTGCCCCTCGCCAATTCCAGCGAACAACCCCGTGACATCGACATATCGAAGCTGCAACGCGACGTCCTGCACTGCTTCAGAATTCATGACCTGGTGCAGCGGCAAATTTTGTTTTCTGAGTGCCTTTGTCAGCTCTTTTTTGCCGAGCTCTACGGCCTCTTCGCGACGCTCCTTTGTGATCCACTGCCGAATTTTATTTTGGGCCCGCTTGCTCTTGACAAACGTCAGCCACCCTTGATTTGGGCCGGCGTGAGGGTCTTTTGAGGTGAACACCTCAACCACGTCACCGTTTTTAAGTGGAGTCTCAAGCGGCACGAGCCTGCCATTGACGCGCGAGCCCATGGTGCGGTGACCAACCTCAGTGTGCACCGCATAGGCGAAATCGACCGGCGTACCACCCTCCGGCAATCCAATGACACGCCCCTTGGGGGTGAACACGTAGACCTCTTTTGCGCCAATCTCGAATCGCAACGCATCGAGAAATTCGCTTGGGTCTTCGGTCTCAGCCTGCCAGTCACTGAGATGAGCCAACCAAGCCATGTCATTCGAAGAGGGGCTGGTGAGGCCCTGCTTGTACTTCCAGTGCGCAGCAACCCCATATTCTGCACGCTGATGCATTTCGAAGGTGCGAATTTGAATCTCAACAGCCTTGCCATCGGGGCCAATGACTGTGGTGTGCAACGACTGATACAGGTTGAATTTGGGCGAAGCTATGTAATCTTTAAATCTGCCAGGGATTGGCGTCCACCTTGCATGCACCGCACCCAGCACTGCGTAGCAGTCTCGAATTGAGTTGACCAGCACTCGAATGCCGACCAGGTCATAGATGTCATCGAAGTCTCGACCACGCACCACCATCTTTTGATAAATCGAGTAGAGCTCTTTTGGCCTTCCAGTCACTTCACCACGAATTTTGGCGTTACGAAGGTCACTCTCAATCGACTGAATTACATCAGTGACGAGCACGTCACGTTTCGGATTGCGCTGGGATACCAAATTTTCGATCTCTGCGTACAATTTCGGTTTCAGTACCGCGAACGAGAGATCTTCGAGTTCGGTCTTCAGAGATTGGATGCCGAGACGGTGCGCGAGCGGGGCATAAATTTCAATGGTTTCTTGTGCTTTTCGCTTCGCTGAGTCTGACGCCACGAACCCCCAAGTTCGAGCATTGTGCAACCGGTCTGCGAGTTTAATGACAAGCACTCGAATATCGCGCGACATGGCCACCACCATTTTGCGCACGGTTTCAGCTTGCGCCGAGTCACCATATTTGACTTTGTCGAGCTTGGTCACGCCATCAACCAACATGGCAATTTCTTCACCATATTCAGCAGTGAGTTGCTCAAGCGAATAGTCAGTGTCTTCTACGGTGTCGTGCAACAACGCAGCAGCAATGACCACTGGGGCGACACCGAGATCTGCGAGGATCTGCGCAACAGCAATTGGGTGGGTGATGTACGGTTCGCCGCTGCGCCTTTTTTGGGTGCGGTGTGCAAGCTCAGCGGTTTTGTAGGCCCGTTCGATCACACTGAGATCGGCTTTTGGCCAGGTCGAACGAACAGTTCTTATGAGTTTGCCCACTGCGTCTGGCTGGGAACTTCGCGAAAACACTCGAGGCACGAGCCTACGCAAGGAAACACTGGGCATGGAGGGGCCGTCAACGGTTGCCATGACTCACCCCCTGCCCTGTCAGTGATTGAACATTACAGCATTTTCGCTGTTGACTCCGAATCAGCTTCGTTTTGATCTTGCGCTGGCTCTGCACCATCGCCTGTATCGGCATGACTGTCGCTTGCGCGTGCTCGAATTTTCAGCACCTTCTCATCGTGCTTCTTGATCTTGGGTTCGTTTTGACGCAACTGCACATAGATTGGTGCCGCTATGAAGATGGTTGAATATGCCCCAACGAGGATGCCCACAAAGAGTGCGAGTGCGATGTCTCTGAGGGTGCCTGCTCCGAGCACAAAGGCCCCAATGAACAGGATGGCGGCAACTGGCAGCGCCGCAACCACCGAGGTGTTGATGGACCGAACAAGTGTCTGATTCACGGCCAGGTTGACGGACTCGGCGAACGTTCGATTGTCGTTGAGCTCAACGGCCGAAGTGTTCTCGCGCACCTTGTCGAACACCACCACGGTGTCGTAAAGGGAATATCCCAAAATGGTCAAGAAACCGATGACGGCCGCTGGGGTCACTTCAAACCCGGTAATGCCATAGACCCCAGCGGTAATGATGAGGTCGTGAACGAGGGCAATGAGCGCCGCGATAGACATTTTCCAGGTGCGAAAGTACAGCGCCATAACCAGGGTGACCAAAATCAAAAACACCACGAGCGCTGTCAGCGCCTGCCGGGTGATGTCTTGACCCCACACCGCCCCAATGTAGGAGGCACTGACTTCGCCTTCGTCAACTCCATACACTTTTGCGAGCGCGACGCGAAGCTCCCGAGACTCGTCGTCTTCGAGTTGTTCGGTCTGCACACGAATATCAGTTTGACCAACGAGGGTGATGCGCGGCGCTGATCCGGGAACGACCTCTTGCACCGCCTCAGCAGCGAGGGCCTGATCTCGAACACCGTCTTCGACAGTGACTTGAAACTGGCTACCACCGGTGAACTCTATGCCAAAGGTCATGCCCCCTCGAAGCAGCGGCCCAACAATTGCCAGCACAATCATGACCGCTGAGATGAGGTACCAGATTTTTCGACGACCGACGAAGTCGATTGACTGTTCGCCGGTGTACAGCGCATTACCGAACTCGGAGAAAGAACGTCGGGCCATTTCAGCTCTCCTTTCCGGTCGAAGCGGTTTCAAGGGTGTGTGACTTTCCGGCGGCTTCAGCGGCCTTGCGCTCAGCAATAGTTTGTCGTTTCTGAGCTTCTTTTGCCGCACGTTGGTTTTTCTTCGCTGCGCCGCGGTTTGCCACCTCAGGTTGCCTAAACTGCGCACGCCCTCGATACACGGCGCCCAGCTTCTCTGGGTCCAACCCTGAGAGCGGGTGACCGCCAGCAAAGAAGCGGGTTTGAGAGAGCAACGTCACCATCGGATGGGTAAACAGCGCGATAACTATCACGTCAACCAGTGTGGTTAACCCGAGGGTGAAGGCGAAACCCTGCACGCTGCCAACTGCCAGCACGAACAGCACCGCTGCCGCAAGAAAGTTGATGCCGTCAGAAGCCAACACCGTGCGAAAAGCCTTTTTCCAACCGATGTCAACTGCTCGTTCGAGGGTGAACCCGTCACGCAGTGCGTCTCGAACGCGCTCAAAATACACAATGAACGAGTCGGCAGTGAAACCAACAGCCACGATAATGCCGGCTATGCCAGCGAGCGAAAGGCGATACCCTTGCCGCCACGAAAACAGGGTGAGCAGCAAATAGGTGAGCACCCCCGCAACCACCAATGAGAGAATCGTGACTGAGCCGAGTGCGCGGTATTGCAACATCGAGTAGATCACCACTAGCAGCAAGCCAATGAGACCCGCAATCAGGCCAGCCTGCAACTGGTTGCTGCCGAGCGTCGCTGAAATGTCTTGTTGACTTTGCACGGTAAAGCCAATTGGCAACGCGCCAAATTTCAGTTGATTCGCCAGGGTTTGGGAGGTTTCTTGCGTGAATGAACCACTGATGGAGGGCCTGCCGTCAAGAATTAGTCCGTTCATTTCAGGGGCAGAAATCACCACCCCATCGAGCACGAATGCAAACTGGTTCAGCGGAGGTTGCTGACCATACATGCGCGTGCTGATTTCGCCAAACGTTTTGGTGCCTTCTTCGTCGAGTGTCATTTGCACGACCCACTGCCCCGTGGTGGCACCCGTCTGAGTAGTTTCCATCTGTGCGACCGCATCGTCGATGGACTCACCGCTCATCTCGACCGGGCCGAGAATGTATTTGGTTGCGCCAAACTCGTCACAGGTAATGAGGGGCAAATCTGCGGGAGCTTCACTCAGTCCAAGCGTTTCTTCAGGGGTGCACGCAAACGTTTGAAACTCCGCCATAAGTGGTTCAGTCAACCATGCAGGGTCGTAGGCGGTTTCAGGCCTCGGCTCAGGGTAGAACCCTGGAATGTCTTCGTAGGCGGTTTCGGGGTCTTTCGCTGCCTCCTCAGTGCCTGCTTCTGGTGAAGCCGCTTCAGGTGCGGCTGAATCAGGTGCGGCTGGATCTTCTGGGAGTGGTGCGGCTGGGGTGTTCGGAGCGGTCATCATGACCGGACGAAAATCGAGTTTCGCCGATGACTCAATTCGTTGCAGAGTTGCTTCGTCTGCTTTGCCCGGAATAGACACTGAAATGTTCTGTGTGCCCTCAGTGGTAATTTCAGCCTCTGACACGCCTGAAGCATCGACGCGTTGACGAATGATAGCAACCGCCTGATCGAGCTGTTCACCAGTGACCGACTGTCCGTCGGTCAGTTTGGGTGCCAAAATGACCTGCGTTCCGCCCTGCAGATCAAGCGCGAGCTTTGGGGTCCATGAGGCACCATCTCGCCACACCCCAAGAGCAATGATGCCTGTTAAGCCAAGGATGATGACCAAAAGTGCAATCAGGGAACGTCGAGCTTTTTGCACCGCGGGAGACTGCGCCACGAATACACTTCCTTCACTCTGCGCAGTTCAGATTGCGCATGTCGGTAGCAGCCGAAGACACTCCGGCTGAGTTGAGGTTATGCTGTTTTTTTGCCGGATTCGCCGTCGGAAGAGTCATCTGTCTCGTTGCCGAGGTGTGACTTGCTGTCGTTGTTCGCGAGACGCTCACCAAACTGCGGGTCGTCGTCGGGCGCCGCAGCGTCTGCTTCAATTGATTCATCAACCACCGGTGTCACAATCTGGCCGATCGCGTTACGGTGCACCACGATCGTTGAGGTGCCGCTGTTGACGGTAACTCTGTTTGCTTCTTCATCGATTGAAACCACCGTGCCAAAAATGCCTGATTGCAGCATGACCTCGGCACCGGGGCGCATGTTTTCTTGCATGTCGCGAACGGCCTGCTGCCGTTTCTTGCCATTTCTGAACATGAAAAAAATCAACACGGCGATGAGGCCGAACATGACAAGTGACAATGGGTCAGAGAAAAGTTGTTCCACGGGTATTCCAATCAGAGGCAAGCATCAACGGCGCACAGCGCACCAGACCATACAAGACTATAGGGCATCAGGCATGGGAGCGCCTGTGTATTGCCACCCTTTTTGTGTCACGACCCGCCCCCGAGGGGTGCGACTCAAGAGCCCAGCACGCACAAGAAATGGTTCCACCACTGATTCGATGGTTTCTGCTTCTTCTCCGACAG
Source organism: uncultured Leucobacter sp. (assembly GCA_964433255.1). Taxonomy (GTDB): domain Bacteria; phylum Actinomycetota; class Actinomycetes; order Actinomycetales; family Microbacteriaceae; genus Leucobacter. Next base: position 6,444 of record CAYSQG010000010.1, read on the forward strand.
ACACCGCGAGCGTCGAAAGCCCGACGGGTCCGCCACCGAATCGCTCGACCACGGCATGCAACACCTCTCGGTCCAAACGATCGAGCCCGTGCGCGTCGATGTCGTAGAGCGAAAGTGCGGCTTGCACGGCGTCAAGGTCACCGGCCACCTCGTGCACCAGGCTGTAGTCACGCACACGCCTGAGCAAGCGATTCGCAATGCGAGGAGTGCCTCGAGAGCGAGAGGCGATTTCGCGAATGCCCACTGTCTCAATATCAAAGCCGAGCAGACCCGAAGCGCGCTGAATGACCGAAAACAACTCGTCCTCAGCGTAAAACTCGAGATGCGCGGTGAACCCAAATCGGTCTCTGAGCGGGTTCGGCAGCAAGCCCGAACGAGTGGTCGCACCCACGAGGGTAAAGGGCGCCAAATCGAGCGGGATAGACGTGGCGCCAGCACCCTTGCCCACCATGATGTCGATGCGAAAGTCTTCCATCGCTAGGTACAACATTTCTTCAGCGCTGCGAGCCATGCGATGAATCTCATCGATGAACAGCACCTCGCCAGGGGTAAGGGCAGACAGCACCGCTGCAAGGTCTCCGGCGTGCTGAATGGCTGGGCCTGACGTCTGATGCAGGGGTTTGTCAAGCTCAGCGGCGACGATCATGGAGAGGGTGGTCTTGCCAAGACCGGGCGGCCCGGCCAACAAAATGTGATCCGGGGTGCGCTGTTGCTTCATGGCTGCATCGAGCAACAGACGCAGCTGGCCACGCACCTTGGCCTGACCCACGAACTCGTCGAGTGAACCAGGTCGAAGCGCACCCTCAAAACCGAGTTCGTTCGGCGATGCCTGCGGTGAGAGCTCTGTGGTCACTGGGCTCCCCCCGGAAATGACACGGATCGCGCCAGACGTGGGGCTTGCAGGAGCGCCAGTGCGGCTCGAAGGAGGCCTGCTTCAGTAACTGGCGAACCTGCCTCGACCGCGTCAAGTACGGCCTGATGCGCTTGCGATTCGGTGTAGCCCAGGCCAAGCAGTGCCTGTTCAACCGAGCTCGCCACTCGAGCGAACGATGACCCTTCGGCACCGGCGGGTTCGTTTGTAGCACCTACGTATGCCTGTGGTTGAATCTTGCCGGCAAGTTGCACAGCGATCAACTTCGCAGTTTTGGGGCCAATGCCAGAAACCTTTCGGAACGGTTTCTCATCTTCTGTCGCTGCTGCCTGGGCAACCTGGGCAGGAGTGAGTTCCGAGAGCACACCAAGCGCACTACGAGGGCCAACTCCCGAGACTCCAAGCAGCAGAACAAACACTTCGAGCTCGTCAGTGGTCTCAAACCCAAACAGAGTCAACGAATCTTCACGCACAATGAGGTGGGTGTGCAAAGAAAGTTGCTCGCCGACGTGAGTGTGCGAAAGTCGACCGGGAACCTCGATCTTGAGACCAATGCCGCCCACACCAATCACAACCCAGCCTGAGCCTGCCGACAGCACCTCGCCGCGAATAGATGAAATCACGATCTCACCCTAAATCTCGGGTCAGCAGAACAACTTGCCGCCACGCCGTTTATTCGAACAAAACTACGAATATTGGCATCTCATCACTTGACAATCTTCGTTCGCACGTCTGCGTCTGAAAGTCACAGACGGTAGCCTCGAGAAAGAGTCGGCTCAGACTTTGGCGGTTGCTTTGCTCTGCTGTGTCGCGCGAACCGAACGGTTCACCGCCGACACAATGGCCTTGAGGGTTGCGCGAGTGGTGTCGTTATCGATGCCAACACCCCAGAGGCGGTGACCATCCACTTCAAGATCGACATATGCCGCAGCGACTGCATCACCCCCGGCACTCATGGCGTGTTCAACGAAATCAAACAGGGTGACCCGGTGACCGTTTTCGTTCAACCCGTTGATGAAGGCATCAACCGGCCCATTGCCTTGAGCGCTGAGTTGTGACGTTTCGTCGCCAACCCGAAAATCGACAGTAAGCTCGGTCACTCCGTCGCCTGCGCTGGATGCAGCAGTGCGGAACAGTTCGTAGCGACCCCAACGTTCAAACGAGGCATCAGTCGTCGGCAGATATTCATCTTGGAAGATGCGCCAGATTTCATCGCTCGAGACTTCGCCGCCCTCAGTGTCAGTGAGTTCTTGCACCACTGCACTGAACTCGATTTGCAACCGCCGTGGCAAATCGAGCGAGTGATCGGTTTTGAGCAGGTAGGCGACGCCGCCCTTGCCCGACTGCGAATTCACCCGGATCACAGCTTCGTAGGTGCGACCGAGATCTTTGGGGTCGATCGGCAGATATGGCACCGCCCATTCCAACTCGTCGACGCTCACGCCAGCAGCATCAGCATCGGCTTGCATGCGCTCGAAGCCCTTCTTAATAGCGTCTTGATGCGAACCAGAGAACGCGGTGTACACCAAATCTCCGGCCCAAGGGCTGCGCTCGTGCACACGCAACTGGTTGCAGTACTCTGCGGTGCGACGCACCTCGTCAAGTCTCGAGAAATCAATCTGCGGGTCGATGCCCTGGGTGAACAGGTTGATGCCCAAGGCGACGAGGTCGACGTTGCCAGTGCGCTCACCGTTGCCAAACAGGCAGCCCTCAATGCGATCCGCGCCGGCCATGTACCCGAGCTCGGCCGCCGCGATCGCGGTGCCACGGTCGTTGTGCGGGTGCAGCGAGATGATCACGTTTTCACGGTGATTCAGGTGCCGGCCCATCCATTCGATGGAATCGGCGTACACGTTCGGTGTGGCCATTTCAACGGTAGCGGGGAGGTTGATAATGACCTTTCGCTCCGGCGTGGGCTGAAAGACCTCAAGCACGGCATTGCACACCTCGACCGCGTAGTCGAGTTCGGTACCGGTGTAAGACTCGGGGGAATATTCGTAAAAAATCTTGGTGTCTGGGCAGATAGCTTCGCTCTCGACACACAGACGAGCCCCGTCGAGAGCGATCTGTTTGATGCCCTCTCTGTCGGAGTTGAAGACCACGTCACGCTGCAGAATGCTGGTCGAGTTGTAGAGGTGCACGATTGCCTGCTTTGCCCCGATGAGAGACTCATAGGTGCGCTTGATGAGGTGATCGCGGGCCTGTGTCAGCACCTGAATGGTGACATCGTCGGGAATAGCATTTTCTTCAATGAGCTGGCGAACAAAATCAAAGTCCGTCTGGCTGGCAGACGGGAACCCGACCTCGATCTCTTTATAGCCCATCTTGACCAGCAGATCGAACATGATGCGCTTGCGCTCTGGGCTCATAGGGTCGATCAGTGCCTGGTTGCCGTCACGCAAGTCGACCGCGCACCAACGAGGGGCCTCGGTAATGCGCTGAGCTGGCCAGGTGCGGTCGGGCAAATCGACCGAAAACGCCTCTTGGTAGTGGCGATACTTGTGAATCGGCATGCCGGAAGGTTGTTGCATATTTTTCATGATGTGGTCATTTCTCGCTAGAAGTCTTGCTCAGCCAACACGAACACCGCGACGAGGTGGGCCTGAGAAACTAGGACTCGTCGCGGCAGCTAAGAAGAAGCGAGCACATCCGCATAAATTCATGATAGCACCCTCAGCCTTGAGCGTGCCGACCGTTAGGCGGCGGTGTAACGAGAACGGCCGAACCCGAGCACGAAATACCCAATGATCGGAAACAGCCACAACCACAGCAGCGAGAAAATCAGACCTCTGCCAAAACGCTCCCCCAGTTTCACCGCCATGACAATTGTGAAGATGAGATTCGCAATCGGAACGAGATAGAGCAGCACCAGCCAGCCAGAGTAGCCAACAATGCGGATCAACACGATGAGATTGACAATCGGAATGATCGCGAGGATGCCGGGTCGACCAGCTTTCGAGAAAATCTTCCATGAGGCAACCACCAGCAACACATACACAGCGATGGTGGCCACGCTCGCGAGGAGGGTTGCCTCATCAGAGAACCACTGTTCGAGTGAGGTGTAGAGTTCGGGATCCATGGTGCAAGCCTATGACTAGAAACCCAATCTGCCGAGAGCCTTCGGGTCTCGTTGCCACTCTTTCAACACTTTGACCCGGAGCGAAAGGTAGACCCTGTGGCCGAGCAGACTCTCGATCTCGTGCCGCGCTCGTTCACCGACGTCTCGCAACCGCGAACCCCCTTTGCCGATCACAATGCCCTTTTGGCTATCGCGTTCAACATAGAGTGAGGCAAAAATTTGCAGCAGACCGTCTTCGCGCACTTCGCGATCATCAACCGAAGCCGCTAACGAGTGTGGAAGTTCGTCACGCACACCCTCGAGGGCTGCCTCACGGATGAGTTCGGCAATGCGATCGTCTTCACTCTCGTCAGTTGTGGTTTCAGCTTCATAGAGTGGCGGTGAAAACGGCATGAGCTCGAGCAACACTGAGGTGAGCACGTCGAGTTGTTCGCGGGTCACCGCACTGATTGGAACGACGGCATCCCACTCTCGAAGCGCACCAAGTTGCGTGAGTTGCTCAATGATCTGGCTCTGTGACGCTTCGTCAACTTTGGTGAGAATGGCAACTTTTTTCGCACGAGGAAAATCATTGAGACGCTCATTGATAAAACGATCGCCCGGACCGAGCTTTTCATTTGCTGGCACACAAAACCCAATGACATCGACATCGCCTAGAGTTGCTTCGACCAGTGCATTCAGTCGTTCCCCCAACAGCGTTCGTGGGCGATGAATGCCGGGAGTATCGACGATGATCAGCTGACCATCGTCACGGTGAACAATTGCTCGAATTGCTCGACGTGTGGTCTGAGGCTTCGCACTAGTGATCGCAATTTTTTCACCAACGAGGGCATTGGTGAGGGTCGATTTGCCCACATTGGGTCGCCCGACAAAACTCACAAACCCTGCCCGATGTTCAGTCATGTTCTCTGCCCGGTTCTATAGTCGTCGCAATTTCGCCAGTATCGGCACCAACCCAGCGGGCCAACACGGAGCGCACCCGCTGACGTTTGCGTTCGGTCTCAAGCACAGTGAGTTCGATGCCAGACACACTCACCTTGTCCCCCTCATCAGCAAGTCTGCCAAGGTGTTTCGAAACCAGCCCACCCACGCTGTCCACCTCGTCGTCCTCGAGCTCGATTCCGAACTGCTCCCCGAGTTCACTGATGGCTAGTCGGGCGCTGACTTTCAAGGATCCGTCTTCACGTGGTTCTATCTCTGCCACTTCGCGATCATGTTCGTCGCTGATGTCTCCGAGCAGCTCCTCAATCAGATCTTCCAAGGTGACCAAACCTGAGGTGCCGCCATATTCGTCGACAACGAGTGCGAGGTGGTTTGATTCTCTTTGCATGTGTCGCAGCAACTCGTCGGCTCGTTGCAGCTCAGGGACGAACATTGCCGGCTTCATGATGCGAGTTACTGGCGCGGTGTCAGCCTCTTCTGGGCGCCGCAGCTGAAAACTGCTGGCATCTCGAAGGTAGGCCACCCCTTCGACTTCATCCGCGTCACCCGAGGTGACGACTGGCACGCGCGAGTGCCGTGAGTTCAGCAGCAGCTCGAGACATTCCCGCACGCTTTGGTTTGCGTCAACCGTGACCATATCGGTTCGGGGCACCATGACTTCACGCACCAGCGTTTCACCGAATTCAACCAGCGAATGAATGTAGTCACGGTCGTCGGCTTCGATGAGTTCTTGTTCGGTGGCGAGATCGACGAGCGAGAGCAGTTGCTCCTCGTCACGCACACGACCACGACCCAGCGCGACCCTGCCCGCGACGCGCTTGCTGGCTGTGGTGAGGCGCTGAAACCAGGGTGGAACCGAGTCTTCGGTCATTTGCGTTGCTCCCGCGACAGGAAACTCGCAACCAGATCACGTTGCAACCCAAACATCTCGGCTTCGTCAACCGGGTTGGCGTGATCAAACCCCAGCAAATGCAACATGCCGTGTGTTAATAAAATGCAAACTTCTATCTGGGTGTCATGCCCGGCCGCATCTGCCTGCACTTCTGCGACTTGCGGGCAAATGACCACATCGCCGAGCAAACCTGCGGGGGTGGCGGCGTCTGGCCTGCCTGGGCGCAGCTCATCCATAGGAAAACTCAGCACGTCGGTTGGCCCTGGTTCGTCCATCCAGTCGACATGCAAACGCTCAATGGCTCCTTCGTCAACCAGAGAAATGCCGAGCTCTGTGTGCGGGTGCACGTGCAGCGAATCCAGCACGTACGCGGCCAAACGCTGCAGCTGGTTTTCGTCGAGCGAGACCCCGGACTCGTTATTGATTTCGATGCTCACTCTTGCCCCTTTGCGTTCTGACGGTGAGCCGCTCGCTGCTCTTCGTAGGCGGTATAGGCGTCGACAATGCGACCTACCAGGCTGTGCCGAACGATGTCGTCGGTCGTAAGATCGGCAAAATGAATGTCATCGACACCACGCAAGATGCGGTTCACAACGCGAAGGCCACTCGCAGCCACCGGAAGATCAACCTGAGTGATGTCACCGGTGACAACCATTTTTGATCCGTAGCCAAGCCTGGTAAGAAACATTTTCATTTGCTCGGGTGTCGTGTTCTGTGCTTCATCTAAGATGACGAACGACTCGTTCAGGGTGCGCCCACGCATGTAGGCGAGTGGGGCCACCTCGATGGTGCCGCTGGCCATGAGCTTTGGAATCGTGTCTTGCTCCATCATCGAACCAATTGCGTCAAACAGTGGGCGCAGATATGGGTCTATTTTCTCTTCTAGGCTGCCTGGCAAAAAGCCAAGCCGCTCACCAGCCTCAACCGCAGGTCTGGTGAGAATGATTTTGGCCACCTCGCGACGCTGCAGAGCTTGCACCGCTTTCGCCATGGCCAGGTAGGTCTTTCCGGTGCCTGCGGGGCCGATGCCAAACGTAACTGTGTGGTGTTCGATGCCATCTACATAGGCTCGTTGCCCCTGCGTCTGAGCCCTGATTGCGTGTCCGCGCACAGTGAGAATCGGCTCACTGAGCATCTGCGCCGCGGTCGGCCCCTCACCGCGCATGACCATGCGTGTGGCCTCACGAACATCGTGTCGCGACACAGCCCCGCTGCGCCTGGCAACCTCGAGCACGTCAAGCACCACTCGTTCGGCGTCTGTGACCTGTGACGCAGGGCCGCGGAGGGTGAGCACGTGATCGCGCACGTGAAACTCCACGCCAGAATGTTGACGCTCGAGATCTCTCACGAGTTCATCTTGAACACCCAAAAACTGCGAGAGATCAACTCCGGTAAGCAGCACGGTTCGTTGCAGTTCAGATGTGGGTTCACCGGTTGATGCATCGCCCTGTCTGCGAGAAGAATCTGCTTGCCCGCCCTGCTGTTCGCCCGGATCAGGAGTCAAGGAGTGTGCCCTCCGATAAGCCACCAGCGAGCAGGTGGGCATGCACGTGGAACACGGTCTGCCCGGCGTTGGCTCCGTTGTTGAATATCAGTCTGAAATCACCGTCAGCGTGTTCGTTGGCAAGCTGATGAGCCATGGTCACCATCTCAGCGAGCAGAGCTGGGTCAGCGGCTGCCAACTCAGACACATTGGCGAATTGCTCAGTTTTGGGAATGATCAAAATGTGTACCGGTGCCTGTGGGGCAACATCTGGAAACGCAATGAGGCGGTCAGTCTCAGCGAGTTTCTGAACCGGGATCTCGCCACGAGCGATCTTGCCAAAAATGGTGCCTTCTTTCATGGCAACAGTCTAGTCACCAACGACTGAGAGCAACGTTGATCACTGCGAGCGCAGCCGGCCCTGCAGATGAGGTTCGCAACACCGTGGGGCCAAGCGAACACACACGTGCGCCGGCGGCCTCGAGGGCAGCCAATTCATGGTCACTTATGCCGCCCTCTGGCCCAACCACCACCGCGATTTCGGTGAGCGCACTGTGTGCAAACGATTGGGCAACGGTGCTCAGTGATTCCGCCGCACCGGGGTGCAACACGAGCACTTGGTGATGTGGCTGAGCTGCGAGCGCGAGCAAATCTGACAGGTCTGCGAGATCACGAACTTCTGGCACCCAGGATCGCAACGACTGCTTTGAGGCCTCGCGCGCAATTCTTGCCCACTTTGAGACCCCCTTCGTGGCTTTCTCGGTGCCATCGGCAGCCCTCCAGCGCGAAACCGATCGTGCGGACTGCCACGGAACCACAGCGTCTGCCCCAAATTCGGTTGCTTGCTCAATTGCGCGCTCATCACGATCACCCTTTGCGAGGGCTTGCACCAACACGAGGCGGGGTGTGCTGCGTTTCGTCACTTCTACGGTGTCAACACGCACCTCAAATGAGTGTGCGGTTGCGGCGGTGACCACCCCGGTGGCGATGGTGCCCCGGCCGTTTCCGACCATGGTGTGTTCGCCGACACGAAGTCGGCTGACCTGAACTGCGTGCCTGGCTTCGTCGCCGTGAACGGTGACCGTTGACGCTGGGGCGATAGCAGCATCGAGGTCATCGAGGTAGTACAGGTGCGCCATGTTAGCCAGCGCGGAAGAAACGATCGCGGATTTTGCCGAAGAACCCCTGCTGAAACTCGCCCAGGGTTGGGGGTGGATCTTTGCGAATCTCGGCAAGTTTGCGAATGAGGTCTCTCTCTTTCGCAGACACCTTGGCAGGTGTCACGACCTGACACGCCACCCGCAGGTCACCGCGGGCGGTCGAGTGCAAACTCTGTATGCCTCGACCGCGAATCGTGATGACTTCACCCGATTGCACCCCAGCCGGCACTTCAAACTTCACCTCACCGTCGAGCGCATCGACCGAAGCCTCTGTGCCCAGGATGGCGTCAGTCATGCTCACCTGAACCGTTGCGAGCAGATCGTCGCCTTCTCGGCTGAACACATCGTGGTGCATGACCCGAAACTCAATGAACAAGTCGCCGTTTGGCCCTCCAGCGGGGCCAACTTCGCCGCCACCTCGCATCTGCATGCGGGTGCCAGTATCAATGCCCGAGGGAATATCGATGTTGAGGGTGCGGCGTTCACGCACACGGCCTTTGCCAGAGCACTCCACACAGGGGTGCGGAATCACGGTGCCATAGGCTTGGCAGCTGCCACAGGGGTGAGAGGTCACCACGTTGCCGAAGAGCGAACGAACTTGGCGCTGCACATGACCGCTGCCGCCGCACACATCGCACGTGGCCAGGGAAGTGCCTGGTTGGCAGCAGGAACCCTGGCAGGTGCCGCAGAGCACTGCGGTGTTCACCGAGATGTCGCGCTTTGCGCCAAACACTACTTCTTGCAGATCAACATCGACCCGAATCATGGCGTCATCCCCGCGAGCGGTGCGCTCTCTGGGCCCTCGCTGGTTTGAGCCGAACCCCTGACCGAAGAAGGTTTCAAACACATCGCCAAAGTTCCCGAAGCCGCCTCCGGCGCCCTGGCCTCCACCAAGGTCATACCGTTGTCGCTCATTCGGGTCGCTGAGCACGTCGTAGGCATGGGTGACGTCTTTAAAACGCTCGGCGGCGTCTTCGCTTGGGTTCACGTCTGGGTGTAATTCGCGAGCGAGTCGCCGATATGCTTTTTTGATCTCTTCGGTGCTCGCGTCTCTGGAAACCCCCAGAGTTTCATAGTGATCAGCCAATGTTGTTGCTCCTGTGTGCCGAGTTTCGTGCGGGTGACGAAGCTAGGCTTCCTCTCCGATAAGTTGGTTGAGATAGCGGGCCACAGCTCTCACCGTGGCGATGTTGTTCGCGTAGTCCATGCGCAACGGACCCAGAATGCCAATTTGTGAAGAACTCGCACTGTCACTCTCATAGTTTGCTGCGAGAACTGAAGCCTGTTCGAGGCCATACGAGACGTTTTCGCGACCAATCGACACCGCAACCTCTCGTTCATCTCTCACGAGTTCGTCAAACAGCCGCAGCAGGGTGACTTGTTCTTCAATGGCTTCAAGCACCGTAGGAAGGGCACCCGCGAATTCGCCGGGTTGGGTGAGATTTGCAGCCCCAGAGATCGTGAATCGTTCGGAACGATTGGCTTGCAACTGACTTTTCACCACCGAAAGCACACTCCGAGCGAGCTCATGTTCGGCGGGTTGCACCCAGTCTTGCATGGTGGATTCGAGCGCAGACACTGCATCAACCGAGGCCTCAACATCGACACCTACGATTGCACCGGCAATGCGATCGCGCAGACCGTGCACCCACGCCTCTGCAACTTCGGCCGCAGGCAACCAGGCCAGCTGCTGTTCGACCACACCGTTGGCTAAAATGAGCACACACAGCACTCGATCTTCACCGATGGTGACGAGATCGACGTGACGCACTAGGGTGCGTCGAAGCGAGGGGTACTGCACCACTGCCACCTGGTTGGTGAGCTGAGCGAGCAAGCGCACGGTTCGGCCAAGCATGTCTTCGAGGTCGTTCGACTCCCCCAAAAAACGTTGAATTGCCGATCGTTGGGCTGAGCTGAGGGGTCGAATGTTCGCGAGAGTGTCGACGTAGAGGCGGTACCCCTTATCGGTGGGCACACGGCCAGACGAAGTGTGAGTCTGGGTGATCAACTCGTCTTCTTCGAGTAGCGCCATGTCGTTGCGTATGGTCGCCGCTGACACGCCGAATTGGTGCCGGTCAACAATGGCCTTCGAACCCACGGGTTCGTTCGAGGCAACGTAGTCGCTGACAATTGCATGCAGCACCGCGATGCTGCGCTCAGAAAACCCACGCTGCGGAACTCGGCGTTCGTCGCCCACACTGCACCTCCTGCTTGGCACTCGCACCGTTTGAGTGCCAGTCTACCGCTTCTCAGCTGGCAAGTAGCCGGTGCACCACGGTGTCAGCAAGCAATCTTCCTTGCAGGGTGGGCACGATGCGAGGCAAGGATCCACCCGACCCCAGCGCCGCCCTGCCATCGATGAGCCCCTCAGCAATCAGGGCCGGAACCGCCTGTCGTTCGCGATCGCTCAGCACCGTGATCGGCAAGCCTTCAGCGATGCGGGTCTCGAGCAGCACTCGCTCGGTGCGGCGATCCTCGGCACTCAGGAGTTCGCGAGCCTGTGCCGCAGACACCCCCTCAGCGATGCGATCCGAGTAGGCCCTCGGGTGCTTCACATTCCACCAACGTGTGCCGCCCACATGACTGTGCGCGCCCGGCCCCACACCCCACCAGTCAGCGCCCTGCCAATAGGAGAGGTTGTGCCGTGAACGCGTGTGGGTGGAGGTCGACCAATTGCTGATCTCGTACCAGCGATAACCGGCATTCTCGAAAGCAAGATCTGCCATTTCATACATTTCGGCTTGCAGGTCATCGTCTGGCGCCAGCATCTCACCGCGTGCAATGCGAGCCGCCAATTTTGTTCCCGCCTCAACAATAAGCGCATATGCTGACAGGTGATCCGGCTCACAGGCCAACGCAGCATCAAGCGACACCTGCCAATCGGCGAGCGTCTCCCCTGGCGCTCCATAAATCAGATCAAGACTCACCTGAAGCCCCTCAGCTTTCGCCCACTGCACGACAAGCGGCACGCGAGAGGGTTCGTGAGTGCGATCGAGCGTGCCTAACACGTCGGGGACCGCGGATTGCATGCCGAAACTCACTCGGGTGAAACCCGCCGCTGCAAGATCGTGAAGATAGCGCTGGTCAACCGAATCGGGGTTTGCCTCAGTGGTGACCTCGGCTTGCTCAGTGAGCCCCCAGGTGTCCCGAACCTGCTGCAACAGCGCGCAGAGATCGGCGGCGGGCAACAGCGTTGGGGTGCCACCCCCAAAGAACACGGTTGAGACTTGCCTTGAGGCACACCCAGACCGTTCCAACACCTCTGCCGCAAACGCGATTTCAGCGCATGCCTCAGCAGCGTAACCCGCCTGGGACGCACCCGAGCCGAGTTCGCTCGAAGTGTAAGTATTAAAATCACAGTATCCGCAGCGCACCCGGCAATATGGCACGTGCACGTAGACCCCAAACGCTCGAGACTCAGATGCGTGAGCTGCTTCTGGCGGCAGCAACCCGTCAGGGGGTGCCGGCGAGCCGGTTGGTGGGGTGCTAGCCATGCGCGCTGGTCTTTGCAAGGGATTGGAGCACACTGGCCACTAGCCGCTCAGCTTGCCGCAGTTCTCTGCGAGCCTGCAACCCCAACAGTCCGGCGCGTGACGGAGCGTGAAACCCTCTGGCGCAAGCCCACACCGTGTCGTCGCTGCGATGCTCAACGAACAACAGGGTTTCGCCGATTGCACCAAGCGTGTCGGCAGATCCGAGAGAAAACCCGGCCCGCTTTGGTTCATCGATGACGTGCACCACGCGGGCTTTGCGAGCCGCACCTTCGCGCCCCAAGGAAAACACTGCGGTCGTGCCGACGCTGATGAAGGGTTCGCCCTCTGGGCTAAACCTCAGCTCAGGTTCATCTGGTGCCGTTGGCGTGCCGTCGGCGTCATAAGACACCCCCGCGTAGTGCGACACATCTGAAGCCTGCACGTCAGTGACCGCAATGCCCGCATCCCGGAGCGCATTCCAAGTCATGAGGTCGCTACAAGCCGCCGCAAACACACTCCCACCCTGTCCAATTCGCCGTTCCAGAGAAAACGGCGTGGTGTCTCGGGGTGGAAATCGAAGCAGGTCCGGTGCGGCCGATGCACCGACCTCTGCATAGACAACTTCATGAGACACAAAACTCTTACGGCGACGGGGCGGTTGCTCTGCGGCTGGGTGGTCGTGACCTTCTTCTGGAGCACGATCGTCGAGTTTCTCTGATGACGCGGCGGGGGGCAGTTGATCGCTCATTAGCGTTTCGCTTCTTTGCCCTCTACATCACCTGAGAGAGCCGCGATGAACGCCTCCTGCGGAACTTCGACACGACCGACCATCTTCATGCGCTTCTTGCCCTCTTTTTGCTTTTCGAGCAATTTGCGCTTTCGACTGATGTCGCCGCCGTAACACTTTGCGAGCACATCTTTGCGAATGGCACGAATAGTCTCGCGTGCAATGACCCGAGCACCGATGGCAGCCTGAATGGGCACCTCAAACTGTTGCCGTGGAATGAGCTTGCGCAGGCGCTCAGCCATCATGGTGCCATAACTGTAAGCGTTATCTCGGTGCACGATCGCACTAAACGCATCAACCGTCTCACCCTGTAGCAAAATGTCGACCTTGACGAGGTCTGCCTCTTGCTCCCCCATTGGCTCATAGTCGAGGCTGGCATACCCCTGCGTTCGACTCTTCAGGTGATCAAAGAAATCAAAGACAATTTCACCAAGCGGCATGGCATATCTGAGTTCGACTCGCTCGCCCAAATATTCCATGCCGAGCAGGTTGCCGCGCCGTGACTGGCACAGTTCCATGATGGTACCGACGTAGTCTTTGGGGGCGAGAATGGCCACACGAACCATGGGTTCGCGCACACTGGCGATTTTGCCGTCTGGGTACTCGCTGGGGTTGGTGACCGTCACCTCGGTCCCGTCGTCGCGAGTTACCTGATAGATCACACTCGGAGCCGTGGCGATGAGATCAAGATCGAATTCTCGCCGCAACCGCTCACTGATGATCTCAAGGTGCAAGAGCCCCAGAAAACCACAACGGAACCCAAAACCGAGTGCCACAGAGGTTTCTGGTTCATATTGCAACGCCGCGTCTGAAAGCTTTAACTTGTCGAGGGCCTCACGCAACACCGGGTAATCGCTGCCGTCAATTGGGTACAGCCCCGAAAACACCATGGGCTTCGGGTCGGTGTATCCCGGCAGCGCCACTGTGGCTGCACGTTGCTTGCCAGTGATCGTGTCGCCAACCTTTGACTGGCGAACGTCTTTGACCCCGGTTATGAGGTACCCAACCTCTCCGACCGCAAGCCCCTTGGTGGGCACCGGTTCGGGGGCCGACACGCCAATCTCCAGGGCCTCATGTTCGGCACCGGTTGACATCATGAGAATTTTCTCGCGAGGCTTGAGTTTTCCATCTACCATGCGCACATAGGTGACCACACCCCGGTAGGCGTCATATACCGAGTCGAAAATCATCGCCCGCGCTGGGGCATCAGGGTCGCCAACCGGTGCGGGAACCCGTTCAATGACGCGGTCGAGCAGCGGCTCGACACCCATGCCGGTTTTGCCAGACACCTTCAAAATATCGTCTGGGTCTCCGCCGATCAGGTCAGCAATTTCACGCGCCACGCGTTCTGGGTCGGCAGCAGGCAAATCTATTTTGTTCAGCACCGGAATGATCTCAAGATCGTTTTCCATCGCCAGGTACAGGTTTGCGAGTGTTTGCGCCTCAATGCCCTGTGCGGCATCGACTAGCAAAATCGCGCCCTCACACGCGGCCAAGGATCGCGACACCTCGTAGCTGAAATCGACGTGTCCAGGCGTGTCAATCATGTTGAGCGCATACGACTGACCATCGAGCTCCCAGTTCATGCGCACCGCCTGGGACTTGATGGTGATGCCACGCTCGCGCTCAATGTCCATGCGGTCAAGGTATTGGGCGCGCATGTCGCGATCGAGCACGGTTCCGGTGATGCCCAGCATGCGATCAGCGAGCGTTGACTTGCCGTGATCAATGTGAGCAATGATGCAGAAGTTGCGAATGTGCCCGGGATCGGTGGCGGCCGGTACAGGTGGGTTCAAACTGCGTGGAGACATATTCGACTATTCTCTCATGCCGGCATCATCGCTGAAATCGCCGTTCGGTGAAAACGCACACAGCCCCCGACTCAGTGAGTCAGGGGCTGTGCCAAAACTGGTGAGCTTATAGCGCTGCAACCTGTGCAGCCAAGCTCGACTTACGGTTCGCAGCCTGGTTCTTGTGAATGACACCCTTTGACACGGCCTTGTCGAGCTTTTTGTGTGCCACCTTCAACTGTGCTTCAGCTGCTGGCTTGTCAGCCGCGGCGATGGCCGCACGGGTCTTGCGCACCTCGGTGCGAAGCTCGCTCTTGTAGGCCCGGTTGCGCTCGGTAGCCTTTTGGTTGGTCTTGATGCGCTTGATCTGCGACTTAATGTTTGCCACGTTGGGTTGTGTCCTTCACGTAAAAGTTTTCAAATGGTGTGTCTGCGAGACGAGAGAGGGCGCCACGCGACGTGTGTGGTGTACCCACACGCAAGCCAATGCACCACTCTAGCAGACTTCGCGAAAGAACTCACCTGCCAGAGCGTCAAGCCGGTGCGATCAGCGACGCAACAGCACCGGTGGTTCGATCCAAGGATCAATTGCAGCGCGTTCGGCGTCGGTGAGTCGCTTCGGTCGCAGCGTTTCACCGTCAACGACCACCACGCTGGTAATTGAGCGGGCAACCACCGTTCGCTCAGAAGTGCTCCCGTCGACGATCTCTGCATGCACCTCAAAGCTGGACCCGCCCAGCTTTCCGATCCATAGTTCAACGACCGCTGGGTGTTCGCCGTAGTGCAACACGTTCAAAAATTGAATGTGTTGACTCGCGACCAGCATCTTGTGCGGGTGTTCGGGGGTGCCCTCAAGCAAGTGTTCCATGCCGGTGCGTTCGCGGCCGGTACCGAGGCTAAACACACGAACACGCGCCTCTTCAAGATACCGCGCAAATGACACGTTGTTGACGTGCCCGTACTCGTCTTGATCGCCCCAGCGCAGCTGAATATCGACGTGAACCCGAGCCACTGCTAGTCTCTCGTGAGTTTGCGGTAGGTCACCCGTGATGGCTTCGCCGCCTCAGGCCCAAGTCGCTCAATCTTGTTCGCCTCATACGCTTCAAAGTTGCCCTCAAACCAGTGCCAGTGCGCCGGCTGCTCTTCAGTGCCCTCATAGGCCAGGATGTGGGTGGCAATGCGATCCAAGAACCAGCGATCGTGGGTGATGACCACCGCACAACCAGGGAATTCGAGCAACGCATTTTCGAGCGACTGCAACGTTTCCACATCGAGGTCGTTCGTTGGTTCGTCAAGCAGCAACAGGTTGCCGCCCTCTTTGAGGGTCAGCGCGAGGTTCAAGCGATTTCGCTCGCCACCCGAGAGCACCCCAGCCTTTTTCTGCTGATCAGGCCCCTTGAACCCAAACTTTGAGACGTACGCGCGCGATGGAATTTCTGTTTTTCCAACCGTAATGATGTCGAGGCCATCGCTCACCACCTCCCACAACGTCTTTTCGGGGTCGATATTGGCACGCGACTGATCGACGTAGCTGATTTTCACCGTCTCGCCGATGCGCAATTCCCCACCATCGAGTGGCTCAAGCCCGACAATGGTCTTGAACAGGGTGGTCTTGCCAACACCGTTCGGGCCAATCACGCCCACAATGCCGTTCGGCGGCAAACTAAACGACAGCCCGTCAATCAATGTGCGATCGCCGAAGCCCTTTTTCAGGTTTTTGGCCTCAATGACCACATTGCCAAGACGCGGGCCGGCAGGAATCTGAATTTCTTCGAAGTCAAGCTTTCGGGTGCGCTCTGCCTCGGTCGCCATCTCTTCGTAGCGAGCCAGACGGGCCTTCGATTTCGCCTGGCGACCCTTGGCGTTCGAACGCACCCAGTCGAGTTCTTCTTTTAGACGCTTGGCAAGCTTCGCATCTTTTTTGCCCTGAACGTCGAGCCGCTCGGCCTTCTTTTCAAGGTAGGTCGAATAGTTGCCCTCGTAACCGATGAGTCGACCACGGTCAACCTCCGCGATCCACTCAGCAACATTGTCGAGAAAGTATCGATCGTGAGTGATGGCGATGACCGCACCCTTGTATTGCTGCAGGTGCTGCTCGAGCCACAGCACACTCTCGGCGTCAAGGTGGTTGGTGGGTTCGTCAAGCAGCAGCAAGTCTGGTTTTTGCAACAGCAGCTTGCAGAGGGCAACACGTCGTTTCTCGCCGCCCGACAGCTTTGAGACATCGGCGTCACCAGCTGGTGTGCGCAGCGCATCCATTGCCTGCTCCAGCTGATTGTCGAGATCCCAGCCATCGGCCGCATCAATCTCTTCTTGCAACACACCCATCTCAGCCAGTAACGCATCAAAATCTGCGTCGGGTTCGGCCATGAGCGCTGAAATTTCGTTGAACCGATCGACCTTTGGTTTGATGGCGATGCCAGATTCGATGTTTTCAAGCACGGATTTCGACTCGTCGAGCTCTGGTTCCTGCATCAAGATGCCAACGGTGAACCCCGGGGCGAGAGCGGCTTCGCCATTTGATGGCGTGTCGAGCCCGGCCATAATTTTCAAAATGGTCGATTTGCCCGCGCCGTTTGGGCCGACCATGCCAATTTTTGCACCGGGCAAAAATGCCATCGTGACGTCGTCAAGAATAAGTTTGTCGCCGACCGCTTTGCGGGCGCGAACCATCTGGTAAATGTATTCAGCCATAACCTCTCTAAGGTACCAGGCTGTTGACTCGCGAGTGCGCGGTTACCAGTCGATCGGTCGGGTGTTTCCGATCAAGCACAGCGTGTTGTCTGGCCCTATGGCTGGTTGCACGGTCGACGAAACATTTCGCCCCTTGGTGGTGACCTGACCAAGCAAACATTCCTCGCCAACCCTCACCGAGACGAATATTGCGTCTGCCTGCAAATCGGTTTTGGTTCTATCGAAACTCACCTGCATCGCGTCTTTGGCAAACCCCTTGTTCACCAAGAAATCGACAATGGCTTGGCCGCCAATTTCGGCGTCTGATTCAGTGAACAGTGTGAGGGAGTAGGCAAAGTACGGCAGGTTTTCGGTTGCCGTGCCCTCTGGGTAGAACACCGGTGTGCTGAAGGATTTCGGTTCGGTAGATGCCCCTGCGGGCTTTTCCTGCGCTTCGGGTGAAGAATCAGAACACGCGGCGAGCCCAACAGACAGAGAAACAATCGCCGCAACAGAGATCGCTACACGCCGAACAGACATAGGCATCATCCTAGCAAGTCATGCAGTTCAGTTTCTGAGCGGGTCACCCCCCCACCAGGCCCCAACAATTACGACTCACACGTTCGCTTTTTTGCGTTCAGGGTTCGGTTTTCCACAGTTTTCGAGGGTGACACGCACACCCGCCACCAACCGCGGCAGGATCTCACACGTGGGCACTCAACCCACCTCGAGCACGGCAACGTCTTGCTCACACACGAGAACAGGAGAAACCATGTCAACACACATTAGTGTCGTCGGAACGATCGCTACCGAACCACGTCTGATCGCTTCGAGTTCGGGCACCCAGCTCTGCACGTTCCGTCTTGCCAGCGATGAACGTCGTTACGATCGGGAGCAACACACCTGGGTCGAGGGCAACACCAACTGGTTCAGTGTCGTGAGTTTTCGATCGCTGGCCACCCACGCAAGCGAGTCGTTTGCCAAGGGCGATCGGGTGATCGTGTCGGGCCGTTTGCGGGTGCGCAACTGGGAGAAAGACGAAAAACACGGCACGGCAGTCGAAGTTGAAGCCGATGCCATCGGGCACGACCTGCGTTGGGGAGTCACGCGATTTGAAAAACGGTCCACGTCACACTTTAAAGAAACGTCACACTCTGAAGAAACTGTCTCTGATCAGTGGCACACTCCAGCTCTGCCACAATCAAACCTCGAAGAAGAGGCAAGCAGCGACGGCTTCACCCCCGATGTGGCGGCAGCCTAGCCTCACACTGCTCGAAGATACTCTGAGAACGCCGCTCGCACTTTGTTGACCTTTGGCACTGCAACCGCCAAGCAGTAGCCCTGGGTTGGGTTTTTCACAAAAAAGTCCTGGTGTTCATCTGGCGCTGGGTAGATTTCACCGAGCGGCTCGATGGTCGTCACAATCTGCCCGGGCCAGTGGCCGGCTGCCCGGTCACGTGCTGCCTCGAACTGCAACCGTTGGTGTTCGTCAGCGTAAAACATTGCCGAGCGGTATTGCGTGCCAATATCAGCGCCCTGGCGGTTCAATTGGGTGGGGTCGTGCATTGTGAAAAAGGCATCGAGCACAATTTCAGCAGGCAGCACCACCTCGTCGAACGTCACCGCGACCGCCTCAGCGTGGCCGGTAGATCCGGTGCACACCTGCGGGTAGGTGGGGTCTGGAGTTTGACCACCGGTGAAACATGACACCACGTTGGTGACGCCCCGAAGTGCACGATATGCCGCATCGAGGCACCAATAGCAACCGCCTGCAAGCACGAATGTGGTAGTCATGATTCCCCTTTCAATCTGCAGCGATCACGATTGATGCAGCACACATTACCCTTCCAGCCACCAGCGATCAATGGGAGTGACTGGCAAGTGACGTTTGTGTTGGGATGCGAGGTATTTCGATTCGATGAGCTCTGCTTGAGCGTCAGGCACAGGCTTTCCCTCGAGGTAGTCGTCGATGTCGGTGTAGCCGATGCCGAGTTCTGATTCATCGCTGCGACCAGGCACGCTGTCGAGCAAATCAGCTGTTGGCGTCTTGCTCACCAGTCGGTCAACGGCGCCAAGATGACGCAGCAGGCTGGCACCCTGACGTTTCGTCAAGCCGGCAAGGGGCAGCACGTCGGCTGCACCGTCTCCAAACTTTGTGAAAAACCCGGTCACGGCTTCGGCAGCATGATCGGTGCCGACCACAATGAGGCGACGATCACCTGCGATGGCATATTGGGCCATCATGCGAGCCCGAGCCTTCACGTTGCCTTTGTTGAAATCACTTACAGATTCACCGGTGTGTTCAGTCAGCTCACGCACCAGAGCGTCGACGGTGGTTTGCACGTTCACCACAAGGGTGCGGTCGGGGCGAATGAAATCGAGAGCTAATTGAGCGTCGTCTTCATCGTGCTGAGTGCCATATGGCAGGCGCACTGCAACGAACTCGGCCTCGACACCCTGGTCTCTGAGCTGCTCAACCGCAAGTTGGCAGAGACGACCGGCCAGGGTGCTGTCTTGCCCGCCCGAGATACCCAACACAAAACCTCGACTGCCCGCAACAGAGCGGGCATACCGGGCGAGAAAAGACACCCGACGATCAATTTCAGTCGCAGCATCGACAGATGGCTGAGCGCCTAATGCCTCTATGATGTGCCGTTGTTGCTCACGCATATGATTAGCCTAAACCTCACAGCTGAACACCGCTGTAAATAGTGTGTGAACGCTGACAGGCTGCCCCGCCTACATGTCGACAGGCTGCCACGCGAGGACCCCGAGTTCACTGAGTCACACTTCGGTCAAGCATTTCGGGCCGAGCAGACCCTTCAACTCGCCATACAAATCAGCGGTGACCCGCACGGTTTTGGGGAGCTCGAACACTCGAACCCGACCTGTGCTCAACAGATGCAGTCTCACTTCTGTCTCACCGCGGTGTCGATCAAATATCTCGCTCAGCCGATCGACCAACTCCGGGGTTGCCCGTTGTTCGGAGAGTGTGATTGGCAGCACGGTCAACTCCTGCTGGGTGCCGATATCTACCACTTTGGCCCCGTATGCGTGCATCGAGACACCATCGTCGCGCATGTTGAGTTTGCCGCGCAGCGCGACAATGGCATCCGGGCGCAGCAGTGAACCAAACTCCTGGTAGGTTTTGCCCATAAACAGCGCTTGAATTTCACCGGTGAAGTCTTCAACCGTCACAGAACCATATAGGTTACCCGACTTGGCTGTGCGGTGCTCAACGTTCGTGAGCAGCCCCGCAACGACCACACTCTCACCGTCAACTGAACCGCTTTCGACATTCGTCAGCTGTTCAATCGACACTGAAGCCTCCCGAGCGAGCACCTGCTCAAGACCCCGCAGCGGGTGATCTGACACGTAGAGCCCGAGCATCTCACGCTCAAACGCCAACTTGTCTTTCTTGTTCCACTCCGGTCGATCGGGCACCCTCGAAGAGAGCCCCGACACATCAGGTGACTCGTGTGAGAACAAACTGTCAAAGTCAAAACCAATATTGCCCTGTTCTGCGTCCCGTTTTTCTTTCACGGCACTCTCAACAGCTGTTTCGTGAATTTCTATGAGCGCACGACGGGTGCCACCCAGGCTGTCAAAGGCCCCGGCCTTAATCAGTGACTCTACGGTTCGTTTGTTGAGCACGGGCAACGGCACACGTTTCAGAAAATCGTGAAACGACACAAAAGAACCACCCGACTCCCGAGCTTCCCGGATGCCCTCAACCACGTTCCAGCCAACGTTCCTGATCGCGCTCAACCCAAAGCGAATGTCCGTGCCAACTGCAGCAAAGTTGGCAAAAGATTCACCAACATCGGGGGGTAAGACCTGGATGCCCATTCGTCGGCACTCGTTGAGGTACACAGCGAGCTTGTCCTTTGAATCGCCGACGCTGGTCAGCAGTGCGGCCATATATTCGGCAGGGTAATGAGCTTTGAGATATGCGGTCCAGTAACTTACGAGACCATAAGCCGCAGAGTGAGCTTTGTTGAAGGCGTAATCAGAGAACGGCAGCAGAATATCCCACAGCGCCTTCACCGCATCGTCTGAGTACCCTCGTTCGCGCATGCCCCCAGAAAAACTCTCGTATTGCTTGTCGAGCTCTTCTTTTTTCTTCTTGCCCATGGCGCGACGCAAAATGTCAGCTTGACCAAGCGAAAAACCTGCGACTTTTTGAGCGATAGACATCACCTGTTCCTGATAAATAATCAGCCCATAGGTGGTGTCGAGAATTTCTCTGAGCGGCTCTTCGAGCTGCGGATGTATTGGTGTGATCGGCTGGAGGCCATTTTTACGAAGTGCATAGTTCGTGTGGGAATCGGCACCCATCGGACCAGGACGATAGAGTGCGAGCACCGCTGAAATGTCTTCAAAGTTGTCTGGTTTCAGCAATCGCAACAGGCTTCTCATGGGGCCACCATCAAGCTGAAACACACCCAGGGTGTCCCCTCGAGACATGAGCTCGTATGAGGCTGGGTCGTTCAGTTCCAATGCTTCAAGATCAAGATTCTCGCCTCGATTGAGGCGAATGTTTTCAAGCGCATCAGAAATAATCGTGAGGTTTCTGAGCCCAAGAAAGTCCATCTTGATGAGACCGAGCGACTCGCACGTCGGATAGTCAAACTGGGTGACAATTTGCCCGTCTTGCTCTCGCTTCATGATCGGAATGATGTCGATCAGCGGTTCGTTTGACATGATCACACCGGCAGCGTGCACACCCCACTGACGTTTGAGTCCCTCAAGTCCGAGTGCCGTGTCATAGACCGTTTGAGCGTCGGGGTCTTCGGTTAACACCGCACGAAACTCGGCCGCCTCTTTGTAGCGTTCATGACTCGGGTCAGTGATGCCGGCAAGCGGAATGTCTTTCGCCATGATTGCCGGAGGCATCGCCTTGGTAAGTTTTTCACCCATGCCAAACGGGAACCCAAGCACACGTGAGGCATCTTTTAACGCCTGCTTTGACTTAATGGTTCCAAAGGTGACAATTTGCGCGACGCGCTCATCACCGTATTTTTCGGTGACATACTTGATCACCTCTGAGCGACGTCGATCGTCAAAATCTACGTCAAAGTCAGGCATGGACACCCGATCCGGGTTCAAAAAGCGTTCGAAGATGAGACCGTGTTGCATGGGGTCGAGATCGGTGATGCGCATGGCGTACGCCGCCATGGAACCGGCTCCAGAACCCCTGCCGGGGCCCACCCGAATTCCATTGTCTTTGGCCCAGTTAATGAAGTCGGCAACCACCAAGAAATACCCTGGAAAACCCATCTGCACAATGACCTGGGTCTCGTATTCAGCTTGACGACGCACCGCATCAGGGACGCCCGAAGGATAACGATAGTGCAGTCCGCGCTCGACCTCTTTCACGAACCACGACTGCTCAGTTTCACCATCGGGCACCGGATAGCGCGGCATGTAGTTCGCAGAGGTGTTGAATTCGCTCTCGCAGCGTTCGGCAATGAGCAGGGTGTTGTCGCAGGCTTCGGGCAATTCGCGAAACAGATGACGCATCTCAGCTGCGCTCTTCAGGTAGTACCCGTCCCCATCAAACTTGAATCGGTTCGGGTCGTCAAGTCGCGAGCCGGACTGCACACACAGCAGTGCTTCGTGTGCCGCCGCATCACCCTGGTGCGTGTAATGCAGGTCATTGGTGGCTAGCAGCGGAATGTTCAAATCTTTGGCGATGGCAAGCAATTCATGTTGCACCCGTCGCTCGATCTCGAGACCGTGATCCATGATCTCGCAGAAAAAATTCTCTTTTCCGAAGATCGATTGAAACTCAGCAGCCGCTTCGCGTGCCTCACGCACCTGACCTAATCGCAGACGAGTGTGAATTTCACCTGACGGGCAGCCAGTGGTTGCAATGATTCCCGTTGCATAGCGCTGCAACAACTCGCGATCCATGCGCGGCTTGAAATACGTGCCTTCGATGCTCGCCAACGAAGAAAGCCGGAACAGATTGTGCATGCCTTCGGTCGACTCGGACAGCATGGTCATGTGCGTGTAGGCGCCTCCGCCAGAAACATCGTCAGAGCCGCCATCAGCCCAGCGAACTCGAGATCGATCACCTCGATGCTGGGTGCCGGGAGCCAAGTAGGCCTCGATGCCAATGATGGGCTTCACTCCGTGATCGCGAGCCTGCTGCCAAAAGTCGTAGGCCCCGAACGTGTTGCCATGATCGGTGACAGCGATTGCTGGCATGCCTTGGTCGACGACGGCCTGCATGAGCTGCCCGACCCGCGCTGCCCCGTCGAGCATCGAGTACTCGCTGTGCACATGAAGGTGCACAAACCCGTTGTCGTTAGACACTCAGCACCCCTCTCACCACTTACTCCAGGCTACCGCGCAACACCTCAAGTGCGTGACGCAAATCGGGTGAGTACACACTTTCAAAACTCACCGGTTTTCCGGACCTTGGGTGCATGAACCCAAGGCGCACCGCATGTAACCATTGCCGTTCGAGGTCGAGTCGAGCACTGAGAGTGGGGTCGGCACCGTACATCGAATCACCCACACACGGATGCCGCCCAGCCGACATGTGTACCCGAATCTGGTGCGTTCTGCCGGTCTCGAGCTCAACCTCGAGCAGAGAGGCATAGGGGAATGCCTCAAGGGTGCGATAGTGCGTTATGGAGGGTTTGCCGCCCTGTGTCACAGCAAATTTCCACTCGCTTCCAGGATGGCGACCGATCGGTGCGTCGATCGTTCCGGAAGAGGGATCGGGGTGCCCCTGCACCACTGCGTGATAGATCTTGGTTACCTCACGGCGTCGAAACGCCCACTTCAGTGCACTGTAAGCAGTTTCGCTTTTTGCGACGGCCATGAGCCCACTGGTGCCAACGTCAAGTCGATGCACAATGCCCTGACGTTCTGGCGGGCCAGAAGTCGCAATGCGAAAACCGGCACCCGCAAGCGCGCCCAGCACTGTTGGCCCTTCCCAGCCAAGTGAGGGGTGAGCCGCAACTCCTGGCGGTTTGTCAACGACGACAAAGTCTTCGTCGTCGTAAATGATGCCAAGTTCAGGTAATTCGATTGGCACAATTTCGGGGCCGGTTTTCTCTTGCCAGTGCAATTCCAGCCAGCCGTCTGCGTTCAGGCGATCAGACTTTCCAAGCACCTGACCATTCAGGGTCACCCCACCAGCCTGCAACACCTCTGCCGCAAATGTTCGAGAGAATCCCAGTAGCGTCGCGAGCGCGGCATCTGCACGCATGCCATCGAGACCCTCTGGGACAGAGAGTGACCGATGTGGCATCAGCCTGCGCCCTTTTGTTGCTCACCGGTGTGAGGTGAAGAACTGAGCTCAGGCTCTTGTTGTCCTTCGGAGTCCTCTGAGGGGCGTGCACGTTGCACGGAGGTGACGCGGGGGCCTCCGCTCATCGGGAGCCCAAGGATGTTGATCAACACAAACAGCACCATGGCCGACACAATTGCAATGTCGGCGATGTTGTAAATGGCTGGGATCATCCAGGGTGTCGAAATGAAATCAATCACATGTCCCACCCCAAACCCTGGTTCGCGAAACAAGCGGTCAGTGAGGTTGCCCAACACACCGCCAAGCAGCAGTGCAAAAAAGAGGGCCCAAGAACGGGAACCCAATCTGCGAATCTGCCACACAATCGCGCCAACAACGACTGCCGCAAGCACCGTGAACACCCAGGTTGCACCCGTCGCGAACGAAAACGCAGCTCCAGGGTTGCGCACGAAGAACCACTGTAAAAATTCGCCCCAGACCGCTACCGCCTCCCCCTCTGGCAGGTTGTTCACCACCCACTGTTTGGTGAGCTGGTCAACCCCCCACACCAGCATCGCGAGCGCCAGGAGCGCAAGTGACTGCCTGCGATGCACGGGTGCGGTGAACTGTGGCTCGGGAGCGACGTGCGGAGGCTCGGGAGCGGCGTCCTTGGGAAACTGCCCTTGATCTGTGTTGTCGCTCACGCCTGTGCGCTAGTCGAGACCCGCGGGGGCACCCTCGGGCTCGGGTGAGCCGTCTAGGTTGCGCAGCTGAGACTGGATGTACGAACGCAGTGTGGTGCGATATTCACCCTCGAACTCACGGAGTTCTTTGATGATCTCTTTCATGTCGCCACGTTTTGCTTCAAGGTCTTTGAGCACTCGTTCGCGCTCTTCTTCGGCTTGGCCGACCAGGGTACGCGCTTTGGTTTCAGCTTCTTCGATGAGCTGATCGCGTTGCATTTCACCCTCTTGGATGTATTTGTCGTGAAGTTCGAGTGCAAGCTTCAGCATGGCACTGGACTTCGCTGCGTCAGCATCGGTGTCGGCTGCGGGCGCTGACGGCGCGGATGCAGTAGTCGGTGCGTCGACCACAATGGTGCGTTCGGAGACAGGAGTGCCATCTTGCTGAGCTTCATCGAGCTGACGCTTCAGGGCATCTACCTCGGCCTGCGCAGCGTCAAGCTGCTCTTGAAGATCGGCAGCGGTTTGCTCGCGTTCGCGAAGCTCCTCGACGATGGTGTCAAGAAACTCATCGACCTGGTCGAGGTCGTAGCCATCACGAAACTTTGTGATCGTGAACTTCTGGTTTAAGACGTCTTCTGGGGTCAAGGCCATCTGGGGTAATCTCTTTCGTTTCGAAACGCCACTCGCGTGGCCATCTATGTAACGGTAGCAAACAATCTCTGCTGGGTCACACTGGAATAAAAGCCAGTAAGATAAAACATGCAAACAAGGTAATCATCCAGCCCAAATCAATGGAGACTTGGCCGATGCGAATTGGGGGCAACACCCGACGCACCAACTTTATAGGCGGATCAGTGAGGGTGTAGACCAATTCTACCAAGATGAGCAAAAACCCGCGTGGGCGAAAACTTGGGTTGAACACTCGCACCCAGTCAAGAATCAGCCTCGCCCAGAGCACGAAAATGTAGAGCTGAATGACCCATCTTACGATGAGCAGAACAAGCGCGAGGGCAGCCACTTATTCGTGAGCGCCGACGAAGAAGGTCTCAGCTTCTTCTACTCGAGCCTGTTCGCCGTTGCTCAGCAATATGTGCTCAGGCGAAAGGAGGAACACTTTGCTGGTCACACGCTCGATGGTGCCGTGTAGCCCCATGACCAAACCGCTTGAAAAGTCAATCAGACGTTTGGCTTCAGCTTCGTTCATGCGAGAGAGGTTCAAAATGACGGGTACACCCTCACGAAAACTCTCAGCGACCACTGTAGCGTCGCGGTATTCGGTGGGATGCACTGTGAGAATCTCGTTCATTGCTTGAGGAGCGGCCTGGCGAACCGGTGCAGCTTTTTTAATCGGAGTGACCGCTGCACGCTGAGCTGGCTTCACGGGAGCAGGTGCCGTCGAAACAGTTTCATGAGCGGCCGAATCAATTGGACGGCCGTGTTCGTCAAGATCTTCTTCAGCTAGACCTAGAAACACCATTGTTTTCTTGAGCGGGTTTCCCATGATTTTCTCCTCACCAGTGCCAAAGCACTGTTGTTCGCTTGTTACGAGGTTAGCCGGGGGCTGGGCGATTTCCGGTGATTGCACTGCCAATTCGCAGGTGTGTCGCGCCTGCGGCAATGGCTTCGGCGAAATCGTGTGTCATTCCTGCAGAGATGTTCGTGGCGCTCGGATCAAGCGCTCTGACGCGCTCAGAGTATCCGTGCAGTCGCTCGAACGCGCTCGATGCTGCCTCTTCTTCGGGCAACGGCGCCACAGCCATGACGCCTGTGAGGCGAAGAGTCGGTGTCGCAAGCACACGCTCGGCAATTTCTTCTATCTGGGCAGGGTCAGCTCCCCCGCGACCCGGATCTTGGGTGAGGTTGATTTGCACAAATGCGTCAATCGGCTTCGTGACCTCAGCTGTTGCCAACGCCTCAACGAGTCGCACGCGATCAATTGAGTGAATCGCATGCGCGTACTGCGCAGCCTGTCGTGCCTTGTTGGTTTGTAGTTGGCCAATGAAATGCCAGCGCAGATCGAGATCGTGCAGCTCTGCGGACTTCGATTGGGCCTCTTGGTGACGATTTTCACCGACATCCCTGACGCCCAAGTCGTAGAGGTCCCTGACGAGTGAGGCCGGATGAAATTTCGTGACGACAATGAGCGTCAGCTCCTCAGCGCTACGATGTGCTTCGCGAGCTGCCTGATCAATGCACTCTCGCATGAAGGTCAGGCGTTCGGCCAACACCGATGGCGAGCTGCTCATGCGAGTTACTTGAGGAATTCGGGAATGTCGAGGTCGAGGTCGTCACCGTCAAACGCCGGGTCTGACATTTGAGCTTCAACTGGCGCCTCTTCGATGACCTCACCGAAATTCACCCCAAAATCGTCAGTTGCTGACGCGCCAGAAAATTCAGAGGCAAGTTGGGCACTGCCGGCCGCGACAACTGGCGAAGGGATGTCGTCGAGCGATTCGACACGCTTCGCAAAACGGCCGCGCTCTGAGGTTCTGTTCGATGAGGTCGCCGCAAGTTGCTCCGGATCAAAACCTGCAGCGATAACCGTCACGCGCACCTCGTCGCCAAGGGTGTCATCGATGACGGTGCCAAAAATGATGTTGGCCTCTGGGTGCACAACATCGTGCACGAGCTGGGAGGCCTCGGTGATCTCACTGAGCGCAAGATTCGATGATCCTTGAATGGACAGCAGCACCCCGTGCGCGCCGTCGATTGAAGCCTCAAGGAGCGGTGAGGCGACCGCGAGTTCGGCGGCCTTGATGGCACGGTCAGCACCACGCGCTGAGCCGATGCCCATGAGTGCCGTGCCTGCTCCCTGCATGACAGACTTCACATCAGCGAAGTCGACATTGATGAGCCCTGGGGTGGTGATCAGATCGGTGATGCCCTGAACGCCAGCCAACAGCACTTGATCGGCGGCGGCAAAGGCTTCGATCATGCTGATGCCAGGCTCACTGATTTCGAGCAGTCGGTCGTTTGGCACAACAATGAGCGTGTCGACGTTTTCGCGGAGGGTGTCAATGCCGGTGTCTGCCTGAGCCGCACGACGCTTTCCCTCAAAACCAAAGGGGCGTGTCACCACACCAATGGTCAGCGCCCCGACGGAACGTGCAATTCGCGCTACCACTGGTGCCGCACCGGTACCGGTACCACCACCCTCGCCAGCGGTCACAAACACCATGTCGGCCCCGGTGAGCGCCTCTTCGATCTCGTCAGCGTGATCTTCTGCAGCGCCACGCCCTACCTCGGGGTCGGCACCTGCACCAAGACCTCTCGTGCGCTCACGGCCGATGTCAAGTTTGACGTCGGCATCGCTGAGGAGCAGCGCTTGCGCGTCCGTGTTCACGGCAATGAATTCAACCCCTCGAAGACCAAGTTCGATCATGCGATTGACTGCGTTCACGCCACCGCCGCCGACACCAACGACCTTTATGACTGCGAGGTAATTCTGGTTCGACACGGTGTGAGTCCTCCCTCAACATTCAACCTTTACCTGAAGTTGAAAGTTAGTATTCGGGTATACGTTTTCTGTTGTTTACGTTAGGTGCTGATTGCGCAGATCAGCGCTCGACACGCCGCCATGCTTGTTAACGAAACACTGGGGCGTCAGGCGCCGACACATCCACCATCGCCGGGGATCCCGTGGCAGCAAGCAAGGCTTTCAACACCGCAATTTTTCGCTGGGTGTCGAGCGGTTCACCCCAAATGACTTCGGTGCCGGTGGAGAGCCCAAATTTCACGTCTTGCCCGTTGGTAGCTTGCACAGTTGCCAGCAGGGCACGCATGTCTTCTGGCATGTCGCGCACAATAGTTGCTGCCGCCTGAAACGCTGGCGAAGAGGTATCGTTCAACTCCGCTCCGCCAACAGGTACACCCGGGGGCACCTCTGGAACACGAGCGAGCACCACCCCAGCAGGGTCGAGGAGGTCAAACGAATCCTCTTGCTTGATGGCGATAGCGGGCACACGTTCTTCGATGTGCACCACGAGCGTGTTGGGTGGAATGCGTTCAATTGAATATCGCTGAATGAGC
Source organism: uncultured Leucobacter sp. (assembly GCA_964433255.1). Lineage (GTDB taxonomy): Bacteria > Actinomycetota > Actinomycetes > Actinomycetales > Microbacteriaceae > Leucobacter. The sequence goes on from CAYSQG010000010.1 coordinate 35,555, forward strand.
GGGAAAGACTCAAGCGCCCGGTGCACGTCACGTTCTTGCACCAGCGCAAGAGGCACCCCCTCAATGCGTGAGAGTGATTGCTGCACATCAGCAACGTTCACCGCCTGCGCGCCCCGCACTTCGACGTCTCGCACGGCCATTATCGGTGTGAACACTCCAGCAGCAACAAACAGCGCCACACCCAGCACTGCTGCGGCAATCACCGCTGCCACTCGACGGCGCCTTCTGCGATGCAACGTGAAGCGACGCTGTTCATTTCTCTCACGGCGTTTGCGGTTTTTCTCTGCGCGCTTCAGTTGCTGCTTCGCCCGCTTTATGTCAGTGTCAGGCTGTCGGGAGTGTTGTAACGACGTCGCAGGCGGTGCGTTCGATGCTGTGAGCGCATCGCTCAAATTGAGAGGAGGCACAGCTGCATCGACATCGACATCGACATCGACTTCGACAGCATCCTTGATAGCATCAAGATCAAGATCTGCTGGTGCGACCGACCCTGCATTGGGGGCATTGAACACCGCAGGATCACCAGCTGCCACATCATGCCTCAACGAACCAGCACCAGCACCAGCACCCGATTCACGGGCATTGCGACCAATCACAGGCTCAGCTGTGCGGCGAACCGGCTGAGGTGTGCCCTGACCGTCAAAACCTGCAGGTCGCTTCACTGGCCCTCGAAACGTTCACGAAGTGAAGCAACCACCTGAGGAATAATGCGATACACCGAACCGCAGCTCATGGTCACCATGACATCACCGGGGCGAGCAATCTCTGCAAGATGATCTGCAGCACGTTGCCAGTCATCGATATAGGCCACCTGTGTGGGGTCTGCAAAGTCGTCGGCAACCAAGGCGCCGGTGACGCCGGGCACCGGATCTTCTCGGGCGCCATCAACTTCCAACACCACCGTGTAATCAGCACCGGCCTCGAGCACGTGCGCAAACTCTTTGTGCATCAGACGGGTGCGACTAAACAGATGCGGTTGATGAATAGCGATGAGCCTGCCCTGGCCGACCACCGCTCGTGCGGAATCAAGCAGCGCAGCAACCTCAGTGGGGTGGTGGGCATAGTCGTCGTAGACGCGCACCCCACCGACCTCGGCATGAAATTCAAATCGGCGCTGCGTGCCGCCAAACTGCGAAATCGCGTCAAGTGCAGCCTGTGGTTCAACACCAAGTCCGGTGAGCACGGCAAGCGCTCCCACAGCGTTGACCGCATTGTGGCGCCCGAATACAGTGAGCTGTGACTCATATGACTCGCCATCAATTTCAACGGTAAAACGAACGGGCCCGGAGTCATCAACCGACGCAAGACGAACATCAGCCCACGTGGCTTCGCCAAACGTGCGAATGACGGGAGCAGCAGTGCCCTTCAGCTGGGCAAGCACTTCTTTGGCTCCCTGGTCGTCGGCAGAGATAACTAAGAGCTCTTTCGCTTTCACAGAAAAATCAACGAATGCCTGCATGAAGGCCTCGCGTGATCCATAGAAATCTAGATGTTCCGGGTCGACGTTGGTGATGAGCGCCACCGAGGTGTCGTACAGCAGAAAAGATTTATCGCTCTCGTCAGCTTCAATCACGAAGAGCTCACCGGATCCGGTCCCCGAGCTGACCCCAAGCGACTCAATGACCCCACCATTCACAAACGAAGGATCAGCACCAATCCCCATGAGTCCGGTCACCACCATGCCGGTAGATGTGGTTTTGCCGTGCGCGCCCGCTATGGACACCACTCGATGACCGCGCGCAAGCCAAGCAAGGGCGTGAGAGCGGTGCAACACCACCAGGCCATGTTGGAGCGCGTATTGGTATTCGGGGTTGTCTTGCCATAGCGCACCCGTCACCACGAGTGTGTCAGCCTGACCCACATTTTCAGCTCGGTGCCCGATGGCAATCGGGATACCAAGAGATTCAAGAGCATCGGTATTGTAATTCGAGCTTCTATCGCTGCCGGTCACCGGCACCCCGGCCTCGTGCATCATGCGTGCGATGCCGCTCATGCCCGATCCGCCGATTCCCACAAAGTGCACTCGACCAAGCTGGTCAGGAATGTGCATGCTCAGATCTGGATAGATCATTGGCGTTCCTCTCAGACCTGCACAACGGACTCAATGACGGGCACAGGCGTTGTGACACATTAGGCACGACTGGCAAGCGCCTCACGCACAAGATCGTACAACCGCTCGGTGCCATCTAGCATG
>CAYSQG010000011.1:0-20288 GCA_964433255.1 uncultured Leucobacter sp.
TCGGTGCCATCTAGCATGCCGACACTGCGAGAGTTCGCAGACATTTCAGCAAGACGGTCGTCATCACCAAGCAGAGGGATCACATGCTGTTCAACCCACGAAGCGGTGAAGTGATGATCTTCAACCAGCAGCGCCCCGCCGGACTTCACCACATCGGCAGCGTTCAAGCGCTGCTCCCCGTTTCCAACCGGATAGGGCACAAATACTGCCGGCACACCGAGGCCAGAAAGTTCACTGACAGTGGTTGACCCGGCACGAGACACGGCCAAATCGCAAGCAGCAAATGCTAGATCCATGCGATCACAGTAAGGAATGACCACATATCCAGGCAGTTTTGGGTCTTCGAGTTCGGTGAGCCCACCCCAGACGTGCAGCACCTGTGCCCCCGAGTCAACGATGTGTTGCGCCGCTTGGCTGACGGCGGTGTTCAATGTTCGAGATCCGAGAGAACCGCCGGTGACCAGCAGAGTACGACGACCCGGATCAAGCCCAAAATGCCGCCGAGCCTCTGCACGCATTTCTGCCAGGTTGAGTGAGGAAATTTCCGGGCGCAACGGCATGCCGGTGACGCGTGCGCCAGAGATCGGGGTGGCGGCAAAAGTCACGGCAACGAATGGGGTGTATTTTGCACCAAGTTTGTTGGCAAGACCCGGTATGGCGTTTGCTTCGTGGATCACGAGAGGCACTTTGGCGAGTTTTGCTGCCCGATACGCGGGTGCTGAGGCGTACCCGCCAAACCCCACCACCACATCAATCTTGCGCTCACGCAACAGATCACCCACCTGGCGCACTGCGCGAAGGTAGCGAGCCGGAAAGGTGAGCGCAGACCAATTTGGTGTTCTTGGGAACGGCAGGCGCTCAATAGTCTGTAGCTCATATCCGCGTTCTGGAACCAACCGAAATTCGAGACCCTCCCTGGTGCCGAGCACCACGATTTCAGCGTCTGGTTCGTGCTCTGAAATGTAATCGGCAAGCGCAAGCAATGGATTGACGTGACCAGCAGTGCCTCCGCCGGCCAGCAAATATCTTGTCATCGTCGACCCTTTTTGTGTCGAGATGACCTGCCGGACGCGGGCGTGACAACACGGGTCGCTGCGAGCTCAGCCTGATAGGCCTCCCCGTCTCTGGCAATGGAAATCGCCACACCCATGGCGAGCAGATTGGCTATCAGTGCGGTGCCGCCAGCACTGATCAGCGGCAGCGGCACACCGAGCACCGGCAGCACACCAACCACTACGCCAATGTTCACGAACGCCTGTCCAATAATCCACACGGTTATGCCACCGAGCACTGCCTTGCCGAACCTGTCTCTGGCACGACCTATGGACCGCAACAAGACCAAGGCAAGAGCCACATATAGGGCAATGACCAGGATCGCGCCGATCAGGCCGAGTTCCTCACCAATAATCGCGAAAATGTAGTCATTGTCTGCCGCCGGCAGCCAGGACCACTTCGCCTTCGAACCGCCGAGACCAACCCCGAAGAGTCCGCCGCCAGCAAGAGCCCACATGCCGTGTAAAGGTTGCCAGCCGAGTCCGCTGTAATCAGTTTGACCCTCAGCAAAACCAAGCAGGCGTTGCATGCGGTTTGGGCTGGTAGCCACAAGAAACAGCACGGCAAACAAGCCACCTGCAGCGGTGAAACCAATTGATTTCCAGCTGAGACCACCAAAAAACATTACGCCCATGACTATTGCACCCATGATGAGCCCGGTGCCCAAGTCGCGGCCCAGCAGCACGAGCCCGAGGGCGGTCAAAGCCCCGGGAACAATGATGGGAATCAGCTCGTGTTTGACCTGACCTAGCAACGGTTCTTTTTTGGCAATGACGGCCCCCATCCACACCAGCAGTGAGAGTTTGAGCAATTCGGAGGGTTGACCGCTGAAACCGCCGATTTGTATCCAGTTTCGGTTGCCGTACACCTCGACACCAACCGGGGTGAACACCAACAATTGCAGCAGCAGTCCAATGGCAAAGAACGTCCAGGCCCACCTCTTCCAGAAGATCAACGGCAACGAGGCCGCGAGCAACATGAGCGGCACACCGATGAGCGCATAGGTTGCCTGACGCCAAAACCCGCCAAAAAACCCCTGGTCACTCAGATAGGAGGTAATAGATGACGATGAGAGCACCATGATCAAGCCGAAACCGACGAGAAGCAGGGTCAGCGCGTACAGCAGAACTACGGTTAGTTCGGAAGAAAATTTCAGCTGTTCACCGAGTTTGATGCGCGAGAACCCACTCGCGCCTATTGGTTCGTCAGGGGTCTGAAATCTCGGATGGTGCGTCGTCGTCACGCGATTCACCTCCGCCGAGCGCCCACACCGCCTGTTGAAACAAGCGACCGCGGTGCGCGTAATCTTTGAACTGATCCATCGATGCCGCCGCGGGAGCCAGCAGAACGGTGTCGCCCACCTCGGCAAGAGACACCGCAGCCGCAACCGCATCGGTCATTGTGTTCTCAGTTTGCCCCGATACCACCTCAATGACGGGAACTTCGGGCGCGTGTTGCCGAAGCGCCTCAAGCACCTCTTCACGTTCTGCACCAATCACCACCGCACCCTTCAGGCGAGATGCGTGCGATGCAACAAGTGATTGAATGTCAGTACCTTTGAGTAACCCACCAACAACCCAGACCACCCGGTCAAAGGAGCGCAAAGCGGCATCTGCAGCATGTGCGTTGGTGGCTTTTGAGTCGTCTACCCAGTGCACGCCCAAGATTTCACCAAGGCTTTGCACCCGGTGCTGGTCAAGAGTGAAACTCAACACAGCTTGAGAAACTGCTGCGGGCTCAGCTCCCCGAGAACGTGCCAGCGCGGCGGCAGCCAAGATGTTTTTCACCATGTGTGGCGCCTGCAAGCCACGCTCGGTCAACTCGTCGATGGTGACAATTTCGTATGCCTCATGACGCCGTTCAGCGTGATAGGCGCGATCTACCAGGATTCCCTCGACTACCCCAAATCCGCTCGGAGGCGGGCTGTCAAGGCCGAAGCTAATTGCACGAGCGCCCTCAACCACTTCTGCCTCTTCGACCATGCGCTCGGTCAACGGGTCGGCACGGTTGTAAACGCAAGCGACCTGAACGTTGGAGTAAATTTTGGCTTTCGCCTCCACATAAGCTTCTGCGGTGCCGTGCCAGTCATAGTGGTCTTCGGCGATGTTGAGACACACACTCGAAAAGGGCGAAATCTGCCCAAGACGGTGCAGTTGAAAACTTGACAGCTCCACCACCAGCGCGTCGTAGCCCTGCGGGTCACGAAGTGCATCGAGAATCGGCACCCCAATATTTCCCACGGGCACTGCTCGGATCCCAGCCGCAATGAGCATGTGCGCGGTCAATTGTGCGGTGGTGGTTTTTCCATTGGTGCCAGTGACGCAGAGCCAGTCTGCAACACGCGAGGTCTTGTCACGTAACCGCCACCCCAATTCGATGTCACCCCACACCACGACACCGTGTTCATGGGCCCACTCGGTGAGCGGATGATCTGGGCGGTACCCGGGAGATACCACCACGAGATCTGGGTCAAACGCCATCAAATCACCAAGTTGCTCAGTGTCAGTGTCAAGACACGCACGCTCGGCGCCAATCACCTCAAGCAGCCGCTCGCGGTCGCTGTCTTCACCCCGATAGATGACTCGAACTCTGCAACCCAGCTCAACAAGGGTGTCGGCAACCGAAAAACCTGTGACCCCAAGCCCGAGCACCGCAACGCGCAGACCCGACCAATCGTGGTGCCAGCTGGTGAGCGCACGCACACGTTCCGGTGCCTGGCGACTCACTGTCGAAGCGTCCATTCGGCGTAGAGCACTCCCACACCGGTCATGACCAAGAACCCGGCAATGAGCCAAAAACGCACCACCACAGTGGTTTCCGCCCACCCTTTCAGTTCGAAGTGATGGTGAATTGGGCTCATCAAAAAGATTCGTTTGCCCCTGGTGAGTTTGAAATAGATTCGCTGCAAGATCACAGAACCAGACTCAATGACGAACAAGCCACCAATGAGCACCAGCAGAAGTTCAGTGCGGGTCAAAATGGCGAACGCGGCAAGCGCCCCACCGAGCCCCAACGAACCTGTGTCGCCCATGTAGACGAGAGCGGGGTTGGTGTTCCACCACAAAAATCCTGCCAGGCCACCCACGATGGCCCCAGCAAACACAGCGAGATCCAGTGGGTCGCGCACCTCATAGCACCCTGGTTCAATGCCGCGAGCACAAGCTTGGTTGAATTGCCAAAATGCGATGACCGCATAGGCGCCGATCGCGAGAATGGACGAGCCGGTGGCCAACCCGTCAAGTCCGTCAGTGACATTCACCGAGTTCGAGGCACTAACTACCACAACAATGATCCAGATGGTCAGCAGTGTCACCCCGATCACCGTGCCAAGGGAAAGAAAGTCAAACGGCAAGTCGCGCACGAACGAAATGTGCGTGCTGATCGGTGTCAAGGCATGCTCATTTGCGAACTGAATGCCGAGCAGTGTGAACAGAATCGCGACAACGACTTGACCTGCGATTTTGGCCCACCCACCAAGCCCCAACGACTGCTGCTTTCGGGTTTTCAAATAGTCATCAACAAACCCAACCAACGCGAGCCCGACGGTCAACAGTACAGCAAGCATGCCTGAAGCAGACGGGATAGTGCCCGTGAGCAGGTGCGCCGCAAAATACGACAACACCGCACCTGAAATAAAGATCAACCCGCCCATGGTGGGTGTGCCACGCTTCGCGTGATGAGACTGGGGACCGTCGTCCCGGATGAACTGACCCCAGTGCAGCTTGCGAAACCCTCGAACAAACACGGGTGTCAAGAACAACGAAAAAGCCAGCGAGAACGCCCCAGCGAGTAACAGTGCGATCATGCAAGCACCCCTGCAAGCTGGTCGGCAAAGCCCTGCAAACCAGCCGCGTTCGAGGCTTTGACCAGCACCGTGTCGGCAGGCTTAAGGGTGTTCACCAGATAGGCCAGGGCAGAGTCATGATCTTCAAAAAACACGCTCTCACCGTCCCAGGATCCCTCATTGATGGCGCTGATGTGCAGTCGACGGGCCTCAGCGCCGATCACGATGAGCTCGTCAATGCCAAGTCTCACTACCAGCAAGCCAATTCGGTCGTGTTGCTCCCCCGAAATTTCGCCAAGTTCGCTCATCGGGCCAAGCACTGCGACGGTGCGCGATCCGGGTGTTTTCAATTGAGCAAGTGTTTTGAGTGCGGCACTCATGCTGTCGGGGTTTGCGTTATAGGCGTCGTTGATGATCGTGATTGCATCACGGCACGGCATTGGTTGCATGCGGCCCGGAGCGGCAATGGTTGCTGCCTCAAGCACCTGCACCACCTGATCTAGAGTCAGACCGAGCTCAATGCCGACCGCAGCTGCCGCAAGGGCGTTTTGCACATGGTGTTCACCCAACACGCGAAAGGTGACCTGACGAGACTGCCCGCCAGCGTGCAACAAGAAACTCGTGCCGCTGCTTGAGGAATCGAGCTCCGTAGCCCGCACATCTGCTGACACAGTCTGACCGAACCACACCACTCGAGCCGAGGTCAGTTCAGCCATTTTTCGGACCCAGGGATCATCGGCGTTCAACACCGCCACGGCATCAGCTGGCAGGCCCTGAACCATTTCGCTTTTCGCACGAAACGTTGTCTCGATTCCACCAAACTTTCCGACGTGAGCCAACCCAACAGCCAGCACAACAGCAATGTCGGGTGGCGCCATGGTCACCAGTTTCGCGATGTCTCCCTCTTCACTTGCACCCATTTCAGCCACAAGAATGCTGGTATCAGCGTCGGCCCGCAGCATAGTGATGGGCCCCCCAACTTCGTTGTTGAATGACTTTTCGCTCGCTACTGTGTTGCCAATAAGCTCAGCCATAGAAGCGACCAAATTTTTGGTGCTGGTTTTGCCCACTGAACCCGTGATCCCGACCACGCGCAAGTGGTGGGCTGACTTGAGTCGAGCCACAGACACTGCGGCAAGCTGACCGAGTGCAATCGTTGCATCTTGCACCAAAATCAGAGGCACCTGATTGATTGTTGACCGGTCAGACGCACCCTGCGATTGTTCAATTTCGCGCTCGACCACCAGCAGCGCAGCGCCATTGGCGATGGCCTGATCTGCAAACAGGTGCCCGTCAGTGTGCTCACCTAACCGGGCAAAAAAAATGTCTCCCGGTTGGACCAAACGCGAATCGGTTTGTGCGTGGCCGGAGACAATTACGCCCCCCGAAGAATGAAGAATTTGCCCGTTCATCGCCGACGCGATGTCTTCCAGTGTCAGAGCAATCACCTGCTGATCTTACCCCGTGAGCACGATCTTCGTGCGCCTACTCAGTCGCGTGGCGACGTTGCAAAGCTGCTCGAGCAACGACGCGGTCATCGAGTTCGCGTTGCTCTGCGCCAACCTCCTGCACCGTTTCGTGACCCCTGCCCGCGATGAGCACGGTGTCGTTGTCGTCGGCTCGCAAGATTGCGGCGTGAATGGCCTCCGATCGATCCGCGATCTCTGTCACTACAGCTGGACCGCCCAGAGTGCCATCGAGCAATGCCCGGCGAATCAGCTCGGGCGGTTCGCTGTGAGGGTCGTCGTCAGTGATGTACACCAGATCGGCAGCTTCTGCGACCACTCGCCCCATTTGGGCACGTTTGTCGGCATCCCGATCCCCCGCCGAACCGGTCACCACAATCAACTCACCTTCGAGCCCTGGACGCAACGCCTGCATTGCCTGCTGCAACGCCGCGGTGTTGTGAGCAAAATCAACCACCACCCTGGGGTGTGATTCGGAGATCAATTCCATGCGCCCCGGCACGATTGGTGCGATCAGCTTTGGTATGCGTGCCCTCGGTACTCCTGCCACTAGCGCCATGCACACGGCAAGCGCCGCATTCGAAATATTGAATTCGCCCGGCAACGACACCTCATGTTGAGTGTCTTCGCCGCCGGTAGACCTCAACACGAAACTACGCTGTTCATGCCCCAATTGCGCAGACCACCCCTGGGCACCCGGAGGCAACGGCGAATGCAACCCGAGCGCAAACACGCGAGGCAACCGAGCACTCGCCAACTCGAAGAGCCGTCTGCCCCACTCGTCATCGACCAAAATCACCGCAGCCTCGCATCTTTGCGGGGTGAAGAGCGAAGCTTTCGCTAAAAAGTAGTCTTCAAGACTGTCGTGATAGTCGAGGTGATCTTGCGTCAGGTTGGTGAACCCCGCCACATCGAAACGCAGCGGATCAACTCGATGCTGCACTAAGGCGTGAGAGGTCACCTCCATCACAAGGTCGGTGCCACCAGCATCGACATGTTGAGCAAGCAACCTCTGCAAGTCGGAAGGCATCGGAGTCGTGAGCACTGAAGGTGCCACCTGAGTGCCAATTTTAAGCTCTACACCGCCGATCATGCCTACCTTGCAGTCGGCGCTGCGCAAAATATGCTCAAGCATGTAGCTCGTTGTCGTTTTGCCGTTCGTCCCAGTGATTGCGAACAATCGAAGTCGCTCACCCGGATCACCGTACACAATTGAAGCAATGAGCCCAATGTGTGTCTTGATGTTTGGCACGGTAAGCACCGGCACGTCCGCGTTTTGCATCATGGCGTGTCCCTGCTCGTCGGTGACCACAGCGACTGCCCCTGCTTGAAGAGCGGCCGTGACAAAACTGGCCCCGTGCACTCGATCACCTGGCAACGCCGCGAAGAGCATGCCTGGTTGCACCTCGCGCGAGTTCGACGTAATGCCATGCACTTCAGCATCGAGGAATACCTGGACTGGTGCCTGTGCCGGCAACAGATCTGGCACCTGTGCTGTCACCTGTTCAGCCAAGCTTGTGAGCGTAACCATCTTTGCCCTTAAGTGTGTGTGATCAGCTCAGATTACCAAGCTCATGCAGTGCTAATAGGTTTCTGGCAGAGGCGCGTAGGTGCCGGAGGAGGGTGGAAGGTGAAACGTGCGAATCGTGGCTTTGGCTGCCGCGTTCCAGGTTCGCGTGGCCACCACAGCGCCGATGCCGGACTTTGGGTAAGCGACCGTCGCGACGATGACATATTTGGGGTCGTCCATCGGCAACATGCCGGCAAACGAATACACATAGTCACTTCGGTAGCCGCCCTGACCGTTCGTTTGTTCAGCTGTTGCTGTTTTGCCCCCGAGACGGTACCCAGGAATCGAGAGAGGTTGAATGATCCAGTCCTGCTGTGTCACGGCCTCAAGCATGTGACGTGTGTCAGCAGCAGCTTCGGGCGTCAGCACCCTCGTGGGTTCACCGCTGTTGTGCTCAGTCACAACACCCTCAGCTGAGGTGCAACTTTGCACAATTTTGGGCGGGATGCGCACCCCATCATTTGCAATTGCTTGGTAGGCACTCGCCGTTTGCACGATCGTTGCCGACAAACCCTGACCAAACATCGTGTTGTAACTGGTTTGACGGTCCCACTCTTCGAATGGGTGCAACACGCCGGCGCTCTCGGCTGGCATGCCGGCGTTTGTTGGCTGGCCAATTCCGAATTTCTGCAAATAGTCGTGCCTGGTCTCTTCGCTCAGCCGTGAACCGAGCATAGAGATGCCGACGTTTGAAGATTTCACCAACACCCCGGTGAGGGTGAAGGGCAGCGGACCGTGCCTAAAATAGTCGCTGAAACTCACGTTTGGTTCAGGTTCAAGATAATCAGGGGTGAGGTTTTGACTGAGCGGGTTGGCAGCGCCCTGATCAAGCAACGCAGCAGCGGTCAGTGTCTTAAAACTTGAACCCGGCTCGTACGGGCTAGTGAATGAACGCGCTTCGCGGCGATCGGGGGTCGACGAGTCAACGTCATTTGGGTCCACAGAAAAATCTTCGGCAACGGCAAGAAGTTCGCCGGTTTTAGCATCCATGATGGTGATGAGGCCCCACTCGGCAACGCTTCGGGTGACCTCAGCGTTTATGGCCTGCTGGGCCTCATATTGCAGATCACGATTAATGGTGAGCTGGATCGTGCCCCCGTTCTCGACGGGCTTCGTCACAACCTGGCTGCCAGGCAGCCTCACCCCGTCGGCACCGCGTTCGTAGGTTTCTTCACCGTTGACTCCGGTGAGACAGTCATCTTGCGAGAGTTCAATTCCAGCAAGCGGCAAACCGTCAGAACCCGAGAAGCCTACAATGTTGCCTGCTACCGCTCCATTTGGGTAGGTGCGCTGATGATTTGTGCTGAACGTCATCCATGGAATAGCCAGGGCCTTTAAGGCATTGAGAGTGGTCAGGTCGACCGCCCGGATCACGTAGGCAAAGTCACTCTTAGGGTTCTCTTTCAACGCATCGTCGACGATCGTGGCAAGCTCTTCTGGCTGTTGCCCGGTTATCGCGGCGATTTCGGCAAACGCTTCTTCAGCGCTCACCTGCACTGTTTCAACTCCACCGTTTTGCGAGGTTCGCCAGAACTTGCCACCGTTTAATCGGACGTTTTTGGGCGAAAGTTGCACGTCGTATCGCTCGTCTGTGGTGGCAAGCACCACCCCTTCACGGTCGACAATGTCTCCGCGCACACTCGGAATGGTCACCGGCACCCCGCGCTTATCGAAGGCAGCTTCGTTGAGTTGCGAGGCTGACACTATTTGCACGTCGACCAGTTTCACGGTGAAGGCCACCGCGCCTACACACACCAGCACCACCGCGATCAATCGTCGAACAGCAAGCGGTCGCATTTTTAGCATTCGCTCAACTCCCCCGTGGTGCTCATTTCATTTCGGCGCTGACCTAGTGCGTGTTTGGTGCAGGCAGCAGACCCTCCCACGCTACCGGCGTGCTCTGCTTTGCATCGGCAGCCAATGCGGCTTTTTCAGAATCGCGAACCGTGAGCAACCCATCGGCGTTCACCACGGGAATGCCGGCAAGTGTCGAGTTTGGAACGGAGTTTGCGGTGACCGCAGCTGTGCCACCTGCAATGGTCCCGAGCACCGCACCGTCACTGAGTCGAAGAGTCGCCGGAGTGGTGTTTTGTACCATTCCCAAGCGCACAGCATTTTCGGCGAGGTTCTGAGGTGAAGCCAACTTTTCGGCATTTTGCGAAAGCACACGTTCCACACGGGTCAAATCGCGAAGTTCGGCTTGCAACGCGCGAGCCTCATATGCCCCCTGTGAAACCGCGATGCTGAGGCCGAGTTGTGCGAACAAAATGCTCAGCACAAGAGCTACCGCGGTGAGCGCACCGGCGAGTGGGCTCTTGCGCTTCGCCTGTGGTGCAGGAACTGGTCGCAGGTGTGGGCGAATCTGAGGTGCTTGTTCAGGGCGCACCGCAGCGGAGGGCACCTCACGCACCGCAAGAAGCAGATCTGTGCGGTCAAGAGGTACGGTGCTTGCGCTCATTTTGTAGCCTCTTTTACTCGCTCGACAGCACGCAGGCGTACGGGAATTGAGCGACTGTTGTGTGCACGTTCAGCTTCGCTAGCAAGTTCAGCTCCACGCGTGAGCAGCTTGAATTGAGCCTGATGCTCCGGAAGTTCAACAGGCAATCCGGCAGGTGCCGAAGTTGTGCTGCGTTCAGCAAACACACGTTTGACGAATCTGTCTTCGAGTGATTGATACGACATCACCACAGCGCGACCCCCCACTGAGAGCAGGTCAAGTGCCGCCGGAAGCGCTCGCTCCAATGCGGTGAGTTCACCATTGACCTCAACACGCAGCGCTTGAAACACGCGTTTTGCTGGGTGCCGCAGATCGCGAACAGCTGCAGGAGTGGCACGCTGCAACACTTCGACCAGTTGTGAACTTCGTTCGATGGGGCCATTGGCTCGTTCCGCGACGATCGCACGTGCGTAACGAGCAGCAAGCGGTTCTTCGCCGTATCGCTCAAAAATTGCTCGCAGTGTGCCCTCGCTTGCCGTGGCGAGAACGTCAGCAGCGGTGGTGCCGCTGGTCTGATCCATTCGCATGTCGAGCGGTGCGTCTTGAGCGTAAGCGAAACCGCGATCAGCTTCATCGAGTTGCATGGATGACACACCGAGGTCAAACAGCACCCCATCTATGTGACTGAACCCGAGCTTCACCACAGCGTTCTGAATGCCGTCGTACACCGTGTGCACGGTCTTGAGTCTTGCTCCGAAGCGCGCCAGCCGCTGTGTGGCGATGGAAAGAGCCTGAGTGTCGCGGTCAAGGCCGATGACCGTCAGGTTTGGGTATGCCTCTAACAGCGCTTCGGTGTGGCCGCCCATGCCAAGTGTTGCGTCAACGACCAAGGCATGAGGCCGTTCAGCGACCGGCTCAAGCAGCTCCAGGCAGCGCTCAAGCAACACCGGAGTGTGGCGATCTGCCGCCTCGCTGGAGGTGTGAAGTTCATCGATTGGAGTTGTCATGTGCTCATCGGGCGGTTCGGCGATCCTGGTTCCCCGTCAGACCCACCTGGCACTGGGGAAGCGTGTCAGGGTGGTAGACGAGAAACCACGACGTCGAGTTAGAACATGCCCGGGATCACCTCCTCCTCGATGTCAGCGAATGCCGCCTCTTGTTCGGCGAGGTAGGTGTTCCATGCTTGGGCGTCCCAAATTTCAGCCCGGTTGCCTGCACCAATCACGACAAGGTCACGGTCAAGACCCGCATATTGACGAAGTGCCGGTGGCACTGTGAATCGACCCTGTTTGTCAGGCGCTTCTGCATGTGCGCCAGAGAGAAACACTCGCAGGTAGTCTCGGCCCTGTTTTGAGGTGATCGGAGCCTCACGGATGCGTTCGTGCATGTGTGAGAAGTCACGTTCACTGAACACATACAAGCAGTGTTCTTGGCCTCGAGTCACGACGAGCCCGTCAGAGAGCTCTTCGCGAAATTTGGCCGGAAGTATGAGTCTGCCTTTTTCATCGAGCTTTGGGGTGAACGTGCCAAGAAACATCGGCGCTCACCTCCCGTTGTGAATTGCTACACCAAGCGGGAACACCTCACCGTTCCCGATGATGCCACATTACACCACTTTGCTCCACTTTGCTGCACTTTCACCCACCTATGCCTCCACTCTGCTCCAATTCGTGCTCCTCACCGCCCAAAAACAGCACACGTTTGCGGCTTCGCGCACGCACCGATCGGAAAACGTGTCCGGGGTTCTTGCCCTGGGAACGTGTCCGGGGTTCTTGCCCCTAATCCCTGTTCACATCAGCGATTTGCCGAGGGCAATCGCATCGGGGAACGTTGCAGAGACAAAAAAAGGCGGTGGAGTGTTCCACCGCCCAAGAACGAAAACGCCTTAGCGCTCCCCCTCCATTCGCTGATCCCAACGACGAGTCATTCGATCAGCCAACGACTCCTTCGATGAAGCGGAAGCAGTGCTTGTGGGTGCGTTGTTCCCGGCACCGCCGGCTTGTACACGTTCAGTTTTTGAGAACGCCACAAGTGCACCTACCAACATCACCCCGAAGCCAACCATGCCAAGCCAGAGTTGCTGAGCGCTTGCGCCACCAAGCAATAAGCCAACGCCAGCGAGTAGCAACAGCACACCCAACACCACCGCGCGAGGGTGTAAGCGCGTACGTGATTCGGGTGTCTTCAGCACGTCAGCCTCGCTGCGATACAGCTGGCGCTCCATCTCTTCGAGCATTTGCTGCTCACGTTCTGATAGACCCATGACGGCCTCCGACTTTCAAAAATCTGGTACGACCAGTCTACGCCGCAATATGGAGGCTAGGCTAGCCATGTGCCTGAAACCTCTCGACTCGCAGCTCTCATTCAGCATCGAATCGATGAAGCTCTGTTGCGCCATAAATCGGAACTACTTGAACTTGGTGAAGACATCGTTCCAGTGCTCGATGAGGCGAGCGCATATCTACAGGGCGGCAAACGAATGCGAGCCCAATTTGCCCTCCTCGGGTACCGCTCAGTTCAGCCCCTCGATCTGTTCGCGGACCCTGCACACGACCTCGCAGCCGTCATCGACGCGGCTTGCGCGCTCGAATTTTTTCACGCCGCTGCTTTGATTCATGACGACGTCATCGATCGCTCGGACACCCGCCGAGGCAGGCTTGCCGCACACCGACACTTCGAAGCGCTCCACCAAACGAATAACTGGCGCGGAAGCGCTGAACGATTTGGCATTGCCACAGCTATTCTGCTCGGTGACCTCTTGCAGTCTTGGGCAGACGAACTGATGCAATCAGCATGCAACTCCACCGCGCCGCAAGCCGCAGCCTCAGCTCGAGCGCAATTTCACCGCATGCGCAGCGAGGTCGCGTTCGGCCAATACCTCGATGTTGTTGAAGAGCAACAGACCGCGTTTTTCCCAGAGCGTGTGCAACTCGAACGCTCCACGAGAGTGTTGGTCTATAAATCTGCGAAATACAGCGTGGAGGCTCCCCTGCTCATCGGCGCCGCTCTGGCCGGGGTGAACCCTGAACAGGAACAGGCTCTCACTGAATTTGGGTTGCCAGTTGGGGTCGCCTTTCAACTTCGCGATGACTTACTAGGCGTGTTCGGTGATGAGCAACACACCGGCAAGCCAGCCGGTGACGATCTGCGAGAGGGAAAGCGTACCGTGCTGGTGACCCTTGCAAGGGAACAGCTGCCTGCAACTCAGCAGAGGCTATTTGACGAAATGCTTGGTGACGAATCGCTCGATCGTGAACAGGTCAAGATGCTGCAACAAACCATTCGAGACAGCGGTGCCGTTGAGCGTGTAGAGCACATGATTGCTCAAAACATTACGCTCGCGGAGGCAGCACTTGATTTTGCCCCACTCAGTCAAGAAGCCCGCGAACAACTCATCGCTCTCGCACACAAAGCGGGGCATCGCATTTCTTAAAACGCGAGTGACTGCGTCGCCCGCCTGACGGCACTCTTGCGTCCTGCCTGCAACGCTGAAATTGGGCGTTCACCGAGTTCGTCGTTCTCGTTCAACAACCAGACCAACGCCTCATCGTTGCTAAAACCAGCGTCATGCAGGGCAAGCAGCGTGCCGCGCAGTGAAGCCAGGGGTTCGTCTTGCTCTATAAATTCTGCAGGGATGCGCAGGACCCCATCGACTCGCACTGCAGCAAGAAAGTGATCTTCAATGAGACGATGCACTTTGCTTGGGGTGATGCCCCATCTCTCAACAAGGTCGGGAACGGAAACAAATTCAGTGTCTGCGGGTAAGTTCTCGAGCACACTTGTATCCTAACCGCCCGGGCGGCGCGCCGCCACGTGCAAACCCGACACGCTACATAGAATCGGCGCGTGAACTCTGCCCCCACAGACCCCCTCATTGGGCAAACGCTTGATGGCAGATACGTGGTGCGCTCACGCATTGCGCGAGGCGGCATGGCCATGGTCTATCTCGC
This sequence comes from uncultured Leucobacter sp., assembly GCA_964433255.1. Taxonomy (GTDB): domain Bacteria; phylum Actinomycetota; class Actinomycetes; order Actinomycetales; family Microbacteriaceae; genus Leucobacter. The sequence continues at coordinate 14,261 of CAYSQG010000011.1, forward strand.
AGAAGATCTGAGGCTTGGTCGCGAGGTAGCCATCAAAGCAATGCACCCTCATCTTGCTGATGACGAAAACTTCACTCGCCGGTTCGAACAAGAGGCGCGAAGTGCGGCTGGACTGGCCCATCCAAACGTGGTCAATGTGTTCGATCAGGGAATATCACACGGTGTTCCTTACCTGGTGATGGAATACTTGCCCGGCATCACCCTTCGTGACCTGCTCAAGCAGCAACACAAACTCACTCCAGAGCAGGCAAGTGAGATAGGCGAGGCGGTGCTAGCCGGGCTTGCCGCCGCGCATTCTGCAGGGTTCGTTCATCGTGACCTCAAACCTGAAAACGTTTTGCTCTCTGACGACGGGCGCATCAAAATCGGTGACTTTGGGCTTGCGCGGGCAGTGTCAGCAAACACCACGACAGGCCAAGCGCTGCTCGGCACAATCGCCTACCTTTCGCCCGAACTCGTCACTCGCGGCATCGCAGATGAGCGTAGTGACATTTACGCGTTTGGCATCATGTTCTTTGAAATGCTTACCGGCAAGCAGCCCTACAGCGGCGAACAGCCAATGCAGATCGCTTACCAACATGCGCATTCAGATGTGCCTGCACCCTCTTCAATTGCTCCCGAACTCACACCCGAACTCGACGAGTTGGTGCGCTGGTGCACCCAACGAGAACCCGACGGGCGACCCAGCAACGCAGCTGAAGCGCTCGAATATTTGAAGGCACTCAACACCGCAACCCCTCTGGCAGCAACTTCGGTTTTGGCTGCAACCACCGTGCTTTCGGGCATCACCCCCTCAACTGCGGTGCTCAGTGGTGCCGAACAACAGGCGATCGTGCACGCAGCGCTCACCCCCGAGGCAGCACCTCCAAGCAACCCGGTCAGTGCGGCAACGATTCAGGCCCAGAGGCGCTCCAAGCGGGGGGCATGGATCGCCGCAATCATTGCAGTGCTCATTGCAGTGGCGGCTGGGGCCGGTTGGTGGTGGGGTCAGGGCCCGGGATCACTCGTGACCGTTCCTCAGGTGGCTGGCCTCGAAATGGCAACTGCTGAAAGTCGTCTGAAAGAAGCCAATGTTGAAGTCGATGTCTTTGAGTGCGCAAGCATCGACATCGCAATTGGGTTGGCAGTGCGCACTGAACCCGTTTCTGGGACGCGAGTTGAACAGGGCAGCACCGTTCGGCTGTGCCGATCCACCGGCCCCGCGATGCTCCCCACCCCACAGCTCACCGGCATGACTCTCGCTGAGGCTGAGCAGGCCATCACACAGGCAGGGTTTGCGTTTGGCAAGGTGGTTGAACAGCGGTTTGGTGAGGCGCCACGCGACACTGTGATCCTTGCCATTGACCCTGCTGGGGCGCAAATCCCTGAAACCTACCCGGAACAAGCAGTCATCGACCTGATCATGTCTGCCGGGGCTGTGCCAGAAGTCGCTGGTCTGACCGCTGAAGCTGCGGCCACTACGCTGCAGGGTGCGGGCTTGGGCGTTGATGCAAACCAAAACAGCTCCGAACACAGTGACTCTGTCGCCGAGGGCCGCGTCATTCGGTTGAACACCACCTCCGACACCTTGAAGGTTGGCGACACAGTTGGGCTCACCGTCTCTCTTGGGCCCGAGCTCTTTGCAGTGCCTGACCTCGCCGGCCAGACCGTGCGCGAAGCCGTCGCCGCTCTAGAGGCCGCCGGTTTTGCCTACGATGTCAGTGCTGGTCCGGCGCTCTGGGATCTGGCCGAGGTGACGCGAACCGAGCCCAAAGCAGGCAGCATGGTTGCACGCGGCAGCACTGTCACCATTCGCTGGCAACTGTTCGGCTAGCGTCTCGACTGAATTTAACGCTTCAGTTCTTCAGCAACCTGAAAAGCCAGCTCAAGCGATTGCATGTGATTGAGCCGTGGGTCACAAAGTGACTCGTACCTCGTTGCCAGAGTGGCTTCGTCAATGTTTTCGCTGCCGCCCAGACACTCGGTCACGTCATCACCGGTGAGCTCAACATGCATGCCACCCGGGAATGTGCCGACCTCTCGGTGAGCTTCGAAAAAGCCAAGCACCTCGTTCATGACATCGTCGAATCTCCGGGTCTTGTACCCTGTTGCCGTGGTAATGCCGTTTCCATGCATCGGGTCGGTGACCCAAAGTGGCAGGGCTCCTGAATCGCGCACACCTGCCAACAACTGAGGCAGAGCATCTCGAATCTTTTCTGCACCCATGCGGGTGATGAAGGTCAGTCGACCAGGTTCCCGCTCAGGGTCAAGCCTGTCAATCAGTCGCAGCGCATCATCGGTCGTTGCGGTAGGCCCAAGCTTGACCGCTATTGGGTTGCGCAGCTTAGACAACAGCTCTACGTGAGCACCGTCGATGTCTCTGGTACGCTCGCCAATCCAGAGCATGTGGCCTGAGGTTCCATATGGTTTGCCGGTTCGTGAATCGATGCGAACCATGGGGCGCTCGTAATCGAGCAGCAACGCTTCGTGACTCACGTAGAACTCGGTTTGCGTAAGCGCGCTGCTTTCTACCCCGCAGACGTCCATAAAGCGGAGTGCACGGTCAATCTCGGCGGCGAGCGCCTCGTAGCGCTGGTTGGCGGGGTTTGACACGAAACCCTGGTTCCAGGCGTGCACCTGTCGCAGGTCCGCGAAGCCGCCCTGCGTGAACGCCCGAATGAGATTCAGCGTGGATGCGGCGACGTGGTACCCCTGCACCATTCGAGCAGGATTGGCTTCTCGTGAGTCGGGTGTGAAGTCGTAGCCGTTCACGATGTCGCCGCGGTATGCGGGCAGAGTGACTCCGTCTCGGGTTTCAGTGTCGCTTGAGCGGGGTTTTGCGAACTGCCCTGCCATGCGGCCAACCTTGATCACTGGCATCGAGGCACCGTAGGTCAACACCACTGCCATTTGCAGCAGTGTCCTGACACGGTCACGAATCTTGTCTGCGGTGGCACCCGCGAATGTTTCGGCGCAGTCTCCGCCTTGCAGCACAAATGCTTCGCCGCGGGCAGCCTGCGCGAGTCGCTCACGTAACCGGTCAACTTCGCCAGCAAACACCAGTGGCGGCTGTGTCGCGAGTTCCGCTGAGGCTGCCTGTACCGCCGCAAGGTCAGACCAGTTGGGTTGCTGTTTGGCGGTGAAGTTGAGGTAGCTATCGAGCTCTGATGCGGTGGTTGCGATGCTAGTGGCTAACTGCTCACTCAACTTCGGCCTGCTCTCGTATATCTGTGCGCACGTCTCTCATGTGTGCCCGTGATGCTGTCGCGGCGAATCCCGCGGTGTAATTAGTCTACCGCTCAGATGCTGGTCACTGTTTGGGTGCGTTTCGCACACTGGATGCGTAGACGTCGACGTATTCCTGGCCGCTGAGGCGTTGAATTTCGACCATAATCTCGTCGGTGACACTTCTCAGCACGAATCGGTCAGTTGCCATGTCACTGAATCGCGAGAAATCCAAGGGTGCACCGATGACCACCCCAATGCGGCGAATGCGCGGAAATTTAGCTCCAATGGGCATGCATTTTTCGGTGTCGATCATGACGGCTGGCACGACGAGCGCCCCAGACTCAAGCACGAGTCGAGCGACACCTGTGCGCCCTCGGTAGAGCCTGGCATCTGGGCTTCGAGTTCCTTCGGGGTAGAGCGCAAGCACGTCTCCGCGTTCTAACACAGCTAGCCCGGTGTTCAGAGAAGCCTCAGAGGCCTTGCCGCCTGACCGGTCGATTGGGATTTGCCCGACTGCCAGCATGAAGTTTTTCAAAAACCAGCCCTTGAGGCCTTTTCCGGTGAAGTAATCGCTCTTGGCAAGGAAGGAGACCCTGCGGTCAACCATGAGCGGCATGAAGAAGGAATCAACGACTGAGAGGTGATTGCCCACAATGATCACTGGGCCGGTTGCCGGCAAATTGCCGGCGCCTTCAACCCAAGGCCGGTAAATGGTTTTGAGCAGTGGTCCAAAAAATAAATTTCTGAGAATCCAATACATCACGTGCACCACCCGCCTCTCAATGTGTGTCAAAGAGCAACACTAGCTGATTCGTGGCAACCGGAAGGGCATGTTTTTTCGAAAACACTCATGAGGAAAAGTGCGTGAAGCGATAAGCTGATTGTGAGTCAGGTTCTGACTGATTTTGACACCTTGCAGGTACCGAAGGAGCTACCGTGATCATCACCGAAACCCCGCTCATCGTTCCCCCAGCCCCAGGCGACAACATCACTGACCTGCTCGAACAGCGTGTCGCTGCGACTCCAGATCGCGTGATTTTCTCGACCCCGGTCGGCGAAGAAGGTTGGGCCGATCTCACCGCAACAGAGTTTAAAAACCGTGTGGTGGCTGTGGCCAAAGGGTTTTCTGCGGCCGGGGTGCAGCCCGGTGACCGTATCGGGTTGATGTGCAAGACCTCGTTTGAGTGGACACTGATCGACTTTTCGTTGCACTATGCCGGTGCGGTGATGGTGCCCATTTATGAGACCTCATCAGCTGCGCAAATTCAATGGATTCTTGAAGATTCGGGTGCACGTGGCATCATCACTGAAACCGCAGAACATGCCAATCGTTTGGGACAGGTTCTCAGCACCGTTCCGACAGTAGACCTGGTGTGGAACCTAGATGAGGGCGCTATCGATGCACTGGTGAAATCCGGCGCTGAGGTGAGTGACGATGAAATCGAACGTCGTCGAAATATTGCACAGGGCAGCGACATGGCAACCCTGATCTACACTTCTGGCTCTACCGGCAGACCAAAGGGGTGTGTGCTCACCCACTCAAACTTTGTTGAACTTTCTCGCAACTCGGCGACCGCACTCAGCGAGGTGGTGAACCAGCCCGGATCCTCGACACTGCTCTTCGTGACACTTGCTCACGTGTTTGCACGTTTCATTTCGGTGCTTGCCGTGCACGCTGGTGTGCGGGTTGGCCATCAACCTGACACTACGAAACTGTTGCAATCGCTTGGCACGTTTCACCCAACCTTCTTGCTCGCCGTGCCCCGAGTGTTCGAAAAGGTGTACAACTCAGCTGAACAGACTGCTGAAGCCGGCGGAAAGGGCAAAATCTTCCGTGCTGCGGCCCTCGTTGCGGTCAAACACAGTCAGGCTGTGATGGCTGGCGAAAAGCCCGGGCTTGGCCTCAGCATCAAATTCAAGCTCTTCGACAAGCTGGTCTACTCGAAACTGCGCGACAAGATGGGCGGAAACGTCAAGTACGCCGTTTCTGGCTCGGCACCACTCAGCCACTACCTTGGCCACTTCTACCACAGCCTCGGAATTAAAATTCTTGAGGGGTACGGCCTGACCGAAACCACCGCCCCAGTGACCGTGAACTTGGCAACGAAGTTCAAGATCGGAACCGTTGGTCCCGCACTTCCCGGCCAGACAGTGCGCATCGCACCTGATGGAGAAATTGAAGTCAAGGGCATCGACGTCTTCAAGGAATACTGGAATAACCCAGAGGCCACCAAGGCCGTCTTCACCGAAGACGGTTTCTTCAAAACAGGCGATCTTGGCTCGCTTGACGAAGATGGGTATTTGACCATCACTGGGCGCAAGAAAGAAATCATTGTGACCGCGGGCGGCAAAAATGTTGCACCTGCCGGTCTCGAAGACCCCATTCGTTCCTTCCCGCTCATTGGGCAGGTGGTGGTCGTCGGCGATCAACGTCCATTCATCTCGGCACTCGTGACGCTTGACTCTGAAATGCTGCCGACATGGTTGAAGAACCAGGGTCTCGATGCTGAAATGACCGTTGAACAAGCTGCCAAACACCCTCAGGTACTTGCCGAAGTTCAGAGAGCAATCGACCACGGAAACAAGACTGTGTCGCGTGCTGAAAGCATTCGAAAGTGGGTCATTTTGCCCATTGAGTTTACCGAAGCTAGTGGCCACCTTACTCCGAAGATGAGCATCAAACGAGACAATATCTTGCGCGACTTCGCTGGTGAGATCGCGTCGATGTATAGTGACACTCCCGAAACCGGATCCATAGCTCAACCCGAATAACACCGGTCAGAATTGATCAACATGTCAGTCTTGATCAACATGTCAGTCT
>CAYSQG010000011.1:20388-36022 GCA_964433255.1 uncultured Leucobacter sp.
TTGATCAACATGTCAGTCTTGATCAACATGTCAGTCTGCTTAAAACCAGGATGATGCCCGAATTTGGCGCAACGCCTCACCACGTCGCTCCCGGTCTAGCCGTTGAATGTAGAGCTTGCCCTCGAGGTGGTCGCACTCGTGCTGCAGGGCTTGGGCAAGCAACCCCTCGCCGCTGATCTCAATTTCGTCACCATTGAGGTCTATGCCTCGCACGGTGGCTTTTGGGTAACGAAGTACCTCAAACCACAGGTCAGGAACTGAAAGACAACCTTCTCCTGTCAGGGTAGGTTCACCATCGAGTTCAACGATTTCTGGGTTCAATATATAACTGATCTTGCCGTCGAGGTGCAAGCTAAACGCACGCTGCGAGTGACCGATCTGCGTGGCCGCGAGCCCTGCCCTACCGGGAAGTTGCACGGTGTCACAGAGATCGGTCACAAGGGCCCGAACTCCGTCGTCGATGTGCTCGATCTTTTCACACACAGTGCTGAGCACGGGGTCGCCAAACAGGCGAATCTGACGAACCGCCACCTTATGCCTCTTCGACGACGAGCAACAGGTCCCCTGACTCCACTGCGCGAGCGTCACCGAAGCTGATGCGTTTGACCTTGCCAGCGATCGGAGTGGTGATGGCTGCTTCCATTTTCATGGCCTCGATTGTCGCGACGGCTTGACCTGCTTCAACGATGTCGCCAACCTCAGCTTTGATAGTCACGGTGCCAGAGAAGGGTGCAGCAATCTGGCCTGCAACAGTGCGGTCTGCCTTTTCAGCAATCGGGGTATCGACTGCAACACTCAGGTCTTTGACAAACACCTGACGCAACTGCCCGTTGACCTTGACCATCACCGTGCGTACTCCCTTGTCGTCGGGTTCACCCACAGCCTCAAGAGCGACGTACAACCGAACACCCTTTGAGAGATCAATTGTGTGCTCGTCGCCTACTTCAAGCCCGTAGAGGTAGTCAGCGGTGTCGAGCACTGAAAGGTCTCCGAATTGCTCGCGAGACGCTTCGTATTGTTGAGTAGGTACTGGGAACAGCAGTCTGTTCAGCGTGCTGCGACGAACTTCGCTGGTACCTGACAACTGCTCAATTTGCTCTGGGCTGAGCGGTTCAATGTCGATGTTGATGTCACGGCCAGCCAACACCTTTGAACGGAATGGCTCAGGCCACCCTCCAGGGATCTCTCCCAATTCTCCGGCGAGGAACCCCACCACCGAATCAGGCACATCATATGTTTCAGGGTGTGCTTCGAAGTCAGCTGGGTCTGCGTCAACTGCGGCGAGGTGAAGGGCGAGATCGCCGACCACTTTAGACGATGGTGTCACCTTCGGTATGCGTCCGAGGATGCGATCGGCCGCAGCATACATGTCTTCGATTTTCTCGAAGTTGCCTGCCAACCCCAGCGCAATTGCCTGTTGGCGCAGGTTTGAGAGTTGGCCGCCAGGAATCTCGTGTGTGTAGACCCGCCCGGTCGGCGACGGCAAGCCTGATTCAAACGGCTTGTAGAGCGAGCGCACCGCATCCCAGTATGGCTCGAGGGCAAACACCGCCTCGCTGTCGATGCCAGTGTCACGCGGAGTGTCGGCAAGCGCAGCAACGAGTGCAGAGAGAGACGGCTGCGACGTGGTTCCAGCCATTGGGGCGCTGGCGGCATCTACCGCGTCAACCCCTGCCTCGGCAGCGGCGAGCAGCGTCGCTAGTTGACCGCCCGGAGTGTCGTGGGTGTGCAGATGCACTGGTAAATCGAAACGCTGCCTGAGTGCGGTAACCAGCTTGGCTGCGGCGGCAGGCCGCAGCAATCCAGCCATGTCTTTGATCGCGAGCACATGCGCGCCCGATTCGACGATCTCTTCTGCAAGTTGCAGGTAGTAATCGAGGGTGTACTTGTCTTCTTTCGGGGAGAGTAGGTTGCCAGTGTAAGCCATTGCAACTTCAGCAACCGCGGTTCCAGTCTCTCGAACCGCATCGATGGCAACCCTCATCTGGTTGACATCGTTCAACGCATCAAAGATGCGGAAGACGTCAACCCCAGTTGCGGCAGCCTCGCGCACGAATGCCTGTGCGACCTCTGGCGGGTAGGGCGTGTATCCGACAGTGTTTTGACCACGAAGAAGCATTTGAATGGGCACGTTTGGCAGTGCTTCACGCAGCGCGGCGAGGCGCTGCCATGGGTCTTCACCGAGAAAACGCAGTGCTACGTCGTAGGTAGCACCACCCCAAGCTTCGACCGACCAGAGCTGTGGAGTGAGGCGAGCAACGTAGGGAGCGATGCGAACCAAATCTTTGGTGCGCACACGTGTCGCCAGCAAAGACTGGTGGGCGTCACGAAATGTGGTTTCAGTCACAGCCAACTGGGTTTGCTGTCGCAGCGATTTCGAATAGCCCTCAGGTCCAAGTTCGCGCAGAAGCTGCAGGCTGCCAGCAGGGGCTGGCACATCGAGATCGAGAACTGGCAGCTTTGCTGCGGGGTCGATGTTGCTTGGTCTGGCTCCGTTGGGCTGATTGACCGTGACGTTCGCGACATGCTGCAACAGTCTGGTGGCTCGATCCTTTGACTTGTTCATGTTGAGCAGCTCGGGTCGCTCTTCAATGAACGAGGTAGCAACGTTTCCGGCCTGAAAATCGGGATCGGAAATGACCGCTTGCAGGAATGGAATGTTTGTGGCGACACCTCGGATGCGGAACTCGGCAAGGGCGCGTTGAGCCCGCACGACCGCGTCTTGGAAGGTTCGACCCCTGCAGGTGAGTTTTGCGAGCATCGAATCAAAGTGCGGACTGATTTGAGCTCCGGCATCAATGGTGCCGCCGTCGAGGCGAACTCCGCCGCCACCCGGAGAACGATAGGCGGTGATGCGACCCAGGTCGGGGCGAAACCCGTTCGAGGGGTCTTCAGTGGTGATGCGACACTGTAGCGCAGCGCCGCGCAGTTGAATGTTCTCCTGCTTCAAGCCCAATTGCTCGAGGGTTTCGCCAGAGGCGATGCGCATTTGGGATTGCACCAAATCGATATCTGTCACTTCTTCGGTGACGGTGTGCTCAACCTGAATGCGCGGGTTCATCTCGATGAACACGTGTTGGCCTGCGCGCTCGCCCTCAGTGTCGAGCAAAAACTCGACCGTGCCAGCATTTTCGTAGCCGATTGACTTCGCAAATGCCACAGCATCGCGGGTGAGCGCGTCGCGGGTAGCAGGGTCAAGGTTTGGAGCCGGTGCGATTTCCACCACTTTCTGATGGCGTCGTTGCACGGAGCAGTCACGTTCGTACAGATGAACAGTTGCACCGGTGTGGTCAGCGAGAATTTGCACTTCAATGTGACGAGGTCGCAACACCGCTTGCTCAATGAACATCGTGGGGTCACCGAAGGCGCTTTCAGCCTCTCTCATTGCGCTTTCGAGTGCCTCACGCAAATCTTCGGCACGTTCAACTCGACGCATGCCACGACCACCGCCACCTGCAACTGCCTTCGCAAAAATGGGGAACCCGATTTCAGCAGCACCAGCGATGAGAGCTTCGATATCAGTCGAGGGAGGGGTTGATTTCAGTACCGGCACTCCGGCCGCGATTGCGTGCTCTTTTGCGGCAACTTTGTTGCCGGCCATTTCAAGAGCTCGCCTGCTTGGGCCAATAAAACGGATGCCTTCGGCTTCTGCAGCCTCTGCAAGTTCAGGGTTTTCAGAGAGAAAACCGTAGCCAGGGTAGATGGCATCGGCACCTGATTCGCGGGCAACGCGAATAATCTCTTGCACGTTCAGGTACGCACGAACGGGGTGGCCCACCTCGCCGATGAGATAGGCCTCGTCGGCTTTCAACCTGTGTAGCGAATTTCGGTCTTCGTATGGAAACACCGCAACGGTTGAAGCCCCAAGTTCAGTGGCGGCACGAAACGCACGGATCGCAATTTCACCTCGGTTTGCGACCAAAATTTTCTTGAACACACAACTCCTTCGTTCCGTGGAAACAGATTATTTTCATGCCCAACTAAAACAATACACAACGAATATGGGTGAAGTTGACTGAACTTTTCATGACTCACAGCGCCTCGCCACTGCTTTTCATTAGAATGAGTTAGTGCATGTAATCAGTGTGAGCTCACTCAAGGGTGGCGTAGGCAAAACCACGGTCGCTCTCGGCCTTGCCTCCGCGTCTTTTTCCCGCGGCCTTCGAACATTGGTCGTCGATCTCGACCCACAGTCTGACGTGTCAACCGGCATGGATGTAAACCCTGAAGGTCACGCAAACATCTCAGACGTCTTAGAGAACCCGAAACCGAAGGTGGTTCGTTCCGCAATCGCCCCGAGTGGGTGGGGTCAGCATCATGAAGGCGTCATTGACCTCCTCATCGGCAGCCCCTCGGCGATCAACTTTGATGGGCCCCACCCATCTATTCGCGAAATATGGAAACTCGAAGAGGCACTCACATCTGTTGAACGTAATTACGATCTCGTCATCATTGACTGCGCTCCCTCGCTTAACGCACTCACCCGAACCGCTTGGGCAGCAAGCGATGGGGTGCTCGTGGTCACCGAACCCGGGCTGTTTGCCGTCTCAGCGGCAGACCGGGCCCTTCGAGCAATTGAGGAGATTCGTAGAGGCGTGAGCCCTCGCCTGAAGCCAATTGGCATTGTGATCAACCGAACCAGACCTCAGTCGACTGAACATCAATTCCGCATTCGCGAACTGCAAGAACTTTTCGGAGAACTCGTACTTGCCACGCGCCTCCCTGAGCGCACCTCGTTGCAACAGGCTCAGGGCGCAGCGAAACCAGTGCATCTCTGGCCGGGTGACACCGCTCAAGAAATGGCCGGTTACTTCGATGAGATCCTTGAGCAGATCCTCGACACAGCAGACTTGAGTGCAGTAGCTACCTCAACCCCATCACCCACATCACAGGAAACAACGCCCGTGGTTACTCCTGAGCACCTCGACGAAGAGCCCGTTGGCGAAGACACCGCTGTGTCAGACGCATACGACGATCACGCCGCGGACCGCTAAGTTTATTTGCTAAGAAATTTTACGGGTGTGCCGACGCGCTGCGAGTTCGTCAACCTGATCACCATCTGAGCGGTGCTCATCGAGATCGACCAAGGAACTTTCGACCTCACGCAGCACTTTGCCGACGGCAATGCCGAAGACTCCTTGCCCGCGACTCACTAGATCGATCACTTCGTCATTTGAGGTGCACAAATAGACGCTTGCTCCATCGCTCATGAGCGTGGTGCCTGCGAGGTCGTGCACCCCAGATTCACGAAGCTGCGAGACCGCGGCTCGAATCTGTTGCAGCGAGATGCCAGTGTCGAGCAATCGTTTCACAAGCTTGAGCACAAGGATGTCTCGAAAACCGTAGAGACGCTGCGACCCTGAGCCTGAAGCCCCCTGAACAGTTGGTTCGACAAGTTCAGTGCGAGCCCAGTAGTCAAGCTGACGGTAAGTGATGCCGGCTGCACGAGCGGCGATTGCACCCTTGAAACCACCTTCGCGGTCAATATCGGGCAGCCCATCATCAAAGAGAGTCTGCGATGAAAGCACGCTGTGTGGTGACTGCGCGAAATCAGACATCGCGACCTCTCTTTCTAGATTCGATTTTTTAACCGTACCGCCCAGACTGTTGCAAATCTATTAACCTTCAAGGAAAACTTTAGGCGTGTCGCGTCACGCTCAATGGCCCTGCCTCAGCCGATGCAGGCATCAAGGATCAGCGCAAGAAACGTCTTCGAAGCACTCCTGCACGCGCAGTTTCAAGTACTTCGATCAACTCTAGCGCTTGCTCGTTTGCGTCGGGGCTGCCGTCTCGAACGCCCCGAGCAGCTATGGCCTGCGAGACCAGTTCTGCGTCTCGCTCAGCTGCTGCACGCATATTACGCAGATGACGCGGAGTAAGACCGTACTCAGCAAGTTTCATGAGAGACGAGAGTTCGGCGACAACTTCATATGGAAAGACTTCTGCGGCAGGCAAAAGTCCTGCGGCAATCGATTCCCCAATGAATCGTGAACTTGCACCTGTGATGCGTTGAAGTTCTTCGCGACTCAGCAGCCTGCGCGGGGTGAGCACAGCAGAAGCACTGCGATTCGAAGCACCCGGAATCACTGGATCGCGCCCTGCATCGAGATCTTCCAGCACCTCGGCGATGACCTTCAATGGGAGATAGTGTTCGCGCTGCAGCGTCAAGATGATGCGAATGCGCTCAATGTGTGCTTGAGAAAATTTGCGATACCCAGACTTCGTTCGCTCTGGAGTAATGAGCCCCTGATCTTCAAGAAATCGGAGCTTCGAAGGTGTGAGGTCGCAAAAGTCTGTCTGCAAACGGTCGAGCACCTGTCCGATGCTGAACAGAAGCCCAGATTCTGTTGGCTCAACGAGAGAGTGTCTTTGCATTTACGATTGCCCCGGCAGGTCGAATCGCGAGGCGAAATAGGTGAATTTGAACTTTCCAACCTGCACCTCAACACCGTCGACAAGGGTAATTTCGTCTTCAATGCGTTGGCCGTCACAGTAGGTGCCATTTAGCGAGCCCAAATCTCTAACCGTAAATTTGGTCCCGTTGCGCCCAAACTCAGCGTGTCGTCGTGACACAGTCACATCGTCAAGAAAGATGTCTACTTCGGGGTGTCGACCAGCAATGGTGCGATCTTGATCGAGCAAGAAACGCGCACCAAGATCGGGCCCTCGACGCACCACCAGCAAGGCGGCCCCGGACGGCAACGCGTTCACGGCCTCTTGTTCATCGACGGAGAGATCGGTCGTTCGGGCCTTAATCATTGAGGAGAGGTCTTCGCGGAACTGTTGTGTTGCACGAACTACGGTTTCGTCAACTTTGTGAGAATGTTGCTCGTCGTTCACCATCTCTCCCCTCCTCGTTCGACACTCAGGTCTGTACTATCGCTGGCCTCTCTACGCTATCGCAGTCAGACCGTTCACGCATCCCAGATCTCACCCTCCGAACACTCTGCACTCACCCCAACGTTTCGGGAATACCCGTAATTGTTTGGGTCTAGGAACGAAGCTCTTTGCGTTCAAGAAATTCATACACCTCGTGCGAATCAACGCCCGGAAAGGTGCCAGTGGGCAGCGCTGCAAGCAGGCTGGTGGGGGTGGCCGCCTCGGGCCACGCAAAAGACTGCCACTTGTCGGTGAGCCCATCAGAGGCACGTCGGCAGCATCGCTCGTCTGGGCAAAATGATTGGGTGCGGTGAGGAGTGTCACGACCTCGAAACCAGCGCACGGCGTCGAAAGGCACGCCAACACTGATTGAATACTGACCCTCCTTCGCCTGTTCGACCCTCGACGTGCACCAGTAGGTGTTGCCATCAGCCATGTCCGTGTATTGATACCAGGGGTTGAACAGATCCGGTTGGCTGAATACCGTGCGGGCGGTCCAGTTTCTGCAAACCATGGATCCTTCGAGATTGCCCAACGCGTCAGAAGGAAACTTGACCCCATCATTTTCGTATGCCTTGATCAGCGTGCCCGACTCGTGCACTTTCATGAAGTGCACTTCAAGATCGAGGTGAGTGGTGGCAAGGTTTGTGAACCGGTGCGCCGCCATTTCATATGACACCCCGAACGCGTCTCGAAGATCTTCCATCGAGATTTCACGGTTATTTTTCGCCTCTCTCAACGAGGCGGCTGTGGCGTGTTCGGGCAACAGCACGGCACCTGCCAAGTAGTTTGCCTCGACTCGCTGACGCAAAAATTCCCCATAACTGCGGGGTTCGGTGTGCTCACAGACGAGACTGGCAATCGCACGCAGAATCGGTGCTCGCTCGTCTCGTGAGGGCAGGCTTGATCCGAGATAGATGCGATGATTTCGCCTATCGATCACCGATCTGGTGGAATGCGGCAGGTCAGAAACATAGTGCAGCGAAAAACCAAGCCGTTGAGCAATGTTCGAAATGGATTGCTGTGAAACCGGGCCACCCTGGTACTCCACTGACTCAAGCAGCCGATGTGCCGCGTGCTCAAGATCGGGATAGTAATTTCCCTGCACCCTCATCTCCGCTCGCAACTCGGTGTTTGCGCGTCTCGCCTCTTCGGGGGTTGCTGCACGTTCACCATGCAGCCGTTCAATCTCCTGATGCAGGCCAAGAATGGCACGCAGTGTGTCATCTGAAGTGGCTTTAGAAACGCGGATGGGCTGCAACCGCAACGAGGCAAATACCGGGCTGCGCTGCGCCCGTTCAACCGCAATTTCAAGTGCTGCCCGCTCACTTGGGGGCTCATCAACCAACAGCTCGTCAACTGAACACCCGAGAGCGTTCGCCAGGGCACGAAGCACCGGCAAGCTCGGTTCACGTTTGCCATTTTCGATCGCAGAAATTTGCGAGGGGGCACGATCGACAAGCGTGGCGAGCTGCTCCAGCTTCATGCCCTGTTGAGATCTGCGCTGTCGAATTCGACGACCCAGCGTCAACGCGTCTGCAGTGCCGTCTTGAAACGAGGCGTGGGTGGTGTTGGCGGCTGCGCTCATGTACACATGCTTGCAGACCCGCTCAACTTCTTCAAGAAAGAAATACATATTAATTTCTGCACAGATAGCAGATGAAGCATCGTGAGTACCACTCAAACACAGAAATATCCCCCGATTTGGGGTGGTACGTACTCTGCCGCATGCCCCCCACCAACCGATTCGCGCGGGCGTCACTCCACTCAAACGGGGGTGTGATCGTTGACTGAAAACAGTGACCACAACAACGAGGCCTGCTCTGAGAGGGTGAAACTAGCGATGCAGCTCGGTATCTGAACGGTCAATTGCCGGACCCAGCTCATCGACTACCAGCAACTCCTTATCGATTTGGCCGTTCCGGTACGCCGCACGCCCCACCATGTGGGCTCCAACTGGAGCCAAAAGAGACTGAAATATGAACACTGGCAAGAGGGCCAGCAGCGTGATCCACGAGCGGTCTTGCAGTGCCACTGCAGCAATGATCAGTAGCAGCCCAAAAATTTGCGGTTTCGTCGCCGCGTGCAACCGACTAAAGGCATCGGTAAACCGAAGCAATCCAATACCAGCAGCAACCGAAAAACCCGCGGCACCCAGGGCACACAGCACAGCTGCAAGATCAATCAGCAGGTCAAACATGATGTTGCCCCCTGACCGGTTGCTGATCCGCTCGCCGTCGCACATATTTGGCCACCGTAATGGTTGCGAACGCCGCGGTTGCTGCGATCGCGACCATCAGCGCGATGTTGTCGGTGTGCCCGCGCAGCACCATGTCAGCCCCAACCGCCAAAACGAAGGTCGTCAGCAGAACATCAGAAGCGATCATGCGATCAAGAATGGTCGGTCCCCGCACAATTCGAACGATCGCAAAAATGGCAGTTGTTGCAAACAGGGCAATGATCAACACCGCAACCACAAGATGCAGAACGTTCACTTCAGCGCCTCCAACTCTTGTTTCGAACCGATTGCCCGAATGAGCAGCGCCTCAATGTGGGCAACCTGCAACTTTGCCTGGCTGATTTGCCGCTGCGTAGGCGTGTTGATGATGTGCAGGTACAGGGTCGAGTTTGACCGGTCAATTTCGACCACCAGTGACCCCGGAATCAACGACACCGTCAACCCGACCATCGTCAAAATAAAATCGGATTTAGTGCTCAGTCTGGCTTGGATGATAGCTGTTCGTGGTTTTGGCCCTGGCCGAACCGCCAGCCAAGCAACTTGAAAAGATGCCAAGACCAGGTGCCAAAGAAAATACATGAGATAGCGCATTGCCCATACGGGGTTGAATCGACCACCAAGCTGTATGGGTGGTAAATAAAACAGGCGAACCGCGAGAGTTGACACTACCAGGCCACTGAGCAGTGTCATCCAAGAAATTTCTCGCCACAGCGCCATCCAGGTGGCCAACAGCCCAATGAGCAACGGCAATTCATAGAATCGCACAATGCCACGAACTTCTCGATTGTTGAGCTTCATTTGTTCTCACCACCGTTGGGCGCGAGCGGGTCGTATCCAACCGGGCCCTTGGTGTCTCCGCTGCCAGCACCGAGGATTGATTGATCAACGAGCACCTGCTGCACCAACAGATCTGGTTGAGTGAGAGCATCACCGGCACGTGTGGCGTAGCCATACAGTGGCCCCGCGAACAGCGTCAGCAACACACTCACCACGACCATGCTCGATGTTGCAGCGATCATGAGCCCAGGGGTGTGACGCTGATCTTGCACCGGTTGCGATTCGGGTGCATCGTGCAAATTGGTCAGCATGACGGTCTCTCGACCCCGCAACATGTTCACCTCGTGATTGGAAGAGACCACACCGGTTTCAGTGTTGACCGCCGAGCTCCTGGATCGCCAAAACGCGAGCAGCCACACCCTCGCGAGCGCGTACAGGGTGAACAGGGACACGAGGGCTCCTACCCCCATGACCCAGTACGTAGCAGGGGAACCAATCACCGCGGCTGATTCGAACAGGCCAAGCTTGCCAATGAAGCCCGAAAAGGGTGGAATGCCGGCAAGATTCAACATGGGCACAAAGAACAACACCGCAACAACCGGGGCTGCGCGCATCATGCCACCAAGATTCGTCAGTGAAGTCGTCCCGGCATTACGCTCGATCAACCCCACCCCCAAGAAAAGCGTGGTCTGCACAATAATGTGATGGGCCACATAGAAGAGCGTGGCCGCGTAACCGGCTGCGCTGGCCATAGCAATGCCAAAGATCAAGTAACCAATGTGGCTAATCAGGGTGAACGATAAGAGGCGCTTGATATCCAGTTGTGAGATGGCGCCGAGAATGCCGATCAGCATGGTGAGCGCCGCCACCACCATGAGCACCATGTCTACGCTCGAGAACGCAAAGATTTGAGTCTGGCTACGAATAATCGCGTACACCCCAACCTTAGTCAGCAGGCCAGCAAACACCGCAGTGACCGGAGCTGGAGCCGTTGGGTAGGAATCGGGCAACCAGAATGCAAGCGGGAACACCGCGGCCTTGATGCCAAACGCGATGAGCAGTGCAAGATTCAACAACAATTGAATGTTCGTTGGCAGCTCGGCAATGCGAACCGTCAGCTGTGCGATGTTTACCGTGCCGGTTGCCGCATAGATGAGGCCGATCGATGCCAAGAAGAACACTGATGACACGAGGGACACCACCACATAGGTGACCCCCGCGCGAATGCGCGGCCCAGTGCCTCCTAGGGTAATGAGCACGTAACTTGCCACCAATAAAATCTCAAAGCCTACATAGAGGTTGAAGAGATCACCCGCAATGAAGGCGTTGAACACCCCAGCAGCCAACACCAGATAGGTGGGGTAATAAATCGAGACCGGGGTTTCTTCGTATCCGTCAGCAAGACCCTGCCCCAACGAAAAGAGCAGCACCCCAAGCAGCACAATCGCCGACACCGCCAGCATGAGAGCGC
Source organism: uncultured Leucobacter sp. (assembly GCA_964433255.1). Lineage (GTDB taxonomy): Bacteria > Actinomycetota > Actinomycetes > Actinomycetales > Microbacteriaceae > Leucobacter. Next base: position 31,755 of record CAYSQG010000011.1, read on the forward strand.
TCACCCGGTCAACCACCAGCGAGATACCAAATGGAGCCGCCCACCCCCCGACTTGCATCACCTGGGTGCCGTTCTGATCCACATGCCACATAAACAGCAGACTGAGCAACAGCACGAGCGACAGAGCGGTGACCGTGATGGCTTGCTGGGCACGCCGTCGGCCTGGCAGGGCAAGCGCCAGTGCAGCGGACCCGAGAGGAATCAGCACCAGCACCGGAATGAACTGGATCATGATGCACGCTCCCCAGCTGCCTGGGAGTCTTCACCCTGTGAATCGTCTGCAAACTCGCTGGTCTGCTCAAGGCCAACGTCAGTCACCTCTTCGGTGGTGAGGCTTTCAGCTTCGGCAAGTTCGCGATCTTCGGCGTCGTCACGAACCGCATCAGCGTCTTCTTCGGCCAGCCTCCAACTGCGGTAGATCAGAGCCAGCATGAACGCGCTCACACCAAAGGTGATGACAATGGCGGTCAAAATGAACGCCTGAGGCAACGGGTCGCTCATGTCCTCGGGGGCAGCAGTACCAAAGATCGGTGCGGCCCCAAACGAACCTGAAGCAAGGAACAACAGGAGGTTCGTAGCGTTTCCCACCAGCAAAAAGCCGAGCAGCACACGAGTCAGGCTACGATCGAGCATCAAATAGACACCGGCTGTGTAGAGCACCACCATGATGGCGACCAGCGCAAGGGGCATGGAGACAGTCATCGCTGCACCTCCTGCGTATCACTCACAACGGTGTCACGCTGGTCTGAATCACTTGCAGCAATGTCACTCGCAGAAGTACCACTCGCAGAAATGCCGTTCACAGCAGTGTTACTCGAAGCAGGGGTTGGTGAGTTGTCGGCCCCGGGTTCTTCGATTTCCTGACGATCCACCTCAGCGCCAAGGCTGCGAAGCACATCAAGCACCAACCCAAACACCACCAAATACACGCCAATGTCAAAGAATGTCGAAGACACGATCGGCAGGACGCCGAGTGGCCCGAGGTTGAGGTCGATCCAGGAAGAAGAGAGAGCGGCCTGACCAAAAAATATTGGTAACAGAGCCACCGTCGAGGCAAGTGCGAGACCGGCACCAAGTATGCGCCCGGCATCAATCGGAACCGTTGCGCCCAACTCTGCGCGACCTCCGGCAAGATATCTGGCTACCAACGCGAGCCCGGCAACCAGACCGGCCGAAAAGCCTCCCCCAGGGGTGTTGTGCCCGGTCAACAGCAGGTAGAACGACACCAAAATAAGCAAGTGAAAAGTCAGGCGAACTACCACTTCGAGCAAAATTGATCGCTGCGACGGGGCCAGATCGCGACCGGCAAGCATCCAGCTAAAGCGTTGAGCCGGGTCGTTCGGGTCGTCGATACGTCGAAAATGATCACGCACACTTCTCTGAGCTTCGCGACGACTGAGTTTGGGAAGGTTGTCAATGCGCGTGCGCAAAAACACCAGTGATGCTACCCCCGTCGCTGCCGCAAGTATCACTGACAGCTCCCCCAGCGTGTCCCACCCACGAATATCAACCAACATGACGTTGACCACATTTTTTCCATGGCCACCCTCATATGCCATCTCTGGCATGAACAACGAAATGGGCACCGCGTTTCGTGCGTCGAGCATCACTACCCCGAGCGCTCCAAACAGCACACCAACACCAACCGCAATGACCGCTCGAATCAAGCGATGAGGTGCCGAGGATGTCTGAGAGAAGTGTTGCGGCAATCGTCGAATGACGAGCACAAACGCGATGAGGGTGACGGTCTCAACCAGCGCCTGAGTGAGTGCGAGATCGGGGGCACCCTGCAGAGCGAAAATAAACGCCATGCCATAACCGGTGACGCCGACCAACACCACCGCCTGAAAACGGGTTCGTGCCCGCAACGCGAACAATGCACCAGCGATCATGATTACAGCAATGGGAATCTGCATTGGCGATGAACTGATGGTGAGTGCCTGCGGAAATTGACCGGTGAACACCAGCGTGCCACCGAGTGTGCCCACCATGACCGAGAGAATTACCGCGAGATAGAACGGAAGTGACCCACGCTGAGTCAGCGACGTGAGGCGCACTGCAAACATATCGAGCCAATGCGTGAGCAACCAATAGATGTGAGCTGCGGTGAAGCGTTCTGGCAGTGCTGGCAAGGACCTGTCACTGCGAATCAGCAGCACAGCAAGCAGCCCACCAACGATGAACACCAGCACCGTAGCAGCGAAAACTGCCGAAAATCCGTGCCACAGGGCGAGCGGTTCAGCACCACTGCCGGGCGCCGTGGGCTGCAGCAATGCGTCGGTGAAACCTGGAAATACCCCAAACGTAAGCGTGAGCAGCACGAACACACTTGGGGCGAACAGAATCGCAGGTGAATCACGGTGCACCCGTTCGCGCTCAGCAACGCCGGCCTTGGTGGCAAACGTTCCCCAGAGAAAGCGAAGCATATACATGACAGTGAGCACGCTTCCGACGAGGGTAATCGCGAACGCAACGATCGAGATTGGCCGCTGGTCGCCAATCGCGATGAGCTCATAAAATGCGCTCTCTTTGGCGAGATACCCGAACAGAGGTGGTACCCCCATCATGCTGAGCGAAGCTACCCAGGCGATCACCGCCAGCATGGGGGCTTGCCGACCAAGACCACTCAACTTGCGAAGGTCGCGGGTGCCGGTGCGATGATCCACGATGCCAACAATGAGAAATAGTGGGGCCTTGGCCAACGCGTGCGCGAACAACAGGGCAAACCCAGCAAAGGTAGCTCTCGGATCAGCAACCCCGAACACCATCACCATAAGCCCAAGCTGACTCACCGTGCCATAGGCAACAATGAGTTTGATGTCGTACTGACGCAGGGCACGCACCCCACCAAGCAACATGGTGAGGCCACCCAACGCGACGAGCGTTTCGCTGAAACCAGGAACGTCGGCAAACCCTGTGCTGAACCTGGCGATGAGATACACACCGGCCTTTACCATTGCAGCTGCATGCAGGTATGCACTGACGGGTGTCGGCGCTGCCATCGCGCCTGGGAGCCAAAAATGGAATGGAAAAATTGCGGACTTTGAGAGCGCCCCTGCGAGCACTAAAAACACTGCCACAGTAGCGATGGCGCCGGTGGGCGGGTTCGCGAGCAGTTCGGAGAGGTTCGCGGTGCCAGCAAGCGTTGCAAGCAGCACGAAGCCAACCAGCATGGTGAGCCCACCCGCTGTGGTCACGATGAGCGCCTGCAGGGCCGCAGCGCGACTGGTGCGTTGCCGATAACTGTGCGCGATGAGGAGGAATGAAAAGACGGTAGTGCCCTCCCAAAAAATGAAGAGCAAAAACAGGTTGTCGGCGAGCACCAGTCCAAGCATGCTGGTGGTAAAGCCGAGAAATGCAGCACCAAATCTGGCTAGGCCGTCTTCACCATCGTCAAAATAATTACGGCAATAGACCAAAACAAGGGCGCCTGCACCTGTCACCAGAAGTGCAAAGAGCCACGAGACTTGGTCCATGTACAGGGTGAGGTTCAGGTTCAGTTCAGGCAGCCACTGCACTTCTTCAACACGTGTAGTGCCTGATCCTCCCAGAGGCAACAGCACCGCGAAGGCAACTGCCGGGACCAGTGCCGCGATAAGGAAGCTGTGTCTTCCGAAACGTCTAATGACGGGATAGGCAACCAGTGAGGCAAGCAACAAGCCGAGCAGAATGGTGGTCATTGCCGGCATTCGCCCCTCCTGACTTGCCCAGTGTTCGCTTACAAATACCTTACCGGAGCAATGTTTCAGCACTGAGAACACAAAAAAGGGGCCGACCCAGCGGGTCGGCCCCTGAAAAGGAGTCCGGCGGTGTCCTACTCTCCCACAGGGTCCCCCCTGCAGTACCATCGGCGCTGTCAGCCTTAGCTTCCGGGTTCGGAATGTAACCGGGCGTTTCCCTGACGCTATAACCGCCGTAACACTATTCACATATCAACCACCCCACCCCCACACAATGGCAGGAACCGGGCGTGTGGTCGTACGTTAAGAACCACAAAGCAGACGCGAGCACCACCACACACACGTGCGTGAAGGCCACATTTTCGTTATTGTTACGCTCCCCGCCCTTTTGAAACGGGGAAGAATATTATCAAGTCATCGGCTTATTAGTACCAGTCAGCTCCACACATTACTGCGCTTCCACATCTGGCCTATCAACCCGGTAATCTCCCGGGAGCCTCTCCACCCCGAAGGGTGACGGAGATCTCATCTCAAGGCCGGCTTCCCGCTTAGATGCTTTCAGCGGTTATCCATCCCGAACGTAGCCAA
>CAYSQG010000012.1:0-2149 GCA_964433255.1 uncultured Leucobacter sp.
TATGACTGGTCGAACCTGAACTGGCCACCCGACTGGGGCAGGCAGCAGCTCACTGCGCTGGAATTCATCACCCAGCAGGAGAACCTCGTGCTCTACGGTGATGTGGGTACAGGGAAAACGCATCTCGCGATCGCGGTCGGGTACGCCGCCTGCCAGGCAGGGCATCGGGTGAAGTTCACCACTGCCGCGTCTCTTGTCGCGCAGCTTCGGCATGCCAGCAGCCAGGGGCGGCTCGATCGTGAACTCGCTGCTATAGGACGCAACGATCTGCTGATCATCGACGAGTTGGGGTATCTCCCGATCGATGGGCAAGGCGCCAGGCTGTTGTTCCAAGTGATCGCTGATGCGTACGAGAAACGCAGCATCGTGTACACCTCAAACCTTGAGTTCTCCAGATGGGGAACGGTGTTCGGGGACGAGCAAATGGCGGCAGCGATCATTGACCGGACTGTTCATCACGGTCGTATGCTCCGGTTCAAAGGAGGGTCGTATCGGGTAGCGAACGCAACTATGAAATAGGTCGATTAACAGCTGGAACTTTAATTCAATAGCGGAAGACGTGCCCGACTATCGGGCGGGTGCACATTTAGCTCAATATGAGCCGCTCAAATGGCTCAATTGTTGTGCACACATGGCTCACTTCAAATTGACAAAACACATCAGGACCTTGACGAAGATGTCGCCGAGTTTCGAGAGCGTCGACTTGATGACACAACGTACCCGTATGTGTTCGTTGATGCGACGTACTGCAAAGCGAGGGTCGGCCGCCGGGTCGTGTCTCAAGCGATCGTGATCGCTGTCGGGGTCGCCGCTGACGGGCGCAGGCAGGTGCTCGGGTTCCAGGTCGGTGATACCGAGTCAGAACCGTTTTGGATCGAGTTCTTCCGCCACCTCAAAGCTCGCGGGTTATCCGGGGTGCAGTTGGTGATCAGCGATGCTCACGCTGGCCTGGTTCGCGCGATCGCAGTCGCGTTCCAGGGTGCTGCATGGCAGCGCTGTCGGGTGCACTTCATGCGCAACGTGCTCGCAAGGGTCCCAAAAGTTGCCTCGCAGATGGTGGCCGCAATCATTCGCACGATTTTTGTGCCGCGCGGGAAACGCGAGCTCGTGCATGCTCAGTTCGGTGAAGTCGTCACGATGCTCGCAAGGAGCCATCCAGCCGCTGCTGAACTCTTAGAAGAAGCAAAAGACGACTTGCTCGCGTTTACGGAGTTTCCGTCGCAGCATTGGCAGCAGATCTGGTCGACAAACCCTCTCGAGCGGGTCAACAAAGAGATCAAGCGGCGTACCAACGTTGTTGGTGCGTTCCCGAATCCCGAAGCGTTGTTGCGCCTTACCGGACATGTGCTGATCGAGCAGCACGATGAATGGGACGCCGCCGAGCGTCGCTACTTCAGCGAGAACTCGATGAAGCTCTTAACCGGAACCTTAGAAGGGGTGGTGTTCACGGAACTCGAAGCCACTTAAACTATGAAGCACTGACCCTCGCATGGTGAAATGAATTTCCACCACTCAAAGGGACGCAGCCTTGGCTTACCCACGGACTGGAAAAGAACGTTTTAATTGGTTTATCTGTTGCGGCCGTGTGTATCACGTGTCGCGATTCCTCTTCGTAGCAGGTGAGTGCGCACGGTATTTGCTTGAAATCCGAGTTTCTTGCCAATAGTGGCGAGTGACTCACCAGTTTCATATCTGTAAACCATTTGGTCGATGTCGGCTTCAGACGGTGCGCTGCGGCGGATCTTGTGACCTCGTTCGCGAAGCATTGATGCGAGTCGTGCGTGGCTGATGCCTAGGGGCGCAGCGGCTTCGCGAAGTGTGGCCCCAGATAGATAGTGGGCTTCAGCGGCGAGCACTTCTGCTTTGCTGAGAGCGATTCTTTGCTTTGCGTCGGCTCGTGGGCCGGACTTCGAAACAGTCTCTCGTTTTCTAATAGAATTATGTACACGGTGCATGTGTTTTACGGGACGGGAAAGTTTCGAAAAGAGTCCCCTCAGATCCACTCACATTTCTGCGAAATTGTTCGCGGATCTTCGTTCGGGACTCGTCACACAATCTGGCGAAAGCGATGCTTTCTGCTCAGAAGATTGTGTGCCCCTCAGATCCACTCACATTTCTGCGAAATTGTTCGCGGATCTTCGTTCGGGAC
>CAYSQG010000012.1:2249-16281 GCA_964433255.1 uncultured Leucobacter sp.
CCCCTCAGATCCACTCACATTTCTGCGAAATTGTTCGCGGATCTTCGTTCGGGACTCGTCACACAATCTGGCGAAAGCGATGCTTTCTGCTCAGAAGATTGTGTGCCCCTCAGATCCACCATACAGACGCGCTCGGTTCGTTATAACACCAGATCACTTTCAGCCAGCACGAATTGAGGGGGAACATCAGCAAAAGCGTCGAGCAGAGCGGTCACTGCGGCGCGCTGTTCAGGTGCGATGCGGTAGTACACCCAGGTACTTCTGCGCTCAGAGGTGAGCAGCCCAGCGTCCTTGAGCACTTTGAGGTGGTGCGACACGGTCGGCTGAGACACGTCTGCGAGCTCTGTGAGATCACACACGCACGCCTCGCCGCGCGCATCCGAGGCGATTGCGGAGAGCATGCGCACCCGCAGCGGGTCCGAGAGTGCCTTCAGTTTGCTGGCGATTGCTGTGGCGGTTTCGAGTGCGATTGGTTTCAGCCCAACTGGGTCACATGCCAGCTGGTCGATATCGGCTGTGAAGTCAGTCACGATGCCACCTCCCTGCGTGTCGATTCTTCGGTCTTTGGCGTGTTTCTGTCTCGTGTGTCGGTCTCTGGCGTGTCTCTGACTCGCGCGCCTGTCTCTGGCTGACTACGATCCTGGCCTTTCGGATCACCGAGGGCTCGCGCGTAAGGGTCGGTATGAAACCAGGTTCGGGCTGCCCACAGCGAAACGTAGACCAGACCAACGAGCACCGGCACCTCAATGAGCGGCCCGACGACGCCCGCGAGCGCCTGTCCGCTCGTCGCGCCGAAGGTGCCAATAGCGACCGCGATGGCCAGCTCAAAGTTGTTCCCGGCCGCGGTGAAGGCGAGCGAGGTGGATCTGGGGTAGCCCATGCCGAGCGTTTTGCCGAGCAGCATGCCTGCGAACCACATCACCCCGAAATAGATCAGCAGCGGCAACGCTATGCGCGCCACATCGAGGGGTTTGGCCAGGATGACATCACCCTGCAGGGCGAACAGCAGCACGATAGTAAACAGCAACCCGTAGAGCGCCCAGGGGCTGATGACGGGGAGAAACTTCTCTTCGTACCACTCACGCCCGCGACTCTTTTCGCCGATCCACCGAGACGCAAAGCCTGCAACGAGCGGCACCCCGAGAAACACGAGCACGTTGAGCGCAATCTGCCAGACAGAGACCTCGAGGCCTTGCGTGTCAAGACCGAGCCACCCCGGCAGCACGGTCAGGTAGAACCACCCCAGCAGCGAGAAGGCGACGACTTGAAACACCGAGTTGATTGCGACCAGCACCGCGGTTGCCTCACGATCGCCGCAGGCGAGGTCGTTCCATATGACGACCATAGCAATGCAGCGTGCGAGACCGACGATGATGAGGCCTGTGCGATATTCGGGAAGGTCGGGCAAAAATATCCAAGCGAGCGCGAACATGACGGCTGGGCCGGCAATCCAGTTCAGCAGTAGTGAAGACACCAACAGGCGTGTGTCGCCGGTGACCGCCGCGACCCGGTCGTAGCGCACCTTCGCCAGCACTGGGTACATCATGACGAGCAAGCCAAGCCCGATCGGCACCGAGATGCCGCCGATTTCGAGTCTGGTGAGCACGTCTGAAAGCGCGGGCACGAATCGACCGAGCAACAGCCCTGCGATCATCGCGAGACCTATCCACACTGGAAGCCATTTGTCGAGCGTTGACATGCGCTTCGGCGCAAGCTTTTGAGGCGCGCTTGCTGCGTCGGTCCCGTAGCGTGCACCGGTCAAGCTGGTTTGGTCGCTCATGCAGCGTCTTGAATGAACTGTTTAAGTGCGTGAGTGACTGGCACCTTGCCAGAGAGCACCACCTGTTCGTCGATGACGAGCGCCGGGGTTTTCATGACGCCGTAGCCCGCGATTTCAGCGTAATCGGTGACTTTTGTGACCTCGGCCTCGACCCCCAGTTCAGTGAGGGCTTCGTGTGTGCGCTGTTCGAGCGTGGCACAGTTGCGGCATCCTGGCCCAAGAATCTTGATGTGCATATGCGTACCCTTTCGAGAGTGGTGTGGCCGGTTATGCGGCCACGGGGATGATGTTAAACACGAATCCGATGAGGAAGATGGCGACGAGCACGATGCCGGTGAACAGTGCTAAGAGGGGCCATTTCATGACCCGGCGCAGCATGATGAGCGAGGGCACCGACAGGGCGACGAGGCTCATCATGAATGCCATGGTGGTGCCGAGGGCGACACCCTTGGCGTAGAGCGCTGAAGCGAGTGGCACCACTGCGGCGGGATTTGCATAGAGGGGAGCTCCGGCGAACGTGGCAATCAGCAGTGAATAGGGGTTTTCAGGGCCGGCGACCTTTGCGAAATACTCGTCGGGCACCCACCCATGTATCGCCGCCCCAATGAGCACCCCGATCACGAGGTAGGGGAGTATCTTGACAATCATCTCGCGTGTTTCTGCCCATGAAGCGTCAACGCGATCCCGCATGGTGGGTCGGGTGCTGGCGGTTGCGAGCTGTGCGGTGCGGGTGGTGAACACGAAGGGCTCGATCCATGCATCGAGTTTGAAACGAGACAGCACCAGACCGACCACAACCGAAACCACCGCACCAGAGAGTGCCCAACCGGCGGCGATTGGCCACCCGAAGGTGCTGCCCATCAAGATGATGCCGGTTTCGCTAATGAGGGGAGATGAAACCAAAAAGGCGAGTGTGACAGCTAGCGGCACACCCGCGGCCACGAGTCCGATGAAGATTGGGATGGAGCTGCAGGAACAAAACGGGGTGATCGCACCGAGTAGAACCGCGAGCAGAATTCCAACGATGAGGCCCTTGCCGACTAGCACCCCGCGCACCTGTTCGGGCGAGATCTGTGTGTTCACCAGGCCGACTACAAACAGGAGCCCAACTAGCAGCAGGGTGATCTTGATGGTGTCGTAGATAAAGAATTCGACAGCTGCACCAAGGGTTGAGCCGATGTCAAGCGAAAAGACCTGTCCGAGCAGCCACGGCCACAGCACTTCGTTCAGTGCGAACACTACGACCCACGCCGCAGCCAGGCCAAGGAGCATCAACCACACCCGAAGGTCATTTTGGTTTCTCGCAGGTCGCGTCACCTGCGCGCTGTCCGTACCCATGCTTGCCTCCGATTGCACCTATATAGATGATAGTCGATGCAGAGCGACATGTTGGTGCTGGTTCGTCACCACGAAGCAACTCTCGGCAGTCAAAATAACCCTGCACTGCCGCCAAGCACTACCTCCCGCCAAGCACTACCTCCCGCCAAGGAGTATGTTCTGCAAAACAACATTTGCCGCCAAGCAATATCACTTACGGCGATAGTCTTGCAGCATGCGATGGCTGATGGCCGACCAGCTCGGACCCCACTTTGACGACGGCGACGAGGTGCTACTCATCGAAGCGCGCAGTGTGCTTGCCAGGCAGCCTTACCACTGGGCGAAAGCGCACCTGGTGCTCAGCGCACTGAGGCATCGTCGCAATGAGCTCGGCGAGCGCGCGACCTATGTGCAGGCTGAACGCTACACAGACGTGCTCAAGCCGTTGATTACCCGCGGATCACCCCTCGACATGGTGGCACCCACCTCGTGGGGGTCGCGCGCGCTTGCGCAGAAGCTCGGCCTCACGCAACACCCGGCCCGCGGGTTCGTGAGCGAGGAAGCCTTTTTTCGTCAGTGGGCCGACGGTAAGAAACCACAGTCGCTCAAACTCGAACACTATTACCGGCACTGGCGCGACACGAGCGGTGTGCTGATGCAGGGCCCGCACCCAGAGGGTGGCAAGTACAACTTTGACCACGACAACCGTCACGCCCCGCCGAAGGGCGCGACGTCGCTGGGGCTGCCTGATCCTTGGCGCCCCATCGAAACCGACATCGATGCAGAGGTGCGTCGCGACCTGACCGACTGGAACAATCGGGGGCTGATTCGCTTGATCGGCAAGGATGGCCCGCGCCGGTTTGCCGCAACACGTGATGAGGCGATGGTGGCCCTCTCCGACTTTATTGACACGCGTCTCATGGATTTCGGGGTGTTTGAGGACGCAAGCCTTCAGGGCGACGACGCAATGGCACACTCGCGACTGAGCGTGCCGCTCAATTTGGGGTTGCTGCATCCGCGTGAGGTGATCGACGCCTGCGTGGCGGCCTATGAGCGCGGTGAGGCGCCGCTCAACAGCGTCGAGGCTGTCGTTCGTCAAATCGCCGGTTGGCGCGACTGGGTGTGGCACCTGTATTGGCTGTTTGGCCCCGAATACACCGCCTCACACAATGCACTCGAGGCGCACAGACCGGTGCCAGAGGCGTGGTGGCAACTCGATGGGTCACGTGTCGAAGAGCGGTGCGTGAGCCACGTGTTGGGCGCGGTTGGCGAGACCGGGTATGCGCACCACATTCAACGGCTCATGATCTTGGGCAACTGGGCGCTGCAGCGTGGGGTGCATCCTCGCGAGTTGAACGACTGGTTTGTCGCATCGTTTGTTGACGCCACCCCGTGGGTGATGCCCGCGAACGTGGTGGGCATGAGCCAGTTTGCCGACGGGGGAATGGTGGCGACGAAGCCCTACACCTCCGGGGGCGCCTACATCAGCACGATGTCAGACTTTTGCGGGTCGTGCAGGTTCAATCCGAAGGTGAGGCTCGGCGAAAACGCCTGCCCGTTCACCGCCGGCTATTGGGCGTTTCTAGCGCGGGTGGAACCGCACCTGCGCGGTAACCATCGCATGGCGCAACCACTCGCCGGCATGCGGCGCTTGAGCGACCTGCCCGAAGTGGTCGAGCAGGAGCGTCAGCGCATGGCGTCAACTGGCACCGCTGGGTCAAGCGACTGACTGCTGAGATCAAGCAAATGGCAGCTTAGACGTTGTAGCTGTTCAGCAGGTCTTCAAGCTCTTGCACGGTCACCTCGATGTGATGATGCATTGATTCTGAGGCAAGTTTGTGATCTTGATCGCGAATCGCCTGCAGTATTTGGGCGTGACTGTCGTAGCTTGAGATGGTTTGAAACTCGAAAAAGGTGGCATCAGTCATACCGAACATCAGCACGCGTGCATCTTCAACTGAGCGTTCAAGGTAAGGGTTTCGCGAAGCTTGCGCAATTGTGGCATGAAAGACCGTGTCTGCACGGCGGGCCTCGTCGACGCTGTGAGATTGGAGCAAGTGTTCTTGCATGAGATCCATCTGCGCCAGGTGTTCTTCGGTTCTGCGCTGTGCGGCGAGAGCGGCTGCCTGTGTTTCGATGATTCTGCGAAACTCAAGTGTGTCAAGAAGCTCACGTTTGCGTGCGCGTAATTCTTCGACCGCAGCTTTCTCTGTGCTGGAGTTGGAGAGCACGAAGGCTCCACCCCGCGCTCCTCGTTTGACCTCAATTTGGCCGCTCCCTTCGAGCACGCGCAGTGCTTGGCGCAGCGTTTCGCGGGCGACGCCAAGTTGTTCCGCGAGCATTCGCTCGGCGGGCAGCTTGTCGCCGGCCACAAAATTACCGAGTGCAATTTCACGTGAGAGCAATTCGGCGACAGCCTGATAGCTGGTGGCAACCCTGGGTGTGGTGCCGATTACTTGCCCATTTGTGAGTGACATGTCATGAACCTGATGTTGTGTGTACGTGTCTGCTAAATAGGTAAATTGTCTTGATCTGTCCCAACTATACGCCAGCCGGTAAAGAATTCGAGAACTTCATCGTTGCCGTGCCCGCCGATGCCGCTCTGCGCAAAAAAGCCCTGAGCTGATTCGTCTGCCATGTCGAGCACGCTGGTGCCATTGACTTTCACCTCACCGGCTTCGAGCGCCATGGCGAGGTGCAGCCCTTCAGGCTCGTTCGCGGTGAACACGTATCCGGCAAGCCCGTGCGATCCGTGGTTCGCAAGCTCGATGGCTGCGGCTTCGTCGTCGTAGGGGGTGATGGTGAGCAGTGGCCCGAACACCTCATCGGTCAGTTCTAGACCTTCACCGTATGCCAAAGTGGGGGCAAAAAAACTGCTACGTTCGGGGGCGTTCACCGTGGCCCGATAGATGTTGGCACCCTGTGCTTTCAGCGCCGAGAGTTGTGCGTCGAGTTCTTCGACCCGAGCACGATAGGCCAGGGGTCCCACCTCGCTGGTGTCATCGAGGCTTGAACCGATCTGTAACGAATCAAGCTCGTGTGTCAACGCTTCGATGAGTGGCTCGTACGTGTTTCGATGCACGTAGACGCGTCTGGGCGCTTCGCACCATTGCCCTGACAATTTGGTGACGCCACGGATGAGCTGTGACGCGGTGAGTGTCAGGTCTGCGTCTTCACGAACCAGTGCCGGGTTGTTGGAGCCCAGTTCAAGCTGCAGTCGAGTTAAGTTTGCCCCAGCGGAACTCGCAATCGCCTGGCCGGTGGTCGTTGATCCGGTCATAGAGATCGCACGAACGCGAGGATCGCTGACCAGTGTGCGACCCATTGAGCCGGTGCCCGTCACCAGGTTGACGCTGCCCGCCGGGAAGCCCGCACGATGCGCCGCAGCAACCACAATTTGGGCGCTCCAGGGCGAAAATGAGGAGGGTTTGACGACGGTGGTGGCACCGGCGGCAAGCGCGTAGGCAAGCTTTTTCGTGACCATGAACGCGGGGGCGTTCCAGGGCAAGATGAGCGCGGCAACCCCCCAGGGCACCCGGGTCTTGACGACCGTGCGGTCACCGGCCTCGACCCGAACCGAGTCACCACGGCGACGCAACCGATCGGCAACGTCGGTCACAACGTCGACGATGCCAGTCGCGAACCCCCGAGTGATTCCAATGGGAACCCCCGAATTGAGCGCGTCTGCGACCGCGATTTCTTCGGCGACTGCCTGCAGTTCGTGCGCGAAACGGTCGAGCACGTCGGCACGGTCGTGTGCGCTAAGCCCCCGCCAGCGCGCGTCACGGTGTGCAGCATCTGCTGCGGCGATGGCGCGATCGACCTGGCTCGGGCTCGACGAACGTGAGTGTTGCAACACCTCACCCGTGTTGGGGTCGTTCAGCGTGGTGTCATCGGCGATTTCGCTCTGTTCGGGGGTACCGTCGATCCAGGTGAGCAGTTCAGGGGGGTTCACATCGGTCTCCTAGATGCGGTCGAAGTAGCGGGCGAGATCCCAGTCAGACACTCGCTTCAAGAACACGTTCCACTCGTGGTGCAACAGTGTGGCGTAGTGGTCGGTGTTGATGTCACCGATCATGGATCGCACAAAGTCAGAGCTCTCGAACAGGCTGGCAGCGGTGCCGAGTGTCATCGGCAGACCGCGTTGAGCCGGGTCAGTGTCGACCGCACCCGCAACGGGTGGCACCAGATCGAGTGTCTGCTCAATGCCGTCACGAGCGCTTGCGAGCAGGCCTGCAAGTGTGAGGTACGGCACAGTGTCGGCGCCGGGCACACGAAACTCGTAGCGAATTTGTTCGGGCTGATGGCCAAGCACGCGAACCGTGGCAAAGCGGTTGTCATGACCCCAGGTGTGCCCGCTGCCCGACAGGTCGTCGGCGAGGCCGCGACGCCAAGAATTTATGGTGGGCAGGTACCATCCCATGAACTCTGGGGTGTGCGTCAACGTACCCGCGACGGCATGACCCATCAGTTCACTCATGTTGTGGTCTGTGTTGTCGTCCCAGAACAACGGCTTGCCGCTGTCACGTGACAGCAGTGAAATGTGCACGTGGCATGACGACCCGGGCTGGTCGTTCAATGGCATTGCCATGAACGTGGCTGACATGCCAGCTTTCGCTGCTGAGTCGCGAACTGCCATCTTGTAGAGAGAGTGACGGTCGGCCATTTCGAGTGGTTCCCCATAGGCGAAGGTCATTTCCCACTGACCGGTGCCCCATTCGGACTGTGCGGCCTCCATTTCGATGCCGCTGGCCTCGAGGTCGTCGCGCAGTTTCTGAAAGAACGGCTCGTAGATGTTGCCCTCTTGAATTTGAAAATCGGCCGAGTACTGGGTGGTTGGCTCGAGGCCGCGGAACCCGTTATTGCGCAGTTCTCGGGGCTCATTTTTGAAGAGGTAGAACTCGAGTTCGGTGCCGGCCATCGGCTGGATGCCGTGTGCCTCGTAACGGGCGAGTTCTTGTTTGAGAATGACGCGGGGCGAGAGCGTCAGCGGTTCGCCGGTGGCGGGGTCGTAGGGGTCGGCGAAGCAGACGGCGACGTTGTCGAGCCAGGCGGCGCGGCGCAGGGTGTTGAGATCCACGCGAAGTGTGACGTCACGCACGCTGTTGTGCATGCCGGTGATCGGAAAGACGTTGGCCTCAATGAGGTCGAGGCCCTGATCGATGTCCCACCCATACACACATGTGCTGATGTCAACACCGTTTTTGACCACGGATGCGAACCTGTTGACCGGAATCTTTCGCCCGATGAGGCGTCCGTTGAGGTCAGGGGTCGCAACGATGACCGTTCTGATGCCCTCTGCTTCGAGCTGTTCTGGGGTCAGTAGGTAATTTTTCATCGTGTGAGCCACCCTCCGTCAACTGGCAACTGGATTCCGTCGACGAATGAGGCTTCGTCTGAGAGCAACCACGACACGGCCGAGGCGATGTCTTCGGGTTGCCCGAGTCGTGGCACGAGCAGCCGCTGGAGAGCGAACTTCATGCCCTCTTCGCTGGTGACTGCTTCAAGGTCAAAGAAGTTTGTGGCGATTGGACCCGGTGCCACGCAGTTCACGCGAATGTTTTTTGGTGCGAGTTCAACTGCCATGGCCTTCGTGAGCATGGGCACCCCGGCCTTGCTGGCGTTGTAGTGCGGTTGGGCGCTGGTGCCTGAGGTGACCACCACGAGCGCCTCGACGGTAGAGAGGTTCACCATGGCTCCGCCGCCTGAGGCATCAATGAGGGGCGTGGCCTCTTGTGCGACGAGCCACTGCCCTTTGAGGTTGACGTCGAGCACGAGATCCCAGGCATCTTCGGTGAGGGTCTCGAAATTGTGTTTGGTGACCAGCCCTGCGTTGTTGACGAGCAAGTGAAGCTCACCCCAAGTGCTCTTGACCTGCTCAATGGCGGCGGCGATGGTGGCGCGTTCGCGAACATCGACGGCTGCAGACTGGGCGGTGCCCCCGGCGGCTTCGATCATCTGCACAGTTTCTTCAGCTGAGTCAGCATTCAAGTCGGTGACCATGACTCGAGCGCCTTCAGCGGCCAGTCTGAGTGAAATCGCACGACCGATGCCTGATCCTGCACCGGTAACGAACGCCACCTTTCCTTCGTGTCTAGACATGTTGCGCGTTTCCTTCCTGTGCGGCTGCGACGAGCCACTCAAATATTGGGTCGTACTCGAAGTTTTCAGGGTGCCACTGCACGCCGATGATTGGTCGATCGACCACTTCGATGGCTTCGATGATGTCGTCTTCAGCCCAGGCAACGGGTTTGACGTTGTGACCGGGGGTGTGCACTGCCTGGTGATGGAACGAGTTCACTCTTGTCTCTGGTCCATAAATGCCGCGCAGTGTCGATGCTTCAGCAAATTTCACCATGTGCGATTTGTGGGCGCGATGGTAGGTCATTGAGGCGTGTGATTGCCCCTCCCCAAGCGGCAGATGCTGAATGAGGGTGCCGCCGAGTGCAACGTTGAGCAACTGGTTGCCGCGACAAATTCCGAGGATGGGGATGCCGCGTTCGAGCGCACGCTCGACGAGCGCGAACTCAAATTCATCGCGTTCGACGCTGAATGGCCCCGAGAATTGGCCCGGAGTTTCACCGTACCTGCGCGGGTCAACGTCTTCACCGCCAGCGAGCAACAATGCATCGATGCGGTCAACAATATCTGCGCCGGCTGCAGGGCTGAGGTGCACCGGTAGCCCTCCGGCGCGGGCAACGGCGGTCGCATATTCACTGAAATATAGGTCGAGGGGGGCATCTGCATAGCCTGGAGGCATGTCGAGCTTGTAGCCCAGAAGTTTGCGGCCAGACAGGCCGATCAGTGGTGTTGACACTCGTAACGCTCCGCAACAAATGTTGAAAAAGGTGATTGGTACAACATATAGTCTATTACCAGCGATGTATCAACATTGCTTCTCGTCAAAGTAGAGGAATCCGCATGAATAGAATTCAGAGACGTATCCTTGCCGCGGCAACAATTAGCGTGCTCGCGGTCACAGGATGCTCGGCCACCGATTCAAATTCGGGTGGCGACGGCAGTGACACGTTGGTCATTGGGTACGCGGCAGCACTAACCGGCGATGGTGCCGTTGGTGATGTGCCAGCAGTTGCCGGCATGAGATACGCCGTCGATGAGGTGAACGCCGCAGGTGGCGTGAACGGCGTCAAGCTTAAACTCATTGTGAAAGATGGCCAGAGCGATGCTGCTCTTGGTGGCACCGTCACTCAAGAGCTCGTCGACGAGGGCGCCGACATCATCATCGGCCCACCGTTCCCAGGCATGGCCAGTGGCGTGTTGCAGGTCGCCGCAGAAAATGACATTCCTGTCATCTCTGCCACTTCAACTCAGCCCGAGTACACCATCATGAGTAGCGCCCCAACGTTCTTGGCAGCGTTCGGTGACAACGTTCAGGCCGCAGCAGTTGCGCAACACTTGACTAGCACCGACTTCAAGTCGGCGTTTGTGTTGTCTTCACCAGACATGACCTACACAGGCAACGGCGCAGAGTTCTTCAAAGATGCGTTCACCGAGCTCGGTGGCAAGGTTGAGGGTGAAGAAACCTTCAGCATCGGCCAGACCGACTTTAGTCAGATCGTGACTTCGATCGCCGCGGTGAAAGACAACATTGACGTGATATACGCGCCCATGTTCCCACCCGATCTGCCAAGCTTCGTGCGTGCGCTTCGCGCTGCTGGGGTAACCACTCCAGTTGCTGGCCCAGACGGATTCCACACCGCTGAAGCGCTTGCTGCAGGCCAGGATGCCTTCAACGGCACCGTGTTTGCGACGCACGGCTTCGACACCGAGGGAACCCCAATGGGTGACTTCATCGCGAAGGCCGGCGAGGTTGAGCCAGAAGTCAACGACGGACCCGCACTCGCAGCCCTTGGCTACAGCACCGTGCAGATCATCGTCGCAGCCCTTGAGGCCAGCGGCAGCACTGATCCTGCAGCGCTCACCGAGGCTCTGAAGAACCTTGAGGGTGTGCAAACCATTACCGGTGAGATCAGCTACAAGGGCACCAACGGAGTTCCTCGCAAGTCGGTCACCATTGGTGGTGTTGAGAACGGTGAATTCGTTTTCATTGACGAGTTTGTGCCTGACTACATTCCAGAACCGTAAGTCACAGCACGCATGTTAGAACTGCATGGCCTGACCGCAAATTATGGGCCGATTACCGCGGTCCGTGATTTGTCGCTCACCGTGCAACCTGGGGAGTTGGTGGCCTTGCTCGGCGCGAATGGCGCCGGCAAGACCACCACCCTCGGGTGCGTGATGGGGGTTGTGCCACCCTCTGCGGGGGTCATCACCTTTGAGGGGCGAGACATCACTCGCCTGTCACCCGAAGAGACGGTTCGTTCGGGCATTTCCATCAGCCCGGAGGGGCGACACATTCTTCGAGGCCTGACGGTGCTCGAAAACCTGATGCTCGGAGCGACGCCGCGCAAAGATCGGGCCGGTGTTGCCGCAGATCTTGAAAAAATGTTCGCACAGTTTCCGGTGCTCAAAGACCGTTCGGGTCAGCAGGCCGGCACGCTCTCTGGAGGCGAGGCGCAACAATTGGCAATTGCGCGGGCGCTCATGGCGGCACCCCGGCTGTTGTTGCTCGATGAACCGACGCTCGGCTTGGCGCCACAGATTGTTGACCGAGTGTTTGAGGTCATTGTGTCACTCAAAGACTCCGGCCTCACCACACTGCTCGTTGACCAGAACGCCACGCGTGCAATGCAGATTTCCGATCGCACCTACGTGCTACGTCAGGGCGAATTGGTGGCTCATGGCACTGCTGCTGAGATCGGGGGGCCTGAGGGCCTCACGCGCGCGTACCTCGGCTCAGAATCAGCCAGTTCAGAATTATCGAGCGAAGATGCAGTCGGTATCGAAACACCTAGCAGCCCACAGCCAACCCACGAGGCAGGAGGCTCGCCCGCATGACCGAATTTATTCAGCAATTGGTGAATGGCTTGAGTCTGGGGGCAACGTATTCGTTGCTTGCGCTTGGGCTCGCAATTGTGTTCACGACCTTCGGTCTCATTAACTTTGCCCATGGCGAGCTCATCACCATCACGAGTTATGCAACATTCGGGTTCATGCTGCTCGGTTTGCCCTGGTTTGCGGCGATTGTGTTGGGTGTGGTGTCAGCCATGATCTCTGCCGTACTCATGGAGCGATTCGCGTTTCGCCCGGTGCGCGGCAAGCCCGGCACTACCTCGCTGCTGACCTCGTTTGGCTTGAGCCTCATCATTCAGGCCGTCATTGTGATCATTGTCTCCCCACGTTCGAAGACGGTGCAACAGTGGTCGTGGCTCGGCGGATCAGAGACTATCGGCGGCCTCGTGATCCCTCGCTACCAAATCGTGACCGTGCTCGTCGCTCTCGTCGCGCTGCTCATCATGGTGTTCGTGCTGAAAAAAACCAGTGTTGGCCTGCAAATTCGCGGAGCAGCAGAAGACCTCGAGGGGGTGCGACTGCTCGGCGTGCGCAGCGGCAGGCTCGTCGTGATCGCGTTCGCAGCTTCAGGCCTGTTGGCCGGCATTGCTGCAGTGCTCATGATGGCGCGAACCGGTGGTTCGATCAACCCGCATATGGGTTTGATGCCAATGCTCAGCGCGTTTGTTGCGGTGGTGCTTGGTGGCTTCGGCAGTCTCGCGGGCGCGGTGCTCGGCGGATTTCTGCTTGGGCTGCTCGAGGTGAGCCTTCGTGCCTGGCTCCCTGACTCGGCGGTCGGCATTACTACCGCAATCATTTTCGCGATCGTGGTGGTGGTGTTGCGCATTAAGCCAACCGGCATCATGGGCAAAGTCATTGAGGAGAAGGTATGACCCGGTCATCAACTCTGGCTACGTCATCAAATCAGCCGGTTGCTGCATCTGTTGTCACCGGGTTTGACGTGAAGCGGGTGCTCATTCGAACCGCTGTGCTCGCTGTGCCGCTGGTTATTGGCCTGATCGTGGCGATGTCGAGCGGTGGCAGCACCAGTCGACTCATTACGGTGGCGTTCATCAACCTCATTATTGTGTTGGGCTTGCAGGTGTTCATTGGCAACACTGGCATTGTCTCGTTTGGACACATTGGGTTTGCGTCGCTCGGGGCCTATTTCACCGCGATCTTTGCCTCGCCGACCGATGTGAAGTCCTTTCGCATTCCAGATGCACCGTTTGGGTTAAGTGAATTTTCGCTCGGGCCCACCCTCGGCCTCATCGCCGCCGTTGCAGTGGTCTCTCTGTTGGCGTTCGCGCTCGGCGCGGTGATCAGCCGCATGAGCGGGGTCAGCTCAACCATGATCACGCTCGCCGTGTTGATCATCGTCTATACCCTCATGAATGACTGGGTGATTTTCAGTGGGGGAGCCGAGGGCTTCTATGGCATTCCCACTGCCGCGTCGCCCCTCTTTGTGTTTATCGGGGTCATTGTTGTGATGTTGGTTGCTTCGCTCTATAAAGAGTCAGCTGCGGGTCAGCGAGCGCAGGCGGTTCGCGAGGATGAGCTCGCGTCACGCTCAATGGGCATCAACGCTGGCAAGTCGCGATTGTGGAGCTGGACCCTCAGTGCTGCGATTGCCGCAACCGGTGGCGGGCTGCTGGCACTTTTTCTTGGCAGCATCACGCCGCGTGATTTTTATTTGAAACTCACTTTCGCCACGATTGCCATGCTGTTCGTTGGTGGTGCGAGAAGCGTCACGGGTGCCGTGGCCGGGGTGATCGTGATCACTATTGGCAACGAGATTTTCCGTTTCATCGGCAACGGGTTCACGCTTGGGCCAATCACTATTCCCCAGTCACCGGGTGTGACCGACATTTTCTTGGGACTCGTGATCGTGTTGACCATGATTTTCTGGAGCAACGGCATTTTTGGCAGCCACGAAATCGAGTCGGTGCTTTCGCGTCTTTCTCGGTTCTTGCGCACGCGCAAACGAAGCGCCAAAGCTTCCGTGAGTACCGCGGCTGGCGT
>CAYSQG010000012.1:16381-17518 GCA_964433255.1 uncultured Leucobacter sp.
GCTGGCGTAAGCGCTGCTGCCGAAAGCACAGCGCCAACATCTTCGGAACCTTCTGTTGCGTTGCAGGCCCTTGGCAACCCCGAAGCAACGCTTGAGGTGCAGGGACTTTCTCGCACCTTTGGTGGGTTGCGTGCGGTCGACGACGTGAACGTGACCGTTCGCAAGGGCGACATTATTGGGTTGATTGGGCCGAACGGCTCTGGTAAGTCAACGCTGCTGAATATGATCTCAGGGGTTATTGAGCCGTCGAACGGCGTGGTGAAGCTTGGCGGCACCGTTGTGGCTGCTGGCGCCGAGGGTGCTGCGCGCAGTGGCATCGCTCGCACGTTCCAAAACATTCGCTTGTTTGGTGAGCTTTCGGTGGCGACAAACATTGAGGTGGCCCTCGAGTCGGTCGGATATTCCAGGGTCGGTCGCGATCAGGCGCGTGGGAACATTGACGCGATTGTGGCCAAGCTCGGTTTGAATGACGTGCTTGATCGCCAGGCAAACACCCTGCCCTATGGGTTGCAGCGCAAGCTTGAGATCGCGCGCGCGATGGCCCTGATGCCCGATTTTGTCTTGCTCGACGAGCCGGTGGCCGGCATGAACGAGGTGGAATCTCAGGAAATCGCCGAGGTGGTTCGGTTGCTCGCACATGAACTTGGGGTTGGCGTGGTGGTGGTCGACCACGACTTGCCTTTCATCCTGGGTCTTGCCTCGTTTATTGTGGTGATGGAGAGCGGCAAAGTCATGTCGGCCGCAAGCCCAGAAGAAACCCGTCAGAACGACGCTGTGATTGCCGCCTATCTCGGGTCGGGCCCCGCCGGCAGCTAATCTGTCTGCCTGCTGCCTGCTGTTTGCTGCCTGCTGTCTGTTACACGTGAGCGCGTAGCTGTTGCAGCTCTCGCTGAAGGTTTGCGCGGGCGTGTTGTTCCCACAGGGTATGCGCGGCGGCGCTGCGATAGATGTTCGGTTGCGCCAAATATTCTTCGAGGATGCTCGCTCTGCGCTCCCGGAACAACTCTGGCGCGACGTGCGCATATTCGCGGCGCACCGCAGCCGTGTAGTGCTCGTAACGGGCGGGTGAGGCGGCAAAGATGGCGAGATCCGCGTCAAGCAAGTGAGCGAGCTCCGCGTCGAGCAGGGGAGTGAGCT
>CAYSQG010000012.1:17618-22017 GCA_964433255.1 uncultured Leucobacter sp.
TCCGCGTCAAGCAAGTGAGCGAGCTCCGCGTCGAGCAGGGGAGTGAGCTGTGCGTCGAGCAGGGGAGTGAGCTCCGCGTCGAGCAGGGGAGTGAGCTGTGTGCCGTCGGCCGGCATTGGCTGCAAGATTGAGTTAGCTTGCCCCGGTGTGGTGGCCGCGATGAGAAACGCGATGCGGGCAGTGAACGAGTTGCTGAACCCGAGGTGTTTCAGGCTGTGTGCTGCGTACTGCGCCGATTCGAGTTCGTCGTCTGGTTGACCCCGGTAGATGGCATCGTGAAACCACGCCGCGACGAGGGTTTCGGGGTGAATTTGTTCACCGCGCACCGAGAGGTGATCGAGCGCGAGCAGTACGTCTTCGAGGTGTTGCTGGTTGTGGTAGCTGCGATGGGGCTCGGCCCAGCGCATGAGCAGATCGTCGCCGAGTTGCTGCCAACCTTCGTTCGGAGTTGGGACCGCCTCGCTGTGCGGTTCCAGTTGCTCGGCGAGCGAGCGCCATTCGTTTTGCAGGTATTGCAGCCGTCGTTCGGGTCGCATGGCGTCGCGTTCGTAGGCTCGCACGCGCAGCCCCGAGGCTCGAAGGTGGTGCACGATGTCTCGGGCACGCACCGGTTTGGCGCCGAGCTCGATGGCGTGGGTGTAGCGTGAGGCCGGCACGTCGTAGTGGTCGAGATCGAAGCCTTTGCGCGGCACGCCAAGTTTGCGTGCGAACTCGTGTAGTTCGTCGTAGCTGGTGTCGCTGATCAGGTGGCTCCACAGGGTGTCGTGCGCGGGCCAGTGGGGCGGGTCAATCAGAATCGCCATGCCTTCAGGCTATCGGTCGAGTACTGCTTCGGGGGCCCATCACCGTGCTACGCTTAATCTGATGTGAGTAAGGCAAGCCTAACCTTCATCGGTTGAGATGATACTCATACCGAACAACCACATCAGTAGACAGAAAAATTGATTGATGAAATTGAAGAAATCAACGCACACCACACACCTGCTTGCTATCGCAGCTGCCGCCTCGTTGGCGCTGGCAGGGTGCAGCACATCCGCGGCAGAAAAAGATGCCAGCACTCAAGCCCTGACAAGCGACGGCGCATTGACCGTCTATTCGGGTCGCGAAGAAGCGCTCGTGCAACCACTGATTGACATGTTTGCAGAGCAGAGCGGTATTGACGTGAGTGTGCGCTACGGCGACTCCGCTGAGCTCGGCGCACTGGTGCTTGAAGAAGGTCAGAACACCCCGGCGCAGGTCTTTTTCTCGCAAGACGCCGGCGTGCTTGGTGCGCTCTCAGACGCAGACTTGTTCACCACACTGCCAGCCGACATTACCGATTTGGTGCCCGCAGGGTTGACCTCAACCGACGACACCTGGGTTGGTGTGACGGGTCGCGCCCGGGTTATCGCCTATGACAGCGAGAAGCTGAGTGCCGGCGAGGTGCCCACCAGCGTTGATGCGTTCACCGAGCCCGAGTGGAAGGGCCGCTTTGCGATTGCCCCAAGCAATGCGAGTTTTCAGTCGTTTGTGACTGCCTACCGCGTGTTGAATGGCGAGGATGCGGCAGACCGTTGGGTTCAGGCCATTGCGGCGAATGATCCTCAGATCTTTGAAAAGAATTCTGCCATTGTTCAAGCCGTCAATGACGGGGTGGTTGAGGCTGGTCTGGTGAATCATTATTACTGGTATCGGGCAGCTGCCGAGCTTGGTGCAGGGAACATGCGGGCCCAGATTTCGTTCCCTGAACAGGGTGACGCTGGCTCAATTGTGAATGTGACCGGTGCTGGCGTGTTGCGCGGGGCTGAAAACGACGAGGATGCGTTCGAGTTTGTGAAGTTTTTGCTTTCAAACGAAGCACAGCAGTATTTCGTTGACGAAACATTTGAGTATCCGCTGGTTGCGGGGGTGAACGCCCCGGCTGGTTTGCCAGAGCTCAGCACGCTCGTAAATGAGCAGCTTGATCTTGCCGATTTGAGCTCGCTCGCCGAGACTCAGGCGTTGTTGCAGAAGTACGGGCTCATCTAACGACTCGATTCAGTGCCCATCATCCCTGTCTGATTGAATGATTTCATGACTTTTAGCGGTTCGTCGTCGCTGCAGCGAGTGAAGCCGAGACTTCGCAACCGGTCGTCACTGACTACTCATCGCGCACCCTTGGGTGCGGTGGTGTTAGCGTCTGTTGGTGCTGTAGTGGCGGCGATTCCGCTGGTCTATTTGTTGGTGCGCACCTTTGAACGCGGGTTCGCACCGTTTGTTGAGGCGCTGATCACCCCACGGGTGCTGCAACTCACGCTGAATACGATCTCGTTGGCGGTCGCGGTCACCCTGTCGTGCTTGGTGTTGGGGGTGGTGGTGGCCACGGTGTTGGCGCGCATCGCGTTGCCTGGCGGTCGGGTGTGGCTGGTGTTGGCCGCGTTGCCGCTGGCGGTGCCGTCATATTTGGCGGCCTATGGCTGGTTGGTGTTTGTGCCGTCGTTTAACGGGTTTTTTGCGAGCTGGTTGGTGCTCACCACGGTGTGCGTGCCTTATGTGATTTTGCCGGTGGTGGCGGTGCTTCGATCCTCGTCGGGGGAGCTTGAGTCAGTCGCTCGCACGCTTGGGCGCGGCGCGTTTGGGGCGTTTTGGGCAGCAACGTGGCCGACTCTTCGACCGGCCGCGGCTGCAGGGTCGTTGCTGGTGGCGCTGTACACCCTGTCTGATTTTGGTGCGGTGGCGATGCTGCGCTTTCAGACGCTGACCTGGGGCATCAAGACTGCCTATGGCGCCAGTTTTGATCGAAACCAGGCTGCCACGCTGGCCATGGTGTTGGTGGTGTTGGCTCTGGTGGTGGTGTTTGCCGAGCGGCGGGTCAGAAGCTCGGCTTCGTTGCAGGTGGGGCGAAAAGTGGCTCTGGTGCACGCACGCGGTTCGTGGATGCCGGCTCTCTTCGCCGTGGTGCTGGTGTCGCCGGTGTTGGGTGCTCTGGTGCCGTTGGCCGGCATGTTGCAGCAGTTGGTGCGTGCCGAGACGCTGCGTAACTTGAATGTGGTGGCCTTGTTGAGTGCGACCGGAGCGACGCTTGGTTTGGCGGTTGCCGCGGCCGTGTTCGCGGTGCTGCTCGCCTTGCCCATTGCCTCGCTTGCCGCGAAATATCGGGGGACTTTGGTGAGCACCATCGAGTCTCTTGGCTATCTCGGTCACGCCTTGCCCGGCATCGTGGTTGGGTTGTCGCTGGTGTTTTTCTCGCTGTCGGTGGTGCCGGCCCTGTATCAAACCGTGGTGATGCTGGTGTTTGCCTATGCGGTGTTGTTTATGTCGAAGGCGATTGCGTCTTCTCGCAGCGGGTTTGCGTCGGTGCCGAAGGGCCTCACCGATGTGGCTCGCACCCAGGGGCTCACTGCGTCACAGTCGTGGTGGCGGGTGACGTGGCGTCTTGCTGCACCCAGTGTGGGGGTGGGTGCGTTGCTGGTGGCGATCGCGGTCATGAAAGAATTGCCTGCGACACTGTTGTTGAGGCCGACCGGGGTGTCAACTTTAGCGGTTGAGCTTTGGAATCGCACCGCGGTGCTCGAGTTTGGCGGCGCCGCACCGTATGCGGCCGCACTCGTGTTGTTGGCCGCTGTTCCAGCGTTTTTGTTGTCGGGCGTGCGTGGGGTCGGAGAAGAGAGCAAATGAACCGTGTGGTGGTGAAAGATCTGCAAGTGCTTTATGGCAAGCAGACCGCGCTCGAGGGCATCAATTTGCAGATCGAGCCCGCTGAGATTGTTGCGGTTCTAGGACCGAGTGGTTGCGGCAAAACAACGTTGCTTCGTTCGATTGCTGGGTTGTTGCCGGTGAGCAGGGGCAGCATATCGATTGACGGGCAGTTGGTGTCGTCGAGCGAGTCGAGTCTGCCGCCTGAGCGTCGCAATATTGGGTGGGTGCCGCAGGATTCATCCTTGTTTCCACATTTAACCGTTGCCGAAAATATTGGTTTTGGCCTGCCTCGGGGCTCTAGCTCTGCTGAGCGCGATAACCGTGCCGCTCGCATTGCTGAGCTTGCCAGCACGGTTGGCTTGTCGGACCATTTGCAGCGCACCCCGTCGCAGTTGTCGGGGGGCCAGGCACAGCGGGTGTCGTTGGCTCGCGCGTTGGCGAACAACCCGAGGGTGTTGTTGCTCGATGAGCCGTTTGCGGCGCTTGACCCCATGTTGCGCGTGTCTCTTCGGACCGAAGTTATGGAGTTGTTGCGTCGGCAGCGGGCGACTGCGCTCATGGTCACGCACGATCAGGAGGAGGCCCTGTCGCTGTCCGATCATGTGGCCGTCATGATGGGCGGCCGTTTGCTGCAATGGGGCACTCCCGCTGAGGTGTACGAGCGGCCCGCCACTTCGTGGGTGGCGCGTTTCGTTGGCAGCACGGTCGAGTTGGCCGGTCGCCTCGTTGGCGGTGAGGCTGG
>CAYSQG010000012.1:22117-32504 GCA_964433255.1 uncultured Leucobacter sp.
TGGCGGTGAGGCTGACGGTCAAGCTGGCGGTGAGGCTGACGGTGAGGCTGTTGGTGTGGTTGACGGTCAAGCTGCTGTTGAGGTTGACACCCATGTTGAGTGTGCGCTCGGTTTGCTTGAAGCTGTCGTCATGGAGCCAGAGGTTGTTGAGGGTGCACAGGTGCGCGTGGTGTTGCGCCCTGAGTGGTTGGTATTGGATCCCAGCGGTGACGACGGTGTCGTGGTGAATACGACTTACACCGGCCATGACGCTGTGGTGACCGTGCTGCTCCATGATGGTTCCCGTGTGCGTTCGCGAACCGTGGCTGCGTCTATGCCTGCCGTGGGTGAGCATGTTGGCGTGACTGTTCAACGACCGGCGCTTGTCTATCGCTAAACAGGTCAGGGTCGGTTCACAGGTCATGGTCGGTAAAGAGTTCAGCGTCGGTAAAGAGTTCAGCGTCGGTACACAGTTCAACGTCGGAACCAGGTCATAGCCGGTACACAGGTCATAGCCGGTACACAGGTCAGGGTCGAAAAACAGTTCAACGACTGTTCCGACTGAATGCGCTAAAACGCTGCTTGGAACCTGACTTGGCTTGGCGGTCGTTCGGTGTGGGTGCGACCGCTGGGGGATCTCCACTCGAGCACTCCGCCCGGTTCTTGACGCACGCTCCAGTCGCTGTGGTGTTTGAGGGTGTGGTGCCCTCGGCACAGATGCGCAAGATTGTTGGTAGCAGTTGGCCCGCCTCGTGCTGCATCTATGGTGTGGTCAAGATCGCATCTCGACAGGGGAACTCGACACCCGGGGAACCTGCAATGTTGGTCTCGCACCCCGAGCATGCGGCGCATTTGTTCGCTTGGTCTATATCTGTCGACGCAGATGACTTCACCGTTGTCTGTGTTGATGGTTGCCACTTGCCAAGCGTCGCTTTGACTCGCAAGTTGCCTGGCTGAGCGACTGTCAATTGGCCCGTACCCTGCGAGTTCGGCGTGGTCTGGCAGTGCTGGGGTTTCGGTGCAGCTTGGGTCTGGGCTTTGGATCGAGGCCGTGCTGAGCAGCACTTCGCCTGGCGCAAGAACTTGCAGGTGTGCTTTTACACCCTCGAGGCCAGTGTGCTGTTCGGGGTTGCCGTTGATCAACAGATCAGTGAAGATGTCGGCTTCAAGTTCTTCACGAGTGCGGCCTTCTTTGGCGGATTCGACCTCGGCAACTTGTCGACCCATTTGCATGAGGCGGTTTTTGATTGCATAAGCTTCTGCGGCCGGCAGGTGAGCATAGAGATCTGCCATGCCGTCAGCGGCCTCTTGCACATAGACGCGGCGTCGTGTTCTTGCTTCGTCATGCCGTTCGTCGAGGCTTTTTTCAGCTTGCTGTTCCGCAAGCCTTCGTGCAAGTGGCGCAAGTCGGTTCGGTGTCATTTCGCGGGCAAGTTCAAGCACTTGTTCGCTGTAAGTGCCGCGGCGAAGGGTGGTCTTGAAGGAGTCGTCAACCCCAATGACCTGCCCTGCGTCGACAATGACTTGGGTGTGACGCAGTGAAATTTCACCCCACTTGTAGGAGTCAAACACCCGCCAGTACTGGTTTATGAGGGTGTAGGCGTGAGCCATTTCCCGTTCAACCGAATGCTCGCTGGTGAGCAAAACGGTAGCAGCCTCAGCCCGCATTGATCGGTAAGCAATTTCGCCCTTTGGCCCACTGGGCACCAAGGCTTCACGGGTCAAAGTGTCACACGAGGCGGCAGCCACTTCTAGCAGACCGGCCAATAATTCGAGCCTTTCTGCGCCCAGCCTGCGAAGCTCGCGCTCGTTGTGTTCGAGTTTTTCAAGCAACACATCTTTTGCCACCACAACGGGAGAAGGGACGGGGCCTTCAAGCTCGATTGTGTGGTGTGCGGTCATGATTTATTCTCTCAGAAAAGTGTTGAAATTATGCGGATAAACGATCGGTGTGTCGAAAGTTTGTTTGAATAAACTTGATGATTTCAGAAGGTTAGCATGACATCGTCAAATGCAGACACGGATTAACAGAGCCTGTGGATAACTTTAAAAATTCACACATCGAACTTGAGTTCAAAACCGTACCCGAGGCTTGAGTCAGCACCCGCCTGCACGCTGCACCTAACGCCAAGCCGGCACGCTGCAGCTAACGCCAAGCCGGCACTCTGCACCTAACGCCAAGCCGTTACGCTGTGTCAAACGCCAAGCACTAGAACGCTCTCAATAGTGTGCAAAGACCTCAATCCCAGCATCAACTGTCAAAATAGTGCCATGCCCCACATGAGCGAATCAGAGTCACAATCTTCGGTCAACGAGTCGACGCAGCAAGCTCGAAATACTGAGGGAAGTGGGTCGACGCAGCAAGCTCGAAATGCTGAGGGAAGTGGGTCGACGCACCAAGCCCGAAATGCTGAGGGACGTGGGGCGGGGAAGCATGCTCGGGGAGCCACCGAATTTGTGCGCAAGCTTGCCCGCGTGCTGCTGGGGGTGGCGCTGACGGGCGCGGGTGTGGCGCACCTGACGTCACAGCGGGTGGAGTTTCAGGCGCAGGTTCCGCCGTGGTTGCCGTTCGACCCCGACTTTGTGGTGGTCGCCTCGGGGGTGGTGGAGATAGTGCTTGGGTTGGCGATTGTGTTTGCTCCTCGCAAGCTGAGGCCCGTGGTGGGTGGCGCTGCGGCGTTGTTTTTTGTAGCGATTTTTCCGGGCAACATTGCCCAGTGGATCGAAGGCCGCGACGCCTTCGGGCTCGACACTGATGGGGCTCGCTTTGTTCGGCTCTTTTTTCAGCCTCTGTTGGTGTTGTGGGCACTGTGGTCTACGGGTGCGTGGCGTGCTTGGCGTGAGCGACGGGCCAGGCGCCTATAATCGCCGCTCATTGGGGCCCAGGTCACGCCTTACAGGTACCTGCGAAAGTCTCCCTCATTCATCCCGTCGATTTCGTCGTCGTCGACATGGTCAGCGCGCCCTGGCCCGCTACCAAGAGGTTTGCGTACCTCGTGCACAACCGTTCGAAACATCGCGATCATAAACAGCGACCCAAACCACACGAGCGCCGCAACGACAGCAATCATCACCAGCGCAACACCCACAAACACCACGGCCGCAAAAATCTCCATACCGCCACGCTAAACCGAACCCCCGACAATTACGTCACAGCCCGGATGTACCCTGCCAACCCCCACCAAAACCCCTGCGGCGGCTAGCCCAGAAGCAAGACCTGCAGCAGAAGCTATTCGCAGCCGACTCCGTCACCGTCGCGGTCGAGGTGCCGCCCATATCCGGGGTCGCCGGCACGCACCGGGGATGCGCCCGCAGCGCGGGCGGCCGAACAGTTTTGGTAGTACACGTCGCTGGCGCCTGAACCGCTGGCACCAGAACCACCGGCACCGGAACCACCTGCAGCCCCAGCCCCAGCCCCAGCCCCAGCGCCGGCACCACCCGCCGACGCGTCGACACCTGCACCACCGCCTGACCCGCCTGACCCACCTGATCCGGCGATCTGCGACGCATCGACGCGGGGGAGCGTTGAAGCATACGAAACTTGCCCGGGGCAGTCGCCGAGCACGCGCACCATTGCGTCTTTTTCGGCTTGGGTGACCCAGAGTGCGTAGTGCGCTTTCACAGAAATTTGCCTGGCCACGTATTCGCAGCGGAACGCCCGGTTTGGGGGCAGCCAGGTGGCGGCGTCTCCGTCGCCCTTCGAGGAGTTGGTGGGGCCGTCGACGGCGAGCAGGTTGAGTGGGTCGTTGGCGAAGTTGATGCGTTGTTGTTGGGTTAACTGTTGGGCGCCTTTTTGCCACGCATCACTGAGCGCAACCAGGTGGTCAATCTGCACCAAAGTGCTGGTGGTGTTGCCGCGCACAAACTGCACCGTTTGCCCTGTCATTGGGTCGGCGAGAATGCCGCTCATCACTTTGCATGGGCCAGCGAGTGCCACCGCGGTCAGGTCGCGCTGCAACATGTCGTTGCGGGTGTCGCACCCGTTGCGGTCGACGTCGATCCAGGGGGTGCCGAATTTGTCGGCGCGGTCGTAGCCGGTTTTCGGGGCGCGCCCTTTCACGGGCAGTTGTTCGAGCAGTCCGAGTGCGGTGCTGGTGTCGGCAGCCGATGGTGCCGGGATCGGTGCCGGTGTTGGGTCTGGTGAAAGTTGGTCGCCCTGGCCTTGTTTTGGTGCCGTGTTTGGGCTTTGCGACGGGCTCTGAGTTTGACTGGGTTGTTCGGTAGCTGGTGCCGGCACATATTCCGCCGAGGATGCGTCTACGCACCCAACCAGCACCCCCAACGCGAGCACCGCGATTGCGGCTGTGCCGAGACGTGATGAGCGAGCACGCGGTGCAGGCTGTTGCCAGTTGAAACCTGTCAACGCATCACCCCCAGTTCAAGCGCTTCTGGCTTATCTCAACGCTATACCGAACGTGTGACAGAACGTTGCACACTTAGAGGTAGTGCGAAAGAAGGGGCGCCAAGACTAAATGTCATACGTAGCTAGTAGCTTGTAATCAAACAGTTGTGCAATATTTAAAAACTTTTGTGAGTTGTCCTGAAAAACACCAACAAAGGGTGACGAACGACGCGGTCAACACCACACAACACTTGAAGCAGGAAGGTTCCTTGTGCCATGGATGCAATTGAACTGTACGTCTCTTCTGACGGGAATGTTTCTCTTCAGGTAAAAACAGATAACACTAACGCCTGGCTCACTCGACAACAGATGGCAGATATGTTTGGTCGTGATGTAAAGACAATAGGCAAACACATCGGTAATGCTTTACGTGAGGAGTTGCAGGGTACGTCAGTTGTCGCAAAATTTGCGACAACTGCCTCAGATGGAAAGGTCTATCAAGTCGAACACTATGACCTTGACATGATTCTTTCTGTTGGGTACCGCGTGAAATCTTCTGAGGGTGTACATTTTCGCCGCTGGGCTAACGATGTGCTGAAGCGTTTTGTTATCGAGGGTGCTGCGGTAAATGAATGGCGTTTAGAGCAACTCGGTCAAATATTTCAAATCATGGGCCGTGCAGACAATGAGTTGATTTCAGGTGTTGCTGACGTGCTCACGAGCTACCTCCCCGGGCTGACACTTCTTCGCGATTACGATGAGGGAGCGATTGCGGTTGAACCAGCTACAGAGCCAGGATGGCGGCTTACCATCGACGAAGCTCGTTCAGTGATTGCTGGTGTTGCGGCGGAGTTCCCCAAAGACACACTGTTCGGTATCGAACGTGGCGATGCGCTCGCCGGTGTAGTTGAAACAATTTATCAAGGTTTCTCGGGTCAAGATCTTTATCCAACCGTTGAAGAAAAGGCAGCAAACTTGCTCTACCTTGTCATCAAAGATCACCCACTCTCTGACGGCAATAAGCGAAGTGCTGCTGCGCTTTTTGTTGTCTTTCTCAGTAACAACGGTTTGCTTTACGACAAACAGGGAAAACAGCGCATTTCAAACAATGCGCTTGCGGCAATCACTTTGATGATTGCGATGAGTGATCCGAAAGAAAAAGAGCTCATGATTGCACTCCTCATGCGCATGATAGAAGCTGATGCGGGGCTGCTGTAACACTCAACTATCGCAACACGAGACTAAGAACTCCTCAAGGTCACGAACCGGTGAAGCACGGCGACGCGCGCCGCGACAAATGCTTGGTCTGGATCAATGGTGTTCGTTTGAGCACACCAAATGTCAGAGGTTGCCCGTAACGTCACCCATACAACACCCTGATGGTTGGGTGAGAGATGGGGGTTTCTCATGGGAACAGCTGAACATCATCGCGTGCAAGAGTGGCGTGTTGCCATCACACCCGACAGTGAGGCACAGTTGCTCGGGTTAGAACCTGCGTTTCGGGGTGAACTCAGCACACACGAGCGTGATGACCTGAGTGATCTTTCAGACGATCAACTCGTTGCAGTGTTTCTTGGGTGGCACATGGGTCAGCTTGACATTGGGTTCATTGAGATGACCAAACACGTGTGGGTTGAGTGCACCTCCCGCGCACAACTCGCTGCAGGTCAAAATTTTCACCACATTGAATTCGCGATGCGTCGACTTGCCGCCCGCGGCATTCAACCACGCGGCTTACAGGTTCTGACGGTGAATGGCATCGAAGCCAACACACTCCACTTGCTTATTAAGCGAGTTCGTGAACTGAAACTGTTTCTTGAACAGATGGCGCACACCAGCATACGAATGGGTGATCCCGATGAGAATGATGCAACTCTTCTGAGACTTGCTGGGGTGCCCGATCAGGTGATCCTTGACGCATCAGTGTACTTTTACGCGTTCAGTTTTCGACAAAACCCCATCACATCTTTCCCCGTGAATGTGGTGGAAGAAATGAATGCGCGTGCCCTGAAGCGTGAACAGCAGGATGCGCTTCATGTAGAGCATGAGCTACCCGGATGTGTGCTCACCTTTCCCGACGAAACCGCGCGGCCAAAACTCAGGCCCCGTGATCGTCTCGCGTTCACGCGGGCACGACGAATTAATTACAACGACCCGTTTTGTACCGACGAGCGTATCATCGAAGCCATAGACTTGGGCCTCTAACAGGAGAGAACATGCAGCGACTCGACACCGGAAAGATCATCATCTCGGCGAGTGATCTCAGTGCCGCAGCCGAGTGTGAATGGTCGTGGGTTCGGTTGCTCGACAAGAAGCTTGGCCACCAGATCGAGGTGCCACCGAAGGGTGACGCCATGATGAAGCGAGCGGGTGCGCTTGGAGATGTGCACGAACAGAAACAGTTGCAGGCCTACAAGCAACAGGGTCTCAACGTGGCAGAGATCGCGAACCCGCGCGATGCCGACCCTAGCCTTCCCTGGGATGCCCGCATGCAGGCTGCCACCTCGGCCACACTGGATGCGCTGCGAGGCAAGGCAGACGTGGTCTTTCAGGCCGCCTTCTTTGATGGCGAGTTTCAGGGGTTCGCTGACTTTTTGACACTCAACAGCGAGGGGGAGTACGAGGTCAACGACACGAAACTCGCCCGAAAAGCGAGAATCACGGCGCTGCTGCAGCTCGCAGCCTATGTGCACCAGCTTGAACTCAACAGCATTCCGGTTGGCAAGACGGTGCGGTTGCTGCTCGGTGACGGCAGCCAGAGTGAGCACCATGTTGACGACATCATGCCGGTGTTTCTGAAGCGTCGTGAACGACTAATCAGCATCATTGGCGAACGCGAAGCCGCCTTTGCTGCAGGCGAAGCTGCGGTGGCATGGAACAACGACCAGTTTGCTGCGTGTGGCAAGTGTGAGGTCTGTGCTGAACAGGTCCCGTTGCACGACGACCTGTTGCAAGTGTCAGGCATGCGACTGACGCAGCGCGCCAAACTCATGCAGGCTGGCATTTTGACCATGCAGGCACTCTCTGAGCACACCGGTGTGTCGGTGCAGGGGCTGCCAGATCGCACACTGCAGACGCTCATGGCGCAGGCAACGGCGCAGGTGATGACGAGAGACTCGGCCACCCCTGAAGTTCCGGTCGTGGTGCCCAACAAGATTGGGGCGCTTGCACATTTGCCCACCCCAAACCCGGGTGACATTTTTTTCGACTTCGAGGGCGACCCGCTCTATCAAGAGGGTGACCGGTGGAACCTCGATTACCTATTTGGGCTCGTTGACGATCACCAAAAGTTCACCGCGTTCTGGGCGCACAATCTTGCTGAAGAAAAACGGGCACTCGAAGACTTTTTAGCATTTGTTGAGGCACGGCTGCAGCAGCACCCTGACATGCACATTTACCACTACGCGGCCTACGAGAAAACGCATCTGCTCTCACTTGCTGCGAGGCATGGGGTTGGTGAAGCGCTGGTTGACCGTCTCGTCAGTGACGGGGTGTTGGTCGACCTGTACCCGCTGGTCAAGCAAGCCTTTTGTGTCGGTTGGTCGAGTTATTCGCTCAAAAAACTGGAACCCCTCTATATGGGTGACGATGAGCGTGATGGCGTGTCGAACGCTGCTGATTCGGTGGTGGAATATGCGAACTACTGTGAGCTTCGCGATGCCGGTGCACTCGACCTGGCCGAGGCCAAACTCAAAGACATTGAGCAATACAACGCCTATGACTGCAGATCAACGCTCGCACTGCGCAACTGGTTGGTCGCACAGGCCACCACGCATGGCGTGCAGATTGGCCAGGTGGCCGAAAAAAAAGAACGTGAGGCAGATCAGCCTGCCGACCAACTGACGGTGCAACTGCTGAGTCTGATCGCAGGCACTGAACGTGACGAACGAACACCTGAGCAGCGCGCGGTCGCACTGGCGGCCACAGCCATCGAATTTCACCGCCGGGAACACAAAGCGTTTTGGTGGGAACACTTTGCCAGGCTGGAGCAGCCGATCGAGGAGTGGCAAGACACGAGAGACGTCTATGTCGTAGATGCGGTTGATGTCGAGACCGAATGGGTCGAGTCTCCCCGCAAAACCAACTTTTACCGCACGTTGCTCTTGCACACCACCCCAGCACCGGGCAGCAAAATCACCTCAGACTCCACGGTGTTCGCGGTGTATGACGCGGGCACCGAGGGTCTTCCCGAGGGTGGTTCGGCTGGCAGCAGCAGAACCATGAATGTGCAGGTGTTGGAAGTGCTCGATGGCAGCACGATTCGCGTGCAAGAGTCATTGAGCAAGTCATTCCTTGCAGAAAATGGCATGGGCCCGAATGATTTCACTGGTTCACCGATGGCGTTGACGCCGGGGTCGCCACCGAACACTGAAAAGTTGCAGGCCGCCATTCGAGAGGTCGGTGAACAGGTGTTGCAGGCTTGGCCTGAGCCCGCCCAGCTTGCATCCATTGACATCTTGCGTCGCAGCGAGCCGAGCGGTGGCGGGTTAGCCAAGGTGTCACACGGCGACACTGCTGCGGCAATTATCGAGAGCCTCTTACACTCAAAATCTTCGTATATCGCCGTGCAGGGGCCGCCTGGCAGCGGCAAAACGTTCACTGGTTCGCACGTCATTGCTGAGCTGGTGCGCACGCACGGATGGAAGATTGCGGTTGTTGCCCAATCACACGCCACCGTTGAGAACATGCTCAGCGCACTGGTGAAATGTGGGCTGGGTGCTGACCGACTTGGCAAAGCCCCAAAACGTGGTGAGAGCACTCAGTCACCCAATTGGCAAGAGTTGCGAGACGCGAAAGCGAAACAGTTTGTGGCCCAGCCCGGGGGTGTCGTCTTCGGCGGCACGGCTTGGACCTTCACGAACGAAAATTTCTTCGACCGGGGCACATTTGATTTGCTGGTGATAGACGAGGCGGGGCAGTTCTCTCTGGCGAACACGCTTGCCTGTTCGGTGGTGGCGAAACACCTGCTGTTGTTGGGGGACCCGCAACAACTGCCGCAGGTCAGTCAGGGGGTGCACCCCGAACCGGTGGACACCTCGGCGCTGGGGTGGCTCATCGGTGATGCCGAAGTGTTGCCACAGGAGTTTGGCTACTTTCTTGACACGAGTTGGCGCATGGACCCCAGGGTGTGTCAGGTGGTGTCGGCACTGTCGTACGATGGCCAGTTGCAGAGCATCGGCAACGATCGTCATATAGAAGGGGTGGAGTCTGGGTTCTACCCGATGCCTATCGTTCACCACCACAACGCGACCTCGTCGGTAGAGGAGGCCGATGCGGTGGTGG
Source organism: uncultured Leucobacter sp. (assembly GCA_964433255.1). GTDB lineage: Bacteria > Actinomycetota > Actinomycetes > Actinomycetales > Microbacteriaceae > Leucobacter. The sequence goes on from CAYSQG010000012.1 coordinate 31,722, forward strand.
AGCTGGTGAGAGAGCTGCTGACCAAAACGTGGGTCGAAGAGGTTGATGGGGTGCCAACCCGCACTCCGCTGCAGCAAGTCGACGAGAACATCATCGTGGTTGCCCCATATAACGCTCAGGTGAACCTGATTCGCGAAAAGCTTGACGAGGCAGGGTTCAATCAAATTCCGGTGGGCACGGTTGACAAGTTTCAGGGGCAGGAGGCCGCGGTGGCGATTGTGTCGTTGGCGGCTTCGTCAGCGGCAGATGTTCCGCGTGGCATCGAGTTTCTGCTGATGCGCAACCGCTTGAACGTGGCTATCTCGAGGGCGAAGTGCGCCGCATACCTGTTCTATTCGCCTGAGCTGACCGAATTTTTGCCCGGCACGGTCACAGATCTTGCGCTGCTGAGCGGGTTCATTCGGCTTGTCGAGAAGTGAAGTCGGGGGTTCCTAGTAGCTTGTATACCAATAGGTTCGCATCGTGAGAGAACTAATCGAGAGACGTTACGCATGACCCCAAAGACGACTGAGGCGCAACTTCTGGCATTTTTCAAGCCAATTCGCTAGAAATTGATCTTTTTGTTCTGGCGTGAGCTTCACGCCAGAAGCGCTATCGGGTGAAGTCATCGCCTTTATTCCTTCCGCAGGGAACTCGCACCGCCATACATTCGGCACCATTTTTGGCAGCAGTCTTGGATGCACTCACCGCGATTACGGCGTTGCCGAGACGTGACGCGGCAACGTGGTGTGCGGGCTTTTCCTGGTTGAAACCTGTCAACGCATCACCCCCAGTTCAAGCGCT
>CAYSQG010000013.1:0-31662 GCA_964433255.1 uncultured Leucobacter sp.
GGCTCTGACCTTCGAGCAACTGGTTATGCGAATCGTCAGCGGTGTCATGAGAATCGTCAGCGGTGTCATGCGAATCGTCTGCGGTGCCATGCGACTCGTCGGCGGCCTCTTGACGCGCTTGCTTGCGTTCCTTCATGCGTAAAAGTTTGCGTTGTTGCCTTGGTGTGAGCGCGGCAGCCTGCTCAGCAGATTGCTCAGAAGAGACAACTTCAGAGGCGCTGGCTTCAAGCACCGGTTCTGGTGAAGGTGTCTCTTCAATTTGAAGCGTGCCAGACGCCATTTCACGCAGGCGAATCTCGCGCCTGGTGAGTGGCCTGCCCTCTTCAACGTCACTCATGATTTGTCTTTCCATTGATATAAGCCGTGCTTCGCGATGTATTGCACGACGCCGTCAGGCACCAGATACCAAACTGGTTGCCCGTTCGCGACACGACTTCTGCAATCGGTCGACGAGATTGCCAACGCTGGCACTTCTAATAAGCTTACGTGTTCACTCGGCAAGCCCGAAAGTGACAGCTCATGACCCGGTCGAGTCACACCAACAAAATGCGCAAGATCCCAGAGTTGATTGGAGTCTTTCCAATCGACAATCTGTTGCACCGCATCGGCACCTGAAATGAAATACAGATCTTCACCCGCAAACGTGGCACGCAAATCACGCAACGTATCAACAGTGTAAGTCGGACCTGAACGATCAATGTCAGCGCGACTCACCGTGAACCTCGGATTCGAGGCAGTCGCAATGACAGTCATGAGATACCGGTGCTCGCTGGGCGTCACCTTGCGCTTCTGCCAAGGATCGCCCGTGGGCACAAAGACCACCTCGTCGAGTTTGAACTGGTCAGCGACTTCGCTCGCCGCAACGAGGTGGCCGTAATGAATAGGGTCAAACGTGCCACCCATCACACCGATGCGACGACGTGCAGACCCAGGCGTCAAAGGGGCTTCGATCAACGAGTTAGTGCTGCTCGTCAGCTTCGTGCTCACGGGTGTAAGCCTCAGCTTTTTCAGCATGGCGGTTTGCAACGTCACGGAACGTGAAAGTGACAAAAGCCAGGGAAGCCAGAAGCAGCAGCATGATCAAACCAAACAGTGGTGCTGGGAACCACAACGGGTTCAGCTCGTGGTGTGCACCCTCAGCAGCGAGAACAGCAGTTGCGAAAGAAAACATCTAAACCCCTGATAAAAACAAATAATCGTCGTACAGACTCTTTCAGTCTAGCGGGTTTGCCCCGCGACCTGGGCTGAGCGCCACATCAGCCCCGAATCTGGCCACTGCCCCGCACAAGCCACTTGGTGCTGGTGAGCTCAGGCAAGCCCATCGGGCCACGGGCGTGCAACTTTTGGGTAGAGATGCCGACCTCTGCCCCAAAACCAAACTCGCCACCGTCAGTAAATCGCGTTGAGGCGTTCACCATGACCACCGCCGAATCGACCTCTGCCAGAAAACGTTGGGCATTTTCGTAATTTTCAGTCACGATCGACTCGGTGTGACGAGTCGAGTAGCGTTCAATGTGCGCGAGGGCCTCGTCGAGCGAGTCGACCACTCGCACCCCCATTTCAAGCGCGTGATGCTCGGTTGCCCACACCTCATCGTTCGCCTCGTGAATGTCTGATGAGACCTGCCGCACGTGTTCGTCGCCATAGAGCACCACGTCTGAGTCAAGCAGGGTGCGCGCCAGCACTGGCAAGAGGCGATCGGCCGCATCACGATGCACGAGCAGGGTTTCTGCCGCGTTGCACACGCTTGGTCGCTGGGTCTTTGAATTTTTGACAATTTCGACGGCCTTCTGCTCGTCGGCAGAGGCGTCGACAAACACGTGCACAATGCCCGAACCGGTTTCGATGACTGGCACGGTCGATTCTTGCACCACCGTCGAAATGAGCCCAGCTGATCCACGAGGAATCAACACGTCAACATAGCCACGCGCGCGCATCAGCCGGCTGGCACCCTCGCGACCAAACTCGTCGATGGTTTGCACCACGTCACCGTCGAGGCCAGCTTTCGAGATGGCCCGCTGGATCAGCTCAACCAGCACCCGGTTCGAATGCTCGGCAGCACTTCCACCACGCAACACCGCACCGTTGCCACTCTTAAGCGCTAGAGCAGCAATGTCGACGGTCACGTTCGGCCGCGCCTCGTAGATGGCGCCAACCACCCCAAACGGCACCCGTGTTTGCGTAATTTGCACCCCGTTCGCCAGCGTGCTGCCGCGCACCACTTCACCCACCGGATCTGGCAGCCCAATTACGTGCCGAACCGCATCGGCCAGACCGCGCAAGCGGGTCTCGTTCAGCAGCAGTCGGTCAAGCAAACCCTCGCCGATTTGCGCCTTGCGGCCGTTTGCCATATCGACTTCGTTCGCACGCACCACCTCGTCAACCGAAGCTTCGAGCTCGTCGGCAATCGCAGCAAGGGCCGCGTTTTTTGCGGTGGTGGTCGCAGTGGCGAGCTTCTTCGAGGCCCGACGTGCGCGTTCTAACTTGTCAAGAAATGCGTCAGTCGTCATGACACAAGTCTATGCGCGCACTAGTTGTCGGTGCGAGGGTTCGCAGCAAACACGGTGCCGTGATCTTCACCGTCGAGTACTGAGGCTAGCAGTCGCGTGTCGGTAAGCAGTACCTCAGTGCCGGAATCTGCTGCGAGCCTAGCCGCCTGCACTTTGGTAGCAGCACCACCGGTGCCCCACCCAGACTGGGTTGAGCCAATCTCCACACCCGCGAGTGGGTCCCCGTATGCCACGTATTCGATGCGCGTCGCACCCTCGTTTTGGGGAGGGGCGGTGTACAAGGCGTCAACGTCAGACAGGAGCACCAGGTGATCGGCCTCCACAAGCCGTGCCACTAGCGCGGCGAGTCGGTCGTTATCTCCGAAACGAATTTCGTGAGTGGCGACAGTGTCGTTCTCGTTCACAATCGGCAAAATGCCAAGTTCCAGCAAACGATTCAACGCGCGCTTCGCGTTTGCGCGGTGGGTGTCATTTTCCAGATCCCACGAGGTGAGCAACACCTGGCCCGCCACGACGTCATGACCAGAGAACGCCCGCTGGTATCGGTTCACCAGAATGTTTTGGCCCACGGCCGCCGCAGCCTGCTGGGTGGCAAGATCTTCGGGCCTCGATGCGAGGTTCAGAAACGGCACGCCCGTCGCAATCGCCCCACTCGAGACCAAAATCACGTCGCACCCTGCCTGGTGCAGCCGTGACAGCGAGTCAACCAGCTTTGGAATCTGAGCCGCGTTGTCGCCGCTCACCGAAGACGAGCCAACCTTCACGACGACACGTGTGCCGGCAAACCTGGGCAGTGATGCATGTTCGAGGTTCATTGATCTTCACTCCACAGACCCGCCTCGCGTTCACGCTCGAGTTCGGCACGGGCCTCAGATTTTGCGTCCATTCTTTCGTGATATTCGTCACGGCGTTCTTTGTTGGTGCGGCGCCCCTGCTGGTCAAACCTCAGGTCGCTGCCGCGCGCACCCATCTGCACTTCAGCGGCACTCGTGAGCGTGGGCTCCCAGTCAAAAATGACCCCGGATCCGGGACCAATCACTACCGTAGAGCCGGCCGCAGCCCCAGCCTTCACCAGGGCATTGTCGATGCCGATTTTGTGCAAACGATCGGCTAGGTATCCCACCGCTTCATCGTTCGTGAAGTCAGTTTGCGCAACCCACTTTTCGGGTTTCTCACCAAGCACCCGATAGAGGGTGCCGTGCGTTCCGCCCTCGATTTTGACGGTGAAACCAGCCTCGTTCACAGCTTTTGGTCGCAACACAATGCGGGGTTTGATTTCGGCTGCGGCAATCTGAACCGCACGGGCAGCGCTGACCAGTTCACCGAGCGCAAAGCTTAATTCACGCAGGCCCTCGTGAGACACCGTTGAAATCTCGAACACACGGTACCCCTGTGCCTCGAGCTCGGGTCGAACAAAATCTGCGAGCTCACGACCCTCAGGCACGTCAATCTTGTTGAGCGCGACCAACTGTGGGCGCTGAAGTAGCGGGGTTTGCCCCTCTGGAACAGGGTAGGCGGCGAGCTCAGCTTTGATGATTTCGAGGTCAGAGAGCGGGTCCCGTCCAGGCTCAAGTGTGGCGCAATCGAGCACGTGCAGCAGTGCGCTACAACGCTCGACGTGACGTAAAAAGTCGAGACCTAGCCCTTTGCCTTCGCTCGCACCCTCGATGAGGCCAGGTACGTCCGCCACAGTAAAGCGATGTTCGCCGACCTGCACCACACCGAGGTTTGGGTGCAGTGTGGTGAACGGGTAATCTGCAATTTTGGGGCGTGCTGCACTGAGTGCAGCTATCAAACTGGACTTGCCCGCTGACGGAAACCCAACGAGAGCAACGTCAGCTATGGTTTTCAGTTCGAGCGTGACAGAGCCTGATTGGCCCTCGGTTCCGAGTAGTGCGAACCCGGGTGCCTTACGTTTTGCACTAGCCAGGGCAGAGTTGCCGAGCCCGCCAATGCCACCCTTGGCTATGACAAACCGTGTTCCGGCCTCGGTGAGGTCAACCACGGTCTCACCCTGCTCGTTTTTGACCACCGTTCCAACCGGCACCGACAGCAGCAGATCTGCGCCGTGTGTACCGTCACGATGACCACCCATGCCGAAACCCCCGTTTTCGGCGCTGAGGTGCTGGCTTCGGTGAAAGTCGAGCAGCGTGGTGACCTGCGGATCAGCGACCAGCACGACGTCACCGCCGTGCCCACCGCTCCCCCCATCGGGGCCAGCAAGGGGTTTAAACTTTTCGCGTTTCACCGAGACGCAACCATTGCCGCCACGTCCAGCTTGCAGATGCACCTGCACTCGGTCAACAAACGTCACCATAGCGTGTCTCTCCTTTCGCGAACATATGTCTAGAAATGGCAAAAGGCGAGCCGAAGCCCGCCTTGCCGAACACCGCTAGTTAGGCTGCGGTCACAATGTTGACAACCTTGCGGCCGCCCTTGGCACCGAATTCAACCGCGCCTGCAGCAAGAGCAAACAGGGTGTCGTCTCCGCCGCGGCCAACATTGGCACCCGGATGAAAGTGGGTGCCACGCTGACGAACAATGATTTCGCCTGCGTTGACCTGCTGACCGCCAAAACGCTTCACACCGAGGCGCTGTGCGTTTGAGTCACGACCGTTGCGAGTCGAACTCGCACCTTTCTTATGTGCCATTTTTCTGTCTCCTTAAAACTTTGCGCGAAGGGATCGGTTGCGCGAAGGCTAAATGATGCTTGTGGGTTACTTAATGCCGGTGATCTTGAGGCGAGTCAGATCTTGACGGTGGCCCTGGCGGCTCTTGTACCCGGTCTTGTTCTTGTAACGCTGGATGACGATCTTCGGCCCACGAAGGTCGTTCAGCACCTCGGCGGTCACCTTGACTTTTGCAAGCTTTGACGGGTCGGTGGTCACAGTGTCGCCATCAACAAGCAACACTGCAGGGAGCTCGAGTTTGCCCTTGTCGTCACCTGAAACCCGGTTCACGGTGATGATCGAACCAACCTCGACCTTTTCTTGACGGCCGCTTGTGCGCACAACTGCGAAAACCACTTGTCTACCTTTTTCTTCGTGAAACGAATGAACACTGCATGCGGAAAACCGCCAAAATTTTTCAGCGCGACCGCAAGTGCGGCACGCTTGATGGCTCAATTACAAGCAACACCAAGGTTCAACTTTATCTCATGTTGACGTCTCGGTCAAATGAGATCAGGGTCTGAGGGGCTAGCTTGAGGAGTGCTCGCCCTGCGACTGGCCCGTCGCCGAGTGCCAGGTTCAGGAGCAGGAGGCAGCGCTTCAAGCACAGACACGAGCAAGTCTTCTGCGCTCGATTTGCGCTCGCCAATGACCGATGTCGCTTTGGGGCTTGTTGGTGCCGTATCAGACACATTGGTTTCATTGTTGGCCTCAGAAGCGAGCTGGGTGTCCTGCCCATCCTGAGAGACCACTGGTTGAGTAGCCCTCGTGCGCGTGGAGCGGGTTTTTTTCACCTTCGGTTCAGCCAACTTGGTCTCAGCGGCCACCGCGGTGTGATCTGAGAGCTGATCTGACTTTTCAGCGATCGCATCTGCAGCAGAATCAGTCACCCCGGCAATGGTGGAAGCCGCTATTTTCGCAAGGGCCGATCGTGATTGATCGGTAATTGCGTGGGCCTGAGGTGCTGAAGCCTGCGTTGAAGTCGAGCTCTTTCGTTTGCTGCGCACCGCTGGCTCAGACCGGTGTCTGATCACTGGGTCGTGGTGCACGATGACGCCACGACCGGCACACACCTCGCACGGTTCACTAAACGACTCAAGCAACCCAAGGCCGAGTTTCTTGCGGGTCATCTGCACCAATCCAAGAGAGGTGACCTCTGCCACCTGGTGCTTGGTGCGATCTCGTCCCAGGCACTCAACCAGACGGCGCAACACCAAGTCACGGTTTGATTCGAGCACCATGTCAATGAAATCGATGACAATGATGCCGCCAATGTCACGCAAACGCAGTTGTCGCACAATTTCTTCGGCCGCCTCGAGGTTGTTCTTCGTCACAGTCTCTTCGAGGTTGCCACCAGATCCAACAAATTTGCCGGTGTTCACGTCGACGACCGTCATCGCCTCAGTGCGATCAATGACCAATGAACCGCCCGAGGGCAGCCAGACCTTGCGGTCGAGGGCCTTCACAATTTGTTCGTTGATGCGGTACTCATCAAAGATATTTTTTGCAGACTCGTGCCGCTCGACACGTTCAAGCAGTTCAGGAGCAACTGCCTGCAAATAGTCTTCGATTATTTTGTAGGTGTCCTCACCCTGAATGATCATCTTGTGAAAGTCTTCGTTGAACACGTCACGAATGATCTTGATCAGCATGTCAGGCTCTGAGTGCAGCAGTTGTGGGCCGGTTTCTTTTTCAGACCGCGCCTGTATGGTCTCCCACTGGCGGGTCAAACGCTGCACGTCACCCGTCACCTGCTCCTCGGTCACCCCTTCGGCTGCGGTGCGAACAATTACACCGGCACCACTCGGAAGCACCTCTTTCAAAATTTTCTTCAAACGCGCACGCTCGGTGTCAGGCAATTTTCGCGAAATGCCGTTCATTGCCCCACCAGGCACGTACACCAAGAAACGACCGGGCAAAGAAATTTGGCTGGTCAGTCGAGCACCCTTGTGGCCAACAGGATCTTTGGTTACCTGCACGAGCACTTGGTCGCCCGGCTTCAAAGCATTTTCAATGCGACGAGCGGTTGATCCGCCCTCAAACTCGCTCCAGTCAACCTCACCCGAATAGAGCACTGCGTTGCGACCACGGCCAATGTCGACAAATGCTGCCTCCATGCTGGGCAACACATTTTGCACCCGGCCAAGGTAAACGTTGCCAATGAGAGAAGACTCGCTTGAGCGCGCAATGTAGTGCTCAACGAGCACCTTGTCTTCGAGCACACCGATCTGAATGCGGTCAGCCGAGGTGCGCACAATCATTTCGCGATCGACAGACTCGCGACGAGCAAGAAACTCGCTCTCCGTGATGACCATTCGGCGACGTCGACCGACGTCCCGGCCATCGCGACGGCGTTGCTTTTTGGCTTCAAGCCGAGTTGATCCACTGATTTTTTGCGGCTCGGTAATGAGTGGTGCCGAGGATCGACGCGACCCTTCCTCGTCAAAGAGTGCATCGGCAGAGTCACGTCGACGGTTGCGGCGTCTGGTTGCAGGTTGATTGCGCTCGTCATCAAAACGATCCGCTCGATCGTCAAACACGTCGCGCGAGTCACGAACCTCGCGGTTGTCGCGGGGGTCGCGGCCATCACGGCCGTCGCGTCCATCACGTGTATCGCGGCCGTTACGTCCTCGAGAAAACTGACGATCAAGCATGTCGTCGAGCTGCCGCATCTCACTGCGGCGCTGACGCGGCTGCACCGGAGGAACATCGGGGGCGAGGAAAATCAGTCGTGTGGTGGCCCGAAAACGTTCTTCGGGAGTCATGTCGGCAAGTGGCAACACGAGTTGCACTGGTGGCTCACTCGGTGCGGTGGGCTCAGCAGACTCACTTGGAGGGACTACCTGACTTGCCACGGCATCCTCACCAGTTGCGGCAGAATCGCTTTGCTCTTTCGGGTTGTTCGCCTCAGCAGAAACGGCAGACTCGGTGAAGTTGGAGACCTCAGCTGACTCGGATGCCTGCGCATGGTGATACGTCACAGCAGGCTGTGCTTCATGAGCCGCACTCGGCTGTGCTTCATGAGCCGCACTCGGCTGTGCTTCATGAGCCGCACTCGGCTGTGCGAATTCTGCTGCGCTCAGCTGAGTTTCGGTTGCGTCGTCAACAGTGTTTTGATTTGAAAATTCGATTTCATTCACCATTTCTGGTGCACTCCTCTGACCGGCAACATGCTCGGCCCACTTATTAGGCGGCACGTGTGCCGCAAAACCTATTGCAGAGGGCGGATGCCCTCAATTGGTCGTTATCTGACCGCTGACCACGACTCGCGTGACCAAAAAGCTTGTGTGCCGGGCGTATGTTTCACGCGAGGCAACAACACCATTATGGCACGCCCCACTCAAAAAGTATTCAGCTCACCTTCTGTAGGCTTACACCTGTGAGCACGGTTGAAACGACAGAACACCGATCCTGGCGCAAGAATTTCGGCTTCGCGATATTTAACATTGCCGCGGGCATTGTTGGGTGGTTTGCGGCATTTGAGTTGCTCACCGAATTTATCAAGGTGCTCAAGAACCCCGAATATGTGCCGAACTGTTCAGTCAGCATATTGGTAACCTGTGGACCAAATATGGGCAGCTGGCAGGGATCGGTGTTCGGCTTCAGCAACACCATCGTCGGAGTGGCTGCGTTCGTCGCGCCCATCGCTGTAGGCGTTGCGTTGCTGGCCGGCGCCAAATTCGCGCCTTGGTTCTGGTGGCTTTATCAAACCGGATTGCTGTTTGCCTTCGGCTTTATTTATTGGTTGAGCTACCAAAGCATCTTTTCGCTCGGCACCCTCTGCCCCTGGTGCATGGTGGTGTGGTCAGCGGTCATTCCACTGTGGTGGATCAACTTCTTGCGCCCACACGCGGTCGGAGACACACACCTCCCACCGAGGGCACAGCGTGTGTTTCAACAGCTCTACTCGTGGTCATGGGTGCTGATCTTCTTCAGCGCCCTAGTCATCGCCGTTATCGCTCAGGTGCAGCTTGACTGGTTTGCCGAGCTGCGACGCATGTGACGCATTTGGGGGCCCGTCAGCGAGACGATTCCATTAGCAAACGGCGCCAAATCTCGTCAACTTGCTGCAGCGTGTGTTGTTCGCTGCCACCGGTATCGACCACCACATCGGCAATCGCACGACGTGACTCATCGTCAGCCTGATTCGCGATTCGGCGCTCGGCATCTTCACGGCTCATTCCGCGCAAATTCACCATGCGCTCAATGCGCGTTTGGGTTGGCGCTTCAGCCATGACCACAAGATCCCAGTCGCCGGCGGGGCTCGCCTCAACCAACAGCGGAACGTCATAGATGACCACCGCATCGGCATCTTCGCGCTTTATGCTTTCCAGACGCTCTTTGAACAATCGCCGAACCTCCGGGTGCACGATCTCGCCTAGTGCGGCGAGCTTTTCGGGGTCTTGAAACACGATCGACGCCAGTTCTGCGCGATCCAGCGAACCGTCCGGGGCAATTACCTCATCGCCAAATCGTGCTCGCACCGCCTCAAGGCCGCGACTCCCCGGTTCGACCGCTGCTCGGGCGAGCTGATCCGCGTCGATGTGCACAGCCCCGAGTTCGACAAACCTACGAGAAATGGTGGATTTGCCCGAAGCAATGCCGCCGCTCACTGCCAAAAGTTTCATACCCCTATCAAACCAGATGGCCCGGAACCTTTCGGAACCGGGCCACCTGAGTGAAATGTGAAACGAGAAAGCGGTTAGTTGCCCTCGAGCTGCTCTTTGAGCGCAGCAAGTGCCTCGTCGTCAGCAAGCGTGCCAGAAGACTCTGCAGCGTCGCTGCCAAAGTTCGAACCTGACTCTTCGCTTGACTCAAGTGCCTCGATGGGAGCCATCTCAGCAACCTGCTTCTTGTGGGTCTCCCAGCGCGCCTGAGCTTCGGCGTACTGCTTCTCCCACTCTTCGCGCTGAGCCTCGAAGCCCTCTTTCCATTCCTGGGTCTCGGGGTCGAAGCCCTCGGGGTACTTGTATTCACCCTTTTCGTCGTACTCTGCGGCCATGCCATAGAGTGCGGGGTCGAACTCGGTGCCCTCTGGGTCGACGCTCTCGGTGGCCTGCTTGAGGCTGAGAGAAATGCGGCGACGCTCGAGATCGATGTCGATGATCTTGACGAAGACCTCTTGGTTGGCTTTGACGACCTGTTCAGCCAGTTCAACGTGCTGACCCGAGAGCTCGCTGATGTGCACGAGGCCCTCGATGCCATCGGCAACCCGAACGAACGCACCGAACGGAACCAGCTTGGTGACCACACCTGGGGCGATCTGACCGATCGCGTGGGTGCGAGCGAACAGCTGCCAAGGATCTTCTTGCGTGGCCTTGAGCGACAATGACACACGCTCGCGGTCGTGCTCCACTGAGAGCACCTCCACGGTGACCTCTTGGCCAACCTCGACGACGTCGCTGGCGTGCTCGATGTGCTTCCACGAAAGCTCGCTCACGTGCACCAGACCGTCGACACCGCCGAGATCAACAAATGCTCCGAAGTTCACGATCGAAGAAATCACACCCTTGCGCACCTGACCGGGCTTGAGATCGGCGAGGAACGACGAACGGCTAGCCGACTGGGTCTCTTCGAGCATGGCGCGACGTGAAAGCACCACGTTGTTGCGGTTCTTGTCGAGCTCGAGAATCTTGGCTTCGATCTCCTGGCCGAGGTACGGGGTGAGATCGCGCACACGACGCAGCTCGATGAGCGAAGCGGGCAAGAAGCCGCGCAGCCCGATGTCGACGATGAGCCCACCCTTGACGACCTCGATGACGGAGCCGGTGACGATGCCGTCAACCTCTTTGATGCGCTCAACGTCGCCCCAGGCACGCTCATACTGGGCGCGCTTCTTCGAAAGAATGAGGCGACCCTCTTTGTCTTCTTTCTGAAGCACCAGTGCTTCAACGCTATCGCCGACTTTGACCACCTCGTCGGGGTTCACGTCGTGCTTGATAGAAAGTTCGCGTGAGGGAATGACACCCTCGGTTTTGTAACCCACGTCGAGCAGCACCTCGTCGCGGTCAATCTTCACTACGGTGCCCTCGATGAGGTCGCCGTCGTTGAAGAACTTCAGGGTCTTTTCGACCGCTGCAAGAAAGTCTTCGGCAGAGCCGATGTCGTTGATTGCGACCTGCTTGCTTGCTTTTTCGGTCGTTGCGTTCGTCATGTATATGGTCCTTGGAAAATGTGTAGGTCAGGCGCACACACGCAAAATTCGCCATTTCGGCGAACCGAGCGCATATCCGCACGCGGACATGGTAAATGTCGTCACGAATGTGACGTCTCAGCCTATCGCGAAATTACGCGGATCTCCAGCCCACGCTGAGCTTGCGTACCCTGCCGCACCCAGCGCGCATGCCCGACCGCGCCCCGACCCGCGTCTAGTGGGCGGCGGCGTTCCAGTTCGGCCCCCCACCGACCTGCACCTCGAGCGGCACAGACAGTTCAGCCGCGCCCCCCATTTCTTCCAGCACAATGTCACGCAACGGCTCCCACTCGCCATCGACCACCTCAAACATGAGTTCGTCGTGAATCTGCAACAGCATGCGAGATTGCAAGCCGCTCTCGTGCATGCGACGTTCGACCCCGATCATGGCAAGCTTCATAATGTCGGCTGCGGTACCCTGAATTGGTGCGTTGAGCGCAGCACGCTCGGCGTTCTCACGAAGAATGCGGTTCGGGCTCGCGAGATCAGGAAATGGCCTGCGACGACCAAAAATGGTTTCGGTGAACAGGTCTTGCTTCGCCTGATCGACCACCGAGCGAAGATAGTCGCGCACTCCCCCAAAGCGATCAAAGTAATCGGCCATGAGTTGCTTCGCTTCAGCGCCAGTAATGCCGAGCTGCTTCGCCAGCCCAAAGGCAGACAGGCCATAGGCCAGTCCATACGACATTGCTTTGACCTTTGCCCGCATATCGCTCGTTACTTCGTCAGGTGCCACATCGAAGATTCGCGAACCCACAAACCGGTGCAGGTCTTCACCCTCACGAAACGCCTTAATAAGCCCTTCATCGCCAGACAAATGGGCCATGATGCGCATCTCAATCTGCGAGTAGTCGGCGGTCATGAGCGTGGCAAACTCGGGCCCGTGAATGAACGCTTCGCGAATGCGACGACCTTCGTCACTGCGCACCGGAATGTTTTGCAGGTTCGGGTCGGTTGAGGCCAAACGCCCCGTACTGGCACCTATTTGCAGCAGTGTGGTGTGAATGCGCCCATCTGGTTGCACCGCGCCGATCAACGTTTCTACAATCTGGCGCAGCTTGTTCACGTCGCGATGAGCCAGTAACGCATCAAGGAAAGGGTGAGGGCTCTTGACCTGCAGCTCAGCCAACGCTGCAGCGTCAGTCGTGTACCCCGTCTGAGTTTTGCGTGTTTTCGGCATGCCAAGCTCGTCAAACAACACTTCTTGCAGCTGCTTTGGTGACGACAGGTTCACCTCACGCCCAATCGAGGCGAAGGCCTGTTGCTCAAGCTCTTGCACCCGGTCGCGAAGCTCCGCTACGTGCGCCTCGAGCAACGGCACGTCAATCTGCACACCACGCTCTTCAAGCCGAGCGAGCACCGGCACAAGCGGCAGCTCTATCTCGCGGTACACGTGTTCGGTGCGACCCTGAAAACGACGCACCGCCTCTGCGTGAGACCGCACCAGATACCAGGCCTGCACCTCTGGTCCGGCGATTGACCCTTCGTCGGGCAACAACTGGTTTGGGTCGCCCGCAGGCAGTGTTTCGCCAAGAAAACGTTCCACCGCTTCGGCGAGGGATTTCTCGGGGCTGCTCGGGTGCAGCAACCATGAGGCCAACAAACCGTCACCGGCGATGCCCTTGATGTTGACACCAGCTGCACTCGCCAGCTTCACCTGTTGTTTCGCGTCCCAGAACACTTTCGGCGCATCTGAGGCCAACCAGTGTTCCAACTGGGCATAATCTCGACCACCGGGTTGCCAGTTGCACGCGACCGTCGAATCGGAGGTCGCAAGCCCAACCTCGAAACCGGTCGCATGCTGCACAAGGATCACCGCTGGCGTGTCAGCCTTCTGCAACCAGTCGCCCAACTCCTCGTCAATCAAATGCTTCGCTTCAGGCAACGTGGCAACCACAGAGTCGAAGCTTGAAGTTGGCTGCAGAGTCGCGGCATCTGCCCCAGCCAATTTGCCCACCCGCTGCAAGAGCGTGCGAAACTCGAGCTTGCCGAACACGGCGCGAACCGCATCCATGTCAATCTCTTGCCTGGTCAGATCGTCAAGATTCACGTCAAGATCTACATCGCGCAACAAATGGTTCAGTTTTCGGTTTCGCACCGCTAGGTGGGCGTGTTCGCGCAGGCTCTCACCGACCTTGCCACCAACCTCATCTTGGCGTTGCAGCAGCTGCTCAAGCGAACCGAACTCGTTGATCCATTTGACTGCTGTTTTTTCGCCAACCCTCGGTATGCCGGGCAAATTATCACTCGTCTCGCCGACCAACGCCGCGATTTCGGGGTACTGCTCGGGCCTGATGCCGTAGCGTTCTATAACCTTCGCCGTGTCGTATCGGGTGAGCTCACTGACCCCCTGTTTCGACGGGTAGAGCAGGGTGATGTCGTCATTGACGAGCTGAATGGTGTCACGGTCACCACTGACCACCAACACCCGGAAGCCAGCGGCAGCACCCCTCGTCGCCAGCGTGGCAAGAATGTCGTCGGCCTCGAAATTTTCTTTTTCGAGGGTGCGGATGCCCATGGCGTGCAGCGCCTCTTGCAGCAACGGAACCTGGCCCTTGAACTCAGGCGGAGTTTCAGAGCGGGTCCCCTTGTATTCGGGGTACTGTTCTGTGCGGAACGAGAACCGTGAAATGTCGAACGCAATCGCCAGCGCGTCGGGTTTTTCGTTCGACAGCAAGTTGATGAGCATCGAAATAAAGCCGTGAATCGCGTTGGTGTGTTGACCGGTATTGGTTTGAAAACTGTCAACGGGAAGCGCATAAAACGCGCGGTAGGCAAGCGAATGCCCGTCAATGAGCATGAGAGTAGGCTGAGACGTAGTCGACACAAGCCAAGCCTACAAGTCACACTG
This sequence comes from uncultured Leucobacter sp., assembly GCA_964433255.1. GTDB lineage: Bacteria > Actinomycetota > Actinomycetes > Actinomycetales > Microbacteriaceae > Leucobacter. The sequence goes on from CAYSQG010000013.1 coordinate 14,224, forward strand.
CCAGTGCGCCTGGGCGGTCCGTAAGCAAGCGCTTGAACAACCGTGACACTTGGCAGGCACGCAAAGGAATAACACCGCATGACAGAGTCGTTCAATCTCAATCAGTCCAAGTTGACCCGAGAGGAGCTCGCAGAACTCTACCTCAGCAATCAGGCGCTTGGGGCGCTTTCCCAACGCATGGGCATCGCCATAGTTGAGTTCGACGAGCATCATGCGGTCGCGACGATGCCGGTTGAAGGCAACACCCAGCCTTTCGGGCTACTTCATGGCGGTGCCTATGCGGTGCTCGGCGAGTCATTGGGATCCATGCATGCGAACTATTTGGCGCCCGAGGGAACGGTCGCAGTCGGAGTTGACATAAACGCCACGCACACCAGCTCGGCAACCAGAGGCATCGTCACCGGGGTGTGCACCCCGATCAGCATTGGACGCACCCTCGCTGTGCACGAAATCGTGGTGACCAACGAGGCGGGTCAACGATGCTCAACGCTTCGAATCACGAACTACTTCAAGACGGTGCGCAACAGTGCCGCATAGTGGGCATGTGAGCGGGTCTAGCGGATCTAGCAGGTCTTGCAGGTCTTGCAGGTCTAGCGGGAAAGCGTAGCGAATTTTCGAATCGACAGTGGCACGAAAACTGCCAGAAGCACCACCACGCCTATCAACACGGTAGCGATTGGGTGCTGCGACGGCCATGCATCCCCGACCGGGGTGCCGGGGGGAACATTCCCAAACAGAACGCGCGCCGACTGTACCAGCGCTGACACCGGGTTCCACTCAGCAAACGCCCGAAGCGGACCAGGAAGGTTTTCGCTCGGAACAAACGCGTTCGAGATAAAGGTCAGCGGAAACAGAATCAAAAACGACGCATTGTTGATGATTTCAGGGCTCTTCACCGACATGCCCAAAAACGCCATGACCCATGAGAACGAGTACGAAAAGAGCAACAGCAGCGCCACGCCCGCGAAGAACTCACCGGGTGATGAATTCACCCTCCACCCAACCAGAAACCCAGTGGCCATCATGACCAACATCGACAGGGTGTTGATGACAAGATCACCGTTGGTTCGACCTACCAGCACCGCAGCGCCGCTCATCGGCAACGTGCGAAAACGGTCAATAATGCCGTCTTTGAGGTCTTGCGCCATGGCCGACCCCGAGTAGGTGGAGCCAAAGACCACGGTCTGCGCGAAGATCCCGGCCATCAAAAACGAGGTGTACCCCTCACCCGGAATCACAATTGCCGCACCAAACACATAGGTGAACAGCAGCACGAACATGATCGGTTGAATGAGGCTAAACAGCAAGATCTCGGGCACCCGAATGATTTTCATCAGGTTGCGCCAGGTCGTAACCCAGCCGTCGCTCAAAAACCGCGACACGGCAGAGCCTGGAAGGGGTGTCAATGTGGACATTAGGCCGCACTCTCTGTATCTCGCTCGTCGACCTCAGCCGCATGGCCGGTGAGCTGCAAAAACACATCGTCGAGTGTCGGACGTCGCATGCCAGCATCGTGCAGGCCAATGCCCTGCTCAGCAGCGGCACTCACAATCGCCGCCAACGCTGCGGGGCCATCCGTCACTGGCACCACCCAGGTGCGACCACCCGCCACAGCTGGTTCACCAGAACCAAACCTGGCGAGCAGCCTGCGAGCGTCGTCGGCCTGAGTCTCATCGACGAGTGTGATCGCGACCCGAAGCCCACCCACCGAAGCCTTCAACTCATCTGCAGTGCCCTTGGCAATGACCTGGCCGTTGTCAATCACTGAAATGGAATCAGCTAACCGATCGGCCTCCTCAAGGTACTGCGTCGTCAACAGCACGGTGGTGCCGTCGGCAACGAGTCGTTCAATGACCTCCCACAATCCGAGTCGACTCCTAGGGTCTAACCCGGTGGTCGGTTCGTCAAGAAACAGCACAGGAGGGTTGATGACCAGCGCACCAGCCAGGTCGATGCGCCGTCGCATGCCACCCGAATAGCCCTTCACCGGCCGATGTTGAGCCTCAACCAAATCAAACTGTTCGATGAGCTCCGTGGCGCGCTGGCGGGCGACACGAGCACCCAAGTGATAGAGCTTGCCAACCATCATCAGGTTCTCAAACCCAGTGAGGTTTTGATCAACTGCGGCATACTGGCCACTCGCACCGATCATTCGGCGAATGGTTTGCGGGTCTGCCAGCACATCGACCCCGTCAATGAACGCCGAACCCGAATCTGGCCGAATGAGCGTGGTGAGCACCTTCACCGTGGTGGTTTTGCCGGCACCGTTTGGCCCGAGCAGAGCGGTAACACTGCCCTGAGGCACCTCAAGGTTCAACCCGTCAAGCGCCCGAACCACCGGAGCGCCCTTTGGTGTGTAGGTCTTGACGAGGTTAATGGCCTCAATGAATGACATGCGTTCAGTCTAGTGAGACAGGCGGTTTCGGGTCAGTCTTTTTGGGTGCCCAGTTGATCGATGATAGTTTTTGCCACGTCTTGCATGGTGAGCCGACGATCCATAGATGCCTTCTGAATCCAACGGAATGCCTCGGGTTCAGTGAGGCCCATCTTTTCGTTCAAAATGCCCTTCGCCCGATCAACCAGTTTGCGGGTCTCAAATCGCTCAGCCAGATCGGCGACCTCGTTTTCGAGAGCGACGATTTGCTGAAAACGCGACATGGCGATCTCGATTGCAGGGATCAGGTCTGCGGGGGTAAACGGTTTCACTACATAAGCCAGTGCGCCGGCCTCACCGGCTCGTTCGACAAGCTCACGCTGGCTGAACGCGGTCAGCAGCACCACCGGGGCAATAAACTCTTTGTTGATCTGTTCAGCCGCTGAGATGCCATCAAGTTTGGGCATCTTCACATCCATGACCACAAGGTCGGGGCGCAGTTCTTCGACGAGACGCACGGCTTCTTCACCATCGCCAGCCTCGCCCACCACATCAAACCCGTTGTCACGCAGGGTTTCAACGATGTCAAGACGAATGAGTGACTCATCTTCGGCGACCACTACACGTCGTGCAGTGCGGGGTTCGGGCTGTAACTCAGTCATGGTGAACAGTTTAGTCTCTCTGGCTGAAGCACATCTCAGCCAAGCGAGCTTTTCTGCGCTGCCGCACAACCACTTCGCCGTCGCACAACCCGATGCGGTGCCTGAACCCGCTAGCGTGCCGTGCCTGAACCACCAGCGTGCGATGACGGCCGGTTCAGTGCGGTAAGCTAGAAAAGTTGCGCCGGATTGGTGGAATTGGCAGACACGCCGCACTCAAAATGCGGTGTCGCAAGACGTGCGGGTTCAAGTCCCGCATCCGGCACGTTACAACGGTATTCGACCCCGCCCGATCAGCGGGCTCTGGTTTTGCTGCTCAGGCAGCGCCTCCAGGGACTCGCCAACGCGGTGGATGCGCAGCGTGTTCGAGGAACCGACAATGCCGGGAGGTGAACCGGCTACCACGATGACCGTCTCGCCGCGCTCTGCGAGGTTGCGATCGAGCAACACCTCGTCAATTTGAGCGTACATCTCGTCGGTGCTGTAGACCCGAGCCACCTCAAAACTCTTCGCGCCCCAGGTCAGCTCCATGCGTCGGCGAATGGCCTTGCTGGGAGTGAAACTCAAAATGGGCATCGGTTTGCGAAGTCGCGAAAAACGACGAACCGTGTCACCCGACTCGGTGAAGACACACACAAAACGAGCATTCACGAACTCGGCAACGTCAGAAGCGGCAAGCGTGAGCGCGCCGCCCTGGGTGTGAGGGCTAGCTTTCAAGGGTTCGATGCGACTCAGTGCGTGATCTTCTGTGGCCTCGATGATGCGGGCCATCGTCTGCACTGCCTGCACCGGGTAAGCGCCCACGCTGGTCTCACCAGACAACATCACCGCATCTGCACCGTCGAGCACTGCGTTGGCACAGTCGCTGGCCTCAGCCCGCGTGGGGCGTGGGTTCTCGATCATCGACTCTAAGACTTGCGTAGCCACAATGACTGGTTTGGCATGCCGGCGGGCGATGGCAATGGCCTCAGCCTGCACCAAAGGAACCTGTTCGAGCGGCATTTCCACACCGAGATCACCGCGAGCCACCATGATGCCGTCAAAAGCATCGGTGATGTTTTCCAGGTGCTCGACGGCCTGAGGCTTCTCGATTTTGGCAATGACGGGTAAAGTGATGCCCTCTTCTGCCATGATCTCGTGCACACGATCGATGTCTGACGCATCACGCACAAACGACAGAGCAATGTAATCGACGCCAAGGTGCACGGCCCAACGCAGGTCTGCCTCGTCTTTTTCAGAGAGCGCAGGCACGTTGACTGCCACGCCCGGAAGGTTGATGCCCTTGTTGTTCGACACCGCACCAGCAACCTCGACCACCGTATGCACCGTGTCATCTGCCACGCTCACCACGCGCAGGGTCACTTTGCCATCGTCGATCAGCAGCGGATCACCGACCTTCACGTCGCCGATCAACCCGGAATAGGTGGTGCCGCAAATTGTTCGATCGCCAACGATGTCTCGAGTGGTGATGGCAAATTCATCACCCTCTTCAAGCTCGTAGGGACCTTCTGCAAATTTGCCAAGCCGAATCTTTGGCCCCTGCAAATCAGCGAGCACAGCAATTGGTCGACCAACTTCGTTTTCAGCGCGTCGAATATTGCGAAAAATGCCTTCGTGCACGTTGTAGGTGCCGTGTGACATGTTCAGTCGCGCAACGTTCACCCCTGCCCTGATCAGTTCCAGGGTTCGGTCGTAGCTTGAAACGGCCGGACCCCATGTAGCGACGATCTTGGCGTGGCGCATAAATTACCTTTTCTCTAGCACGTGATAAAACTCGTCTGGGTTTGCAGTGAACTTGTCGGTGTTGTCGAGCGGATTGTTGCGCCCGGGGAGATAGATCGAAGTTTCAATTCCGACGTGACGTCGACGCTGCACCAAGATGATGACAATGCCGAGCACCACGGCAAGAAGCGCAGTGATTTCGTTGCTGCGCAGCCCAAAAAATACCAGGCTCGGGTCAACCCTGAGGCCCTCAATGAAGAACCTTCCGACGCCGTACCACACGAGATACATGCCGAAGAACTTGCCCCACCGAGGTCGCCATTTGCGCTCTATTGACAAGAGCAACACGATGCCAAGCAAGTTCCAGACGATCTCATAGAGAAAGGTCGGATGAAACAGAGTGCCCTCTGGTAACCCAATCGGAAACGCAGGGTTCGAAATTTCAATCTCGAGGCCCCACGGCAGTGTTGTTGGGCCACCAAAGAGTTCATGATTGAACCAGTTGCCGAGACGACCGAAGGCTTGTGCCAAGAGTAGACCAGGCACGAGCGCGTCGGCGAACGACCAAAAACGAATGCCGGTCAGGCGAGAGGCAATCAATACACCGATCGCGCCCCCGATAAGTGCGCCAAAAATGGCAATGCCGCCGTTCCAGAAGGCAAACACTTCGAGCACGTTTTTGCCCGGACCGAAGTAGTCGCCCCAGTGCGTCAGCACGTGATACAGGCGAGCACCCAAAATGCCGAGCACCACCGCCCAAACGGTGAAGTCGATTGCTGCACCGCTATCGCCACCGCGCTGTTCGAGCCGTTTTGCCGTCCACACCCAGGCTGCAATGATGCCGGCAAGTATGCACAGGGCATAGATGTAAACGGTAAACGGACCGATCTGCAAAAACTGCAGCTCGGGGCTAGGAATGCTAGTTGGAAGAACCATGAACCGCACTTTCAAACACAGAGCGCGAGCGCGCCGAGAACACACATAAGCTTAGCGGGGCCACGAAAGCGATCACTTCGCAGTTCCATTGGCTAGCTCGCGAACTGTACTGGCAAGCTGCTCAACACCACCCTCGGCAAGCGCACGCACAAACACCGTTCCGACAATCGCACCGTCTGCATAGTCGAGGGTTGAGGAAACGTGATCGGCCGTTGAAATGCCGATGCCCACACAGGCCAAATCTGCGCCGTTCTCTCGGAGACGCTGCGTCAGAGTGCGAGCTGCCAGGTCGAGTGATTCCCGCTCCCCCGTAATGCCCATGGTGGAAACGGTGTACACAAACCCTGTGCTGGCGCCGGTGATCATTTTCAAGCGTTCGTCACTGCTGGTTGGCGCAGCAAGAAACACCCGATCGAGATCGTGTCGATTGCTTGCGTCCATCCATTCGCCAGCAGACTCCGGGGTGATGTCGGGCGTAATGAGACCCGCGCCACCGGCAGCTGCGAGATCGGCGGCGAAACGCTCAACCCCGTACTGCACCACTGGGTTGAAATAGGTCATGACCAAGACTGGGGTGTCGACCTGCTCACGCACTCTGCGAACTGCCTCGAACACGTCGCCGATTTTGAAGCCATTTTCGAGCGCGGTCTGCGTAGCCTGCTGAATGACGAGCCCGTCCATGACGGGATCGCTGTAGGGCACCCCAAACTCAATCACGTCAACACCGTTGTGTGCCATGGCAACGGCGGCTTCGATGCTGGTATCTAGATCAGGAAAAGAGACCGGTAGGTAGCCCACCAGGGCGCCCTTGCGCTCTGTTTTAGCAGCAAGAATTGCCGACTCAACCTGCGAGTGGTGGTCACTCATTTTTTTGCGCCACCGTCGAGCAGGCCGAAATATTCGGCAGCAGTCTGCATGTCCTTATCGCCGCGACCAGAGAGATTCACCGCAATGATGGCGTCAGGGCCCATTTCGCGGCCGAGTCGCAGCGTCGCAGCGAGCGCGTGTGCAGTTTCAATGGCAGGGATGATGCCCTCGGTTTGACTGAGCAACCTCAGAGCTTGCATAGCCTCGTCGTCGGTTGCCGGGATGTATTTCGCCCGCCCAATGTCGGCAAGCCACGCGTGTTCCGGCCCAACACCGGGGTAATCGAGGCCGGCAGAAATGGAGTGAGACTCTATGGTTTGACCGTCTTCGTCTTGAAGCACGTAGCTGCGGGCACCGTGCAGTACGCCCGGGCGACCGCGTTCAATGGAAGCCGCGTGACGTTCGGTGTCGACCCCATCGCCTGCTGCTTCGACCCCAAACAACTGCACACCCGGATCGTCGAGAAACGCATCGAACATGCCAATGGCGTTTGAGCCCCCGCCCACACACGCCACGACGGCGTCTGGAAGCCGACCGGTTGCAGAAAGGAGTTGCTCACGGGCTTCTTCAGAGATGACTTTTTGAAAATCTCGAACCATCGCCGGAAACGGGTGTGGGCCTGCTGCGGTGCCAAACATGTAGTTGGTTTGTTCCACACTTGACACCCAGTCACGGTACGCCTCGTTGATGGCATCTTTGAGCGTGCGGGAGCCAGTTTTCACTGGCACGACCTCAGCGCCGAGCAGGCGCATGCGAGCCACGTTGAGCGCCTGACGTTCGGTGTCAACCTCGCCCATATAGATGGTGCACTCGAACCCAAACAGTGCGGCTGCGGTAGCAGTTGCCACACCGTGTTGACCGGCCCCGGTCTCAGCAATGACACGAGTTTTGCCGAGGCGTTTGGTGAGCAACGCCTGACCAAGCACGTTATTGATTTTGTGAGAACCGGTGTGGTTCAGATCTTCACGTTTCAAAAATATGCGCGCACCACCAGCGTGCTCTGCAAATCTTGGCACCTCGGTGATTGGCGAAGGGCGGCCGGAATAATTGCGCAGCAACTCATCGAGTTCCGCATGGAACGCGGGGTCCTTTTTTGCTGCCTCATAGGCTTCGGTCAGTTCGTCAATGGCGGCAATGAGCGATTCGGGCATGAATCTGCCGCCGTACTCACCAAAAAACGGGCCGTGTTGGTCACGCAGCGAAACGACGGTTTCAGCGCTGTGTTGTGTTGTCATGATGACCCTTGCCTAGACGTTCAAAAAACTTTTCAGTGTGGCGGCGGGGTCGCCCGTCACCAATGCCTCCCCGACCAGCACCGCATCAGCTCCTGCTTCACGGTAACGCACCACGTCGCTGACATCGAGCACAGCGGATTCAGCAACCCGGATCACTCCGGCCGGAATTTGATCAGCGACACGGCCAAACAGTTCACGATCAAGTTCAAACGTGCTCAGATTTCGTGCGTTCACCCCGATGAGTTGCGCACCCAAATCGACAGCTCGCTCAACCTCTTCAGCCGAGTGGGTCTCTACCAAAGGTGTCATGCCGAGCTCGCGAATCACACGGTACAGGCTGTGCAGCGTGTGAGTTGGCAACGCAGCCACAATCAACAACACCATGTCAGCGCCGGCTGCACGAGCCTCAAATATCTGATATTCGTCGCCAATAAAATCTTTGCGCAGCACAGGGATGCTGACCGCCTTGCGCACCGCCTCAAGATCTTCGAGTGAACCTTTGAATTTGCGCTCTTCGGTCAAGACACTGACCGCGCTTGCTCCACTGGCCTCGTATTGTGCAGCTAGGGTGTGTGGTTCAGGAATCTCGGCGAGGTCACCCCGGGAAGGGCTGGCTCGCTTCACCTCTGCAATGACTTTGATGTGGTCTGCCGGTGAGAGAAATTCGAGTGCGTCTAACGCCGCTGGTCGCTGCAGGGCAGCAGCCTCTACCTCAGAGTAGGGTCGTAACTGCCTGCGTGCTCGCGCGTCTTGCAGAGCCCCGGCGAGAAGCTGATCCAGCACCTTTATTCTTGCGTCTTCGGGGTGTATTTAGGACCCTTCACGCCGTACCCAGCCTTGGCGAGCACCCACCCAAGAAGAGCACCGAAGACCACGACACCTGCACAGATCCAGACCAGCCAAGCCTGCTGCAAAAAGAACGCGACGGCACCCGCAGCGATGCCAACGAGCATCACAGTGACTGCGGTCCAAGCGGCAGGTGAATCTCCGTGACCCGGATCATTGGGGTGGGTGTTCATGAAACTCCTTGTACGTGGTGGTTCTGTTTCATTCTAACGGTTTCTGCAGCGTGGCTGCGAGTTTACAGCGGCTCGTCGCGCATGACGCTTGGGTCTTCCCCGTCGTTTTGCGCATCCCAGTCAGCTATGCGATCTGGATCGCTCGCGGAGGTGGAACGTGTTCGTGACACCCTGCGACCGTCGGCGGAATCGTATTTGCGCCCCGCAGTGTGCCATTTCGAGACTTGAGTGAGCGAAAAAAGACCAAGAAACAGCAGCAAAGCTCCAGCAGCGGCAGCCACGAAGGGCCAGGGGGTGAGCGTCACCCCACTCACAATTTCGACTTGCCCTTGACCCGAAATGCCAGTGACCTCTGCGATGCGAGCGCCGGCACTGGTCAGAGGTGATTGGAGCACGACCAGCGCAATTGCCACAGACGCGGCCCCAAGCAGTGCCACTAGGGCGGCAAGCACCAGACGAAACACTTTGCCAGCAATGGTGAGAGTAATCGCTGCAATGAATGCTGCAACCGCGATCGGCGACAGAGCCGGGTTGAGACCAGCGCCTGCAAGCGAAATGCTGGCTACCGCTGCTGCCCCTTCGGCAAATTGCAGCGTCACCCACACCTGGGTTGCTGCCAGCAGTGTCGCCCCTGCGACCAGAGCTATGGCAAGGATGAGCACACGTTTAGATCGCATGAGCCCCACCGAGTTGGTGCAGCGTGTTTGCAATCGCAACGGCACGCAACGGAGCCGCCGCTTTGCTGCGGCACTCGGCATCCTCGCTTTCGGCAACGGAATCAGCAACCACCCCTGCTCCCGCCTGCACCATGGCCACACCGTTTTTTATGGTTGCGGTGCGAATAGCGATAGCCAAGTCTGCCGAGCCAGCGAGACCAAAGTAGCCCACCACGCCCCCGTACACGCCACGTTGCACCGGCTCCAGCTCATCGATGATCTCGAGTGCTCTTGGTTTCGGTGCGCCGCTCAGTGTGCCCGCCGGAAAGGTTGCGCGAAGCGCATCCACGGAATTCTGGCCCTCGCGCAGCATGCCCTCTACGCTCGAAGAAATGTGCATGATGTGGCTGAACCGTTCAATGCGCATGAACTCGGTCACTTCTACGCTGCCCGGTTGGCACACTCTCAACAGATCGTTGCGGGCTAAATCGACCAGCATGAGGTGCTCTGCACGCTCTTTTTCGTCAGCGAGCAACTCGCGCTCGTGCTGCTGATCTTCATCGACCGTCGCACCTCGTGGCCGGCTCCCGGCAATTGGGTGGGTCATCACATGGCCATTTTCTTGCACGGTCACCAAGGCCTCTGGACTCGAACCCACCACCGCGAATGGCTCACCGGCAGCGTCTTCGAGCTGCAGCAAATAGAGGTAGGGGCTGGGGTTCAGGTGGCGCAGAACCCGGTACACATCCAGCGGATGCGCATCGCAGCGCTCGTCAAAACGTTGCGAGGGAACAACTTGAAAAATGTCGCCATCGACAATGTACTGTTTCGCGCGATCAACTGATTTCACAAACTCAGGAGTGCTGGTGAGCCTCGTGGGCTCAGGAACTGCCGATCGATCGAGCACCCCAAGCGGTGAAGACACCTGGCGCGCCAGGGCAGACTGCAGCGCATCCAGCCGAGCCTGCGCGTCAGCCCAAAGCTCGTCGGCATTGTCAGAAGCGGCATCGTTCAACGCATTTGCCAGCAACACCACTGAACCCTCTCGGTGGTCGATGACCACGAGCTCGCTCACAAAATTCAAGCACTGCGTTGGCAAGCCTGGGCCACTCGATGGGCCGTGAGGCAAACGCTCAAACTGCCGCACGGTTTCCCAGCCGATATAGCCAACAAATCCGCTCGCGAGCGGAGGCAGACCCGGAGTTGGCGCCTGTTTCCAATGCTCATACACCGCCCGCAAGGCCTCCGCTGGGGCAAGCGAAGAGACCCCACCGGCAAGCAGACGATTTTCACTCACGTCCTTCAAGGCATCTGGCACCCAGTGCGCCCTGCCATTTCGCTCGGTTAACTGACCAAAACTTCCAGCGCCCACAAAGCTAAACCGAGTCCAGACACCGCCCTGTTCGGCACTTTCCAACAAAAATGTGCCCGGCCTGCTGGCGGCAACCTTGCGATAAATGCTGACCGGCGTATCTGCATCGGTGAACACCTCACGACACACCGGAATGACCGTGTGAGTCGCCCTGGCGGCATCGAAATCAGCGCGCGTGGTGGTGAGTGTCACGAGTCCAGCATACCGCCGGCAGGTTCAGTCACCGCAGGCACGGTGCGGCCGTCAAAACACGTGCGCGTGCCGGTGTGACAAGCTGCCCCTAACTGATGCACCCGAACCAACAGCGTGTCATTGTCGCAATCGACAGCCACGCTGCGCACATGCTGCGTGTGCCCTGAGGTGTCCCCCTTGCGCCAAAACTCTGCTCGTGAGCGCGACCAAAAGGTCACACGCCCCGAAGTGAGGGTGCGACGCACGGCTTCTGCGTTCATCCAAGCAAGCATTAACACCTCATTAGTGTCATCGTCTTGAATAATGGCAGGAAGCAACCCATCAGCGTTGAACACCAAGGCTTCAAGGATGTTCAGGTCTGCTGCGCTCACACCGCACCTCCAACCAACCGAACCACATGCCCCGCCTCAGCCAACGCAGCTTTCACCTGGCCGACGGTGAATGTTCCGTCGTGAAAGACCGAAGCCGCCAACACGGCATCAGCACCCGCATCGACCGCGGGCGCAAAATGCTCAAGTGTTCCGGCCCCACCCGAAGCGATGATGGGGATGTTCACGATGGCACGCACAGCCCGGGTCAATTCAAGGTCGAACCCCGCCAACGTGCCATCTGCATCCATGGAATTGACGAGCAGTTCACCCGCACCACGATCAACCGCCTCCTTACACCACTCGAGGGCGTCGAGGTCGGTTTCCTGCTTGCCCCCGTGTGTCGTCACGACAAACCCGCTCGGCATGCGAGAGGAACGCTTCACATCAAGAGAGAGCACCAGCACCTGAGTGCCAAACCGGTCAGCAATCTCGCCGATCACCGCTGGGCGGGCAATCGCCCCGCTATTGATGCCAACCTTGTCTGCACCAACCTGCAGCAGACGGGCAACATCATCAGAGCTGCGCACCCCACCACCGACAGTCAGCGGAATGAACACCTGTTCGGCGGTTCGCCGCACCACCTCATAGGTGGTAGAACGGTCGTCAATCGTGGCGGTGACGTCGAGAAACGTGAGTTCGTCAGCACCTTGATCGGCATATTTTGCCGCGAGCTCCACCGGATCGCCGGCGTCGCGCAGGTTCAAGAAATTGACACCCTTCACCACACGACCAGCGGCCACGTCCAAGCAGGGAATTACACGTGTTGCGAGAGTCATCGTGACCTAAAACCTGGCGGCATGCACCTGGGTGACAAAGATGCCCTTCGCACCAATGTCGTGCAGCCTGTCCATGACATCGTTCACACTGTCTCGGAGCACCATGACACGAACCGCAACCCACCCCTCGCGATTCAGTGGAGACACCGTGGGTGACTCAATGCCACTCTCAATAGCGCTCGCCTCGTCGAGTTTCTCTGCCGGCAAGTCGTACTCGAGAATGGAATATTTGCGAGCGACCAGCACCCCTTGCAATCGGCGAAGCAGCCTCGCAACGTCTGCGTGCTGTGTGGGGCCGCCGATCAACACGGCGGTCGAGTTCAAAATCACGGGACCAAAAATCTCAAGACCAGCTGAGGCGAGAGTGGCCCCGGTCGATACCACGTCAGCGACCGCGTCTGCGACCCCAAGTTCAACCGACGACTCCACCGCACCGTCCAGCTTGACCGTGTGCGCTTCGACTCCGTGCGAGCGAAGGAACTGCTCAACGAGGGTTGGGTAACTCGTGGCAACACGCTTACCTGCAAGGTGAGAAATTTCGGTGATTGGACCGCCGGCGGGCGCGGCAAAGCGAAAGGTTGAGTCACCAAAATCGAGAGCAGCGATCTCGTGAGCGTCTGCGGCTGAGTCCAAGAGCAAGTCACGCCCGGTAATGCCGACATCCAGAGCGCCCGAACCCACATAGGTGGCGATATCACGGGGTCGCAGATAGAAAAATTCGATGTCGTTTCTGGTGTCTCGGTGCACCAGTTTTCGGGCATCACGACGCCCGCTATACCCGGCCTCGGCGAGCATTTCGGCAGCGATTTCAGACAGCGAGCCCTTATTTGGAACGGCGACACGCAACATGTGCGAACTTTCTCTAGAGGTGTGAATAAACGTCGTTCAGTGTGAGACCTTTGGCGATCATCAACACTTGGAGGTGGTATAACAGCTGGCTGATTTCTTCAGCGCAGGCCTCGTCGCTCTCATGCTCGGCTGCCATCCACACTTCGGCAGCTTCTTCGACGATTTTTTTTCCGATGCTGTGCAGGCCGGCGTCGAGCCGCGCAACGGTATCACTGCCGTCGGGGCGAGTCACAGCCTTGTCGCTGAGTTCAGCGAACAGCTCATCGAACGTCTTCACAAAAATAATCGTACCCGTTGCCGCGATGCTCTCAGTGCACGTGTTTCGCTGCCGCGGCGCGCAACTCGGCGATGCGCTGCTCTGGCACCCCGCCATAGACCGCCGAACCCGCTACGAATGTGTCGGCGCCCGCCTCAACCGCCAACCCAATCGTGTCAGCGGTGATGCCACCATCCACCTGCAACCAAATATCTTGGCCGGTCTTGCGTTTCAGATCGGCAAACTTGCGAAGTTTCGGCATCATGTCTGCCATGAATGATTGACCACCAAACCCAGGCTCCACGGTCATTACCAAAATCTGATCGAACTCAGGCATGATCTCTAAGTACGGTTTTGGATCAGTGCCTGGCTTTAAGGCGAGACCTGCACGAGCCCCAATTTCACGCAAGCGTCTTGCTAACGCGACCGGGTGTTCAGCAGCTTCAGCGTGAAAGGTAACCGAAAACGCGCCCAGCTCTGCATAGCCTGGTGCCCAGCGATCGGCATCAGCAATCATCAGATGCACATCGAGGGGAATCGGCGAAACCTGTTGAATGCGGGAAACAATCGGCGGACCCATCGTCAGGTTCGGCACAAAATGGTTATCCATGACGTCTACGTGCACAAAATCGGCGCTTGCGATGGCCTGAAGTTCAGACTCAAGATTGACAAAATCAGCAGACAAGATGCTGGGGTTGATGCGTTGCACAGTCACTCTCTCACCCTATCTGCATGATGAGTGCATGCAGAGGTACCCCAACACTAACGTTTGCCAGCAACGGCGTGTTCTTGCGCGCCTGCGCGAGCGAGCGGGAACGTGCGAGAACGTGCGAGAACGTGCGGGAACGTGCGGGAACCTGGGCGAACCTGCATGATTTGGCGAGAAATTGGGTCCGAGAGTCGTTCGTTAGCTCGCAATTTCTTGATAGGCAAACTGCAGCACCGGTTCGTCAACACCGGCTAACACGCGAGGCTTGGCAATGTCATCGAGCACAATAAATCGCAACATGCCGGCGCGGGCCTTCTTGTCACGCTGCATTGTTTCGAGCAGCTGCGGCCAGCGAGCCGCCGGGTAGGTGTGCGGCAACCCGAGCAGTGAGAGCACCCGACGGTGCCGATCCACGGCAGCATCACTCAGTTGACCTGCCATGCGTCCCAGCTCAGCGGCAAACACCATGCCGATCGAAATCGCGACCCCGTGCCGCCACTGGTACCGCTCGGCGTGCTCGATCGCGTGCCCGAGCGTGTGACCATAGTTCAAAATTTCGCGCAACCCATCTTCGCGAAAGTCCTCAGACACCACCCGAGCCTTCACCCCAATTGCAAGCTCAACCAACCTGCGAAACTCGGGCGATTGAGGGTCTGTGGCTCGATCGACATCGGCTTCGATAGTGTCAAGAATTTCTGGCTCGGCGATGAAGCCGCACTTTGCCACCTCTGCGAACCCTGCGAGAATTTCGTTTTTCGACAACGTGTCAAGCAAATTTAGGTCACAAATCACCGCGTGCGGTGCATAAAAACAGCCGACGAGGTTTTTGCCCTCAGAGGTATTGATGCCTGTTTTGCCTCCCACCGAAGCGTCGACCATGCCCAGCACGGTGGTGGGAATCTGCACCAGACGCACCCCCCGCAACCAGGTTGCGGCCACAAAACCAGCGAGGTCGGTCACGGCTCCCCCACCAAGCCCAATGATGGCATCGGTGCGGGTGAAATCGGCCTGACCGAGAATCTGCCAACAAAACGCCGCCACCTCGACGCGTTTCGCGTCCTCAGCATCGGGCACTTCAGCCAGCAGCACCTGAGAAAAGGATTTCTGCAGTTCATCACGCAGCTCGTCGGCGATGCGGCCAACGGTTGGGGTATGCACAATGAGCACCTTGTTCACCCGATCGCCCAAGGACTCACGAACGGTTGGCAGCAGATCACGGCCAACAGAGACCGTGTACTCGCGTTCGCCGGTCACCACAATCTGGGTGACCTGATCGTCGCTGACTGCACCGGATGGTTCGCTCATTCGTCTCTCATTTCATGCTGGGTGGTCTGGTGTGCTGCCCGGGCCGCTTGCCGTGCCTCACGCCGGGTAAATGCTCGCGCCCAGTCGATCACGCGACGCGACAGCTGTTCTTTTGTGGCCCGGTCGGTACGAAACGTGACATCTGCAACCTCGAGGTACAGCGGCTTGCGAGCCTCGAGAATGCGCGTCCAGGCATCGGGATCATCGCGAAGCAGGGGGCGACGGGCAAGGTTTGCGGTTCGCATCACCGCAGCGTGGGTCGTCATGAGCAACACCACCGGGTGGTGGCGCAGGATTTCCCGGGTGCTCTCGGTCAGCACTGCACCACCGCCGAGTGCCACGATGCGCAGACCCGGCACCGCGAGCTGCTCGGCAATAATTTCAGCCTCTAATCGCCGAAATTCTGCCTCACCATGAGTCTCAAAAAAATCGGTAATCAGGCCGTGCCGCGACTGAAACACCGCGTCAGTGTCGACAAAACGCACGCCCAAATCTTTCGCAACTTTACGACCGAGACTCGTTTTGCCCGCAGCCATCGGGCCCACAAAGACGATGGCACGATTCGGCAGTTTGCTTCGACCACGACCACGTTTGCGCCGACGCTTCACCGCGTTCGAGCTGACCACCGGAATGGGTTGGGTGAGCGGGTGTTTCGGAGGAGTTGGTACCGGCCTGGGTTGACCTTCGGGTCGGCCGGAGGGGTCTGCTGAGTGAATCATGACCCCACGCTTAGGCGTCAATGGCGGTGTGAAGCACCTCTGGCATCGCGGCAAGATAGCTGTCAAGGTTGCGTCTAGTCTCGGCGATGCTGTCACCACCAAACTTTTCAACCACTGCATCGGCAAGGATCAGCGCCACCATCGCCTCAGCCACCACACCCGCAGCGGGAACCGCGGACACGTCACTGCGTTGATGGTGTGCCTTCGCGGCCTCACCAGTGACCACGTCGATGGTCGCCAACGCATTTGGCACTGTGGCAATGGGCTTCATACCGGCCCGCACGCGAAGCACCTGCCCGGTGGTCATGCCACCCTCAATGCCACCGGCACGACCAGTTTCGCGAACGATCTCACCATCTCGCACCTGCAGCTCATCGTGAGCTGCAGAACCCCTGCGCTGGGTCGTGGCGAACCCATCGCCAACCTCAACGGCTTTGATGGCCTGGATGCCCATGAGCGCACCTGCGAGCCGGGAGTCGAGGCGTCGATCCCAGTGCACGTATGAACCCAAGCCGGGCGGCAACCCGTAGGCCAGCACCTCAACCACGCCTCCGATAGTGTCACCGGATTTTTTGACCGCTTCAACCTCGGCAACCATGCGAGCGCTCGTCTCGGGGTCAGCGCACCGCAGCGGGTCAGCGTCAAGCAGCGCAACCTGATCTGGCGTCGGCAGCGGCACACCCTCGGCGACAGCAATGGGCCCAATGGCGACGGTATGACTGACGAGTCGAATGCCGAGCTCAGCCAAAAAGGCTCTGGCCACAGCTCCGAGCGCCACCCGAGCCGCGGTTTCACGGGCACTTGCGCGCTCGAGCACCGGGCGGGCCTCGTCGAACCCATACTTTTGCATGCCGGTGAGGTCTGCGTGACCCGGGCGTGGCCTGGTCAGCGCGGCTCCACGACCGCGGGAACGTTCACTCAGCTCCGTTGGTTCAGGGCTCATCACTTCAGCCCATTTTTGCCACTCGGTGTTGCCAATGCGCAAGGCAACGGGGCTGCCAATCGTGCGGCCCTGCACCACGCCGCCAGAGACGTGCAACTCGTCTTGCTCAAATTTCATGCGAGACCCGCGACCATACCCAAGTTTGCGACGTTGCAGGTCTTCGCGAATCAGGTCAAGTGAAATGGGCACGCCGGCTGGCAGCCCTTCGAGCACTGCGATCAGTTCAGGGCCATGGGATTCACCTGCGGTAAGCCAACGGAGCATACCGGCTATTCTTTCACACTCAGGTATTCCATCTGAGCGCGCACGCTCCATTCCGCGGCACCCCACAGCGAACGATCGACGTTCGCGTAGACACGCTCAACGACCTCCCGCGCGGTGCGATCACCGGCATCGAGAGCGTCGCGCACCTGCTGCAATCGATCGTGCCGGTGAGCAATGTACCCGTCTATGACCTCGAGTGGCCTGTCGATGAACGG
>CAYSQG010000014.1:0-26321 GCA_964433255.1 uncultured Leucobacter sp.
TGAACTCGTGTGCGACACCCTCAAAGCGAACGCTGGTGACTGCGGCCCCAGGGATCGACGAGAGCAGAGTGCGGCGCAGTGAGTTGCCAAGCGTGTAGCCGAAGCCTGGTTCGAGAGGTTCGATCACGAACCGTGAACGGAACTCGGAGAGTGATTCTTCTGTGAGGGTTGGGCGCTGTGCAATTAGCACGGTGTGTGTTCCTTTCGCTGGAGTCCGCTATATGACTCGTGCGGGATAGAGGGCTGGGTGAACAAGGACGTCGAGGGGCAGACAGTGAATCGGCCCGAAGGTGCTGCGTTGAGAGGAGTCAGCGCAGCGAGCACTCAGACGCGGCGACGCTTGGGAGGGCGGCAACCGTTGTGAGTTTGGGGGGTGACGTCGGTGATCGATCCAACTTCAAGACCGGCGGCCTGAAGGGAGCGAATTGCGGTCTCGCGACCCGAGCCGGGACCCTTCACAAACACGTCTACCTTTTTCATGCCGTGTTCTTGCGCTTTGCGTGCAGCGCTCTCGGCAGCAAGCTGCGCGGCAAATGGGGTCGACTTGCGTGAGCCCTTGAAGCCCACTCCACCCGAAGAAGCCCAGCTGATTACCGCACCGGTGGTGTCAGTAATTGAGACGATGGTGTTGTTGAACGTCGACTTGATGTGAGCCTGACCCACAACGACATTCTTCTTATCTTTGCGACGCGGCTTGCGCGTAGCGGCTTTTGGTGCAGCCATGAAATATTCTCCTGAAACCTATCTACTCGGTCGTGATGACCGGGTTACTTCTTCTTGCCGGCGACGGTGCGCTTCGGTCCCTTGCGGGTGCGAGCGTTCGTCTTGGTGCGCTGACCGTGCACTGGCAGGCCCTTGCGATGGCGCAGACCCTGGTAGCTGCCGATTTCAACCTTGCGGCGAATATCTGCGGCAACTTCACGACGAAGATCGCCTTCGACTTTAAAGTTTGCATCGATGTAATCGCGGAGTGCGACGAGCTGATCGTCGGTGAGATCTTTCACGCGAGTATTGCCATCGATGCCGGTATCAGCAAGTGTTTTCAGGGCGCTGGTGCGACCAACCCCGTAGATGTAAGTGAGTGCCACCTCCACGCGCTTATCGCGTGGGATGTCAACTCCGGCGAGACGTGCCATTCTGGCTCTCCTTGAGTGTTGTAGAGGTGTGGAGCGCATCGGGGGTCCGGGCCTCCACCCGAGGTGTCACCCAGCTATTTCAGCAGGGATCTTCGATGCGCTAGAGGGATATTCAGTTGTCAAGCCTGAATCAGCTGGGCGTTAGCCTTGGCGCTGCTTATGGCGGGGGTTTTCACAGATGACCATGACACGGCCGTGGCGACGAATCACCTTGCACTTGTCACAGATCTTCTTCACGCTGGGGTTGACCTTCATGTCGGTTCCTTTTCGCTGTCCTCGTGCTCGCAAGGTGTTGCGAGCCGTTACTTCTTAGCGGGTTACTTGTAGCGATAGACGATGCGGCCACGGGTCAGATCGTAGGGCGTCAGCTCCACAATCACACGGTCTTCGGGAAGAATGCGAATGTAATGTTGTCGCATTTTTCCTGAGATGTGAGCGAGAACCACGTGCCCGTTGGTCAGCTCAACGCGAAACATCGCGTTGGGCAGAGCCTCAACAACTTGGCCCTCAATCTCAATAACGCCGTCTTTTTTGGCCATATCCTCTGAAATCGCTTAGTAATCTGCTAGTCGTGCGAATGCTGAGCTCCTGATTGCGCGAACGCAAAAACGGGCGCAAAGCACCAAAGATCAATACTATACGGGCAACCGCCCTGTTGACAAGTGGGACAATGTTTGCCAGCAGTTGACTGACCGCCCATTGGGTGAATGTTGCACTCGATGGCCTAGGCTCACACCTATGGCAGATCCAATGCGTCGTGTAGTCACTGAGATCGCCGGCGAGCCATTTCACGTGTTCTTCACCCCCGAAGACGGCCTTGTTCGAGCCGCAGGCTTTGCCAGCCAAAGCGATCCGTTAGCAGAGGCTGTGTTCGCAAGACTTGGCCAACTCGACCCAGCCCTTGCGCGTCGAAGCGTGGATCCTGAGCCAGTGACCACCGGGCAAGTCGCTGAAGCCCTGCACGCCTATGCCTCAGGTTCCTTCGCCGAACTCAACGAATTGCCAGTCTCGCAACCAGCGACACCCTTTCGCTCAGAAGTCTGGCAACAGCTCAGAAACATACCGCCGGGAGGCCGTGTCAGCTACACCGATCTCGCCACGATGGCTGGCAACCCGAGGGCCGTCCGAGCAGCAGCTTCGGCCTGTGCCAATAACCTGGTGGCGCTCATTGTTCCGTGTCATCGCGTCGTGCGAAGCGACGGCTCACTTGGCGGCTATCTCTTCGGGGTCGAGTTGAAAGCACGCCTGCTTGAGTTCGAGTCCGCGGCAGGCGTGAACTCATAGACCAGATCGCGAATCTCCCGACCCTTGTCAATGCCCTTCTGCTCGAACGCGGTGAGCACTCGCCCCTCATATCTTGGCGCCCACTCCCCCGCAAAGTCTCGAGTGAACCCGCTCGCGTCATCGAAGACGTCGCGCATTTGCACCGCGTAGTCGGCCCAGTCAGTCGCGAGGCGAACTTTGCCCCCAGGGCGCAGAGCGTGCGCCGCTGTGCTAGGAAAGTCGTGGGAGACCAGTCTGCGTTTGTTGTGTCGAGCTTTGGCCCAGGGGTCTGGAAAAAACACCCAGAGTTCATCAACTGACCCAGCCGGTAGCGCACGCTGAAGCACCTCCGGGGCATTTGCTTCGACCAGCTTCAGATTGTTCACTGCGGCCCACTCGCCGCGGATCATCGTGCGGGCAAGACCCGCACGAAACACCTCGATGGCCAAAAAGTTGCGTTCTGGGTGTCGCTCGGCGGCGTGCACAATCGCATGGCCCTGACCTGAACCAATCTCAACGGTGAGCGGGGCAATTCGGCCGAATACAGCCTCGGGATCAATTTCTACGTCTTCTGCAACGCTGGTTGCGGCAGGCCCCCGGGGCAACTCAAGCAGGTAGTGCGGGCCAAGCTCTTGCCATGCGCGTTCTTGCGATGGCGTCATGCGGCCACTGCGGCGAACAAACGACACCGGCTTGTCACGAAATGTGCTCGGATCGAAACTCTTTGCGGGCAACGCTTGCTGTTCTGTGGTTTCTCTCACCAGAACAGCCTAACTGCCCGGGTAGCATGGTCACATGACACGACGCATACTGCTGGTGAACGGACCAAACCTCAACCTGCTTGGCACGCGCGAACCTGAGGTGTATGGTTCCGACACACTTTCAGACATCGTCGCTCACGCGGAACACATCGCAAACAAATTTGACTTCGAGGTGAGACCGTTCCAGTCAAACCACGAGGGTGAGCTGATCGACGCGATCCACGCTGCTCGTGAAGATTGCGTGGCTATCATCATCAACCCGGGCGGTCTCACACACACTTCGGTGGCCCTGCGAGATGCCCTCGCTTCGGTCGCCTTACCTGTCGCCGAGGTGCACCTGAGTAACGTGCATGCGCGCGAAGAGTTCCGCCGCCACAGCTACATTGCGCCCATCGCCCAGTTTGTCATCACCGGAGCCGGCATCGACGGCTATGGGTTCGCGGTGCGGCGACTAGCAAAGTTGCTGAACTGACCTGGGGCTGACCGGCCCGAAACCCTACAGCCCCGCGCCTGGCCGGTTGGTGACTCAACAGTCCCGCGCCTCAGAGTTGCGTGTCAGGCAGATGCGCCTGTAAAGGAGCAGATGCAAACTCATTCACCGCCCGAATGATGCGGTGAAGTTCTCCGACCGCACGCTGTTGGGGCACCAGCACCAGTCTTGGCAGATCCAGGTGATCACGGTCGGCAATTTCGGCCGCGAGTGGCTCAGTGCGTTTAATTCGACCCGAGCTCAACAGCCCTGAAAATTGGGTGTTGAGCGAGTCAATCTCTTGGTCGGTTGGTTCAGCTCTCAGTCGAAGCACCAACTGATCGGTGTGCCACCTGAGTGAATGGTAATTGCGCCAAAATGAGGTAATTTCGGCGACCGCAGCGTCGATTGAATCGGTGATGAGCACTCGGTCAAGATCGCCTGTAGAGATCATGCCGGTGGCCTCGAGCTCCTGCTCGGCGAACCGCACAAAGCCCTTCCAAAACGTGCCATCTTGGCGGTCGAGCAGCACGATTGGCACTGGCACCATCTTGCCGGTTTGTTGCAAGGTGAGGAGCTCTAACACCTCGTCGAGCGTGCCAAACCCGCCAGGGAGACAAATAAAACCTAATGATTCCTTGACCAACATCAGTTTTCGAGTAAAGAAATATTTCATTGACACCAGGCGGTCATTTGGCGCAATGGCATGGGTGGGCATCTCTTCAAAAGGGAGCTTGATCGACACCCCAAGCGAGTTGTTCGGTCCAGCTCCCAGAGCGGCGGCCTCCATGATTCCGGGACCGGCGCCGGTCAGCACCATCCAGCCAAGTTGCGACAACCTGCGCGAAACCTGTTCGGCTTGAGTAAACAAGGGATCGTGCGACTTGGTGCGTGCTGAACCAAAAATCGTCACTTTCGGGGTATCGCTGAACGGGGCAAACAGGTGAAACGCGCGTCGCATTTCTTCTATTGCTGAAGCAGAAATCTTGAGGTTCAGCTTGCTGGTGCCGTCGAGCCCCAATCCCACGCTGGAGTCAATCAAGCGTGTCACTAATGGGCGCTGCCAACCCAGTCCAACCGCGTCGAGCAGCGCAGAAATCGCAACTTGAATGTCACGCTCCCGCTCAGGGTCAGTTACGGCTGGTTCAGGCACAGCTGGTTCGGGCACGGTACCAGTCTAGGAACTAGAGGCCCCCCGAGGTTGCAGTTCGCCGTTGCGACGCATCACCAAACTCCGAATTGTTACGAAGTGACCACTTCAGGCGTGCCTGTGCCTGCGGGCATTTCAGCAGCCAGCCGCTGCGCTTCAGCAATCAAGGTTTCGACGATTTCACTTTCGGGCACGGTTTTGATGACCTCACCTTTGACGAAAATTTGGCCTTTGCCGTTTCCCGACGCAACCCCGAGGTCAGCTTCTCTCGCTTCTCCTGGACCGTTCACAACACACCCCATGACCGCCACACGAAGAGGAACACTCATGCCTTCTAGCCCAGCAGTGACTCTCTCAGCCAGTGTGTACACGTCAACCTGCGCTCTGCCGCACGATGGGCATGACACGATCTCAAGCTTGCGTTCGCGCAGGTTCAAAGACTGCAGAATCTGTAGCCCAACCTTCACCTCCTCGACCGGAGGTGCCGACAGCGAAACCCGAATGGTGTCGCCGATGCCCTCGCTCAGCAGCACCCCGAAAGCGGTGGCGCTTTTGATGGTGCCCTGGAATGCTGGCCCGGCCTCTGTGACCCCAAGATGCAACGGCCAGTCGCCACGCTCAGCTAACTGACGGTAGGCCTTGACCATGACAATTGGGTCGTTGTGTTTGACTGAAATTTTGAAGTCGTGAAAGTCGTGCTCTTCGAACAGCGAGGCCTCCCAGACTGCACTTTCGACGAGGGCCTCCGGGGTGGCTTTGCCGTACTTCTCTAGCAGTCTCGGATCAAGTGAGCCCGCATTCACGCCGATGCGAATCGACACACCAGCCGCGGCAGCCCTGCGCGAAATTTCAGCTACTTGATCGTCAAACTTGCGAATGTTGCCCGGGTTGACGCGAACCCCAGCACAGCCTGCATCGATTGCGGCAAACACATAGTTTGGCTGAAAATGAATGTCGGCGATCACTGGAATCTGGCTCTTTGCCGCAATGATCGGCAGAGCTTCAGCGTCATCTCGACTTGGGCATGCCACTCGCACGATGTCACACCCGGCTGCCGTGAGTTCGGCAATTTGTTGCAGTGTCGCATTGATGTCAGAAGTTGGTGTGGTGGTCATGGACTGCACGCTCACTGGCGCATCGCCACCAACCATCACGGAGCCAACCCGTATCTGACGCGTCACACGGCGAGGGGCTAACACTTCGGGGGGTTCAGGGTGAGTTGGAATGCCCAGATTAATCGCTGCCACGCCAATGAGTCTACGCTGAGTCACCTGTGGTTCACAGCGATACATGACAAAATGAAAGGGATGACAGACGCCCGGAATACTCGCCGACGTGGCTCGCGACAGAGAATGTTGCGACGGCGCAAAATTTTTGTTGCAATTTCTAGCGCCAGCATGGTGGTCATGCTCGGTACTGGGGCCACTGTGTGGGCGCTGAACGGTCAGCTAGCCACCCCGTCAGCACCCCCTTCCAGCGCACACCCCCCTGGAGCTGCTCGAACTCCCTCTCTTTCCCCAACTGAGACGCGGCCCGAACCAACGTCCGAACCCGAACCTGAGCCCGCTCCATCAGAGCCGGTGCCAGCAGCACCCCAAACCGACCTCGACAACCCGAGTTCACTCACGGTTGTCGTCAACAAAGCCCGACCTCTCAACCCCATCGGTTGGGCGCCGAGCGACCTCGTGTGGCCAAACGTGCCAAACAGCAGCGGTCACCCCCTGCGCGCCACTGCAGCTACCGCGCTGGAACAGATGTATGCGGCCGCCCAATCAGTCGGGCTCCAGATGACCGTGGTGAGTGGGTACCGTTCGTATGCAATGCAAGAGGGACTGTTCAACTCCTACGCGCAGCGTGACGGCGTGCAAGCGGCCGAAAGGTACTCTGCGCGCCCAGGACACTCCGAGCATCAGACCGGGCTCGCGGTTGACCTCGATGACGGTTCAGGGTGCGCATTTTCGAGCTGCTTTGGGCAGACCGCAACCGGCACTTGGCTTGGCGAAAACGCCCACCAGTTTGGGTTTATTTTGCGCTATCACGACGGTCAAGAAGCCACCGTTGGGTACCTCTACGAGCCTTGGCACTTTCGATATGTTGGCACCGAAATCGCTTCAGATATGCGATCCCGGGGCCTGCTCAATCTCGAAGACTACTTCGGGTTGCCGGCTGCGCCTTCCTATTAGCAGGCTGCCTCCGAGCACCTAGCAGGCTGCCTCCGAGCACCTAGCAGGCTGGCGCACCAATCGAGAGCACTCACCCGAACAGCGATATGGGCTTCACGATGTCCGCGTAGAGCAGCAAGACAGACATCGCCCCTAAGACAATGACCACACCAAAGGTGATCGGCACCATTTTTGCGGTGTCTACTGGGCCCGGATCCGGTTTGCCGAACAGTGTGTAAAGTCGACGCTTCGACCCCTCATACAACGCCCCAACGATGTGCCCGCCGTCAAGTGGCAGCAACGGCACCAAGTTAAACACGAAGAGCGCGACGTTGAGCGAACCCAACAGGCTGAACAAAAATTGGGCGCGGGCGGCCACTGGGGCTTCTTCCATGCTGACCACTTCACCGGCCAGCCTGCCAACCCCAACGACACCTATGGGTCCATTGATGTCACGTTCTTCAGTTCCAAATGCCGCGTTCCACACATCCACCATGCGCTGGGGCAGGCTCAAGATCATTCCGGCCACTGCGGTGACGTTCTCGCCAACGAACACCGGCACTTCGCTCAGCGGCAGTTGGGTCACCTCTAAGGTTGGGGTGATGCCAATCATGCCCGATGTTTCTGTCAGGGGTTCACCGTCATCGTCAAGCACTATTTCGCCACGATCGTCAACCACCCAGCGCTCGGTTGCGACCGGAGTGACCATGACCATGGAAGTCTGAGAATCCCGTTTAACGGTGAAGAGCAGCTCCTCCCCTGGAGCCTCGCTGATGGCTTCGCTCACCTGCTGCCAGTCGCTAATGGGCTGACCATCAATCGCAACAATTTTGTCACCAGGAGCAATGCCTGCCGCTGCTGCCGGTGCCAATGGATCGGCGCTGCCACACTCGGTTTGCTCGGAGCTGGCCGGGAGCACACACTGCGACACCTGGCTGACGACGGTGGTGTATTGCGGAACCCCAAAGCCCACCAGCACAATGGCAAAAAACACAAACGCCAGAATCAGGTTCATGAACGGGCCGCCGAGCATGATGACGATCTTCTTCCAGACCGGCAACCTGTAAAACGCGCGGTGATGCTCGCCCTCGTCAACGCTTTCGGCACTCGCGTCGCGGGCATCTTGCACGAGAGTATTGAAAAAACCCGTGCTGGAATCACGTGCCTGCACGCCACCCTGAGCGGGTGGGTACATGCCAGTCATCGCAATGTAGCCGCCGAGCGGCACGAGTTTCACGCCGTATTCAGTCTCGCCTGCGCGTCTTGACCACAATGTTTTGCCGAAGCCAACCATGAACTGCTTGACTTTGACTCCGAAGAGCTTTGCTGGCACCAAGTGCCCGACCTCATGCAGCCCAATAGACAGTGCGAGCCCAGCCAGAACAATCAAAATTCCGAGGCCATATAACAGCACATCAGTCACTTGATAAGCGTAGCCCGTTTCGATGACTCCAAGCTTGACGTGCGCTGATTAGCGCAAAGTCGCTCCCTGCTGGGCCAGTGTGCTAAATAACCGTAGCTGCGTTTGCGGCGGCGTAATCTTCGGCGCTCATGAGTGGGCCTTCTTCAGTCACTGCCACCCGAATGAGCCAAGCTGCTCCATACGGGTCGCTGTTCACCAGCGCAGGGTCGGCAATGACCTCTTCGTTGACCTCGACCACTTCGCCGGAGACCGGAGAAAACAGGTCACTCACCGATTTGGTTGATTCGATTTCGCCGCATACCTGGCCGGCGGTCACGGTCGAGCCAACCTTGGGCAGCTCGATGAACACCACCTCACCAAGGGCGTCGGCAGCCACCTCGCTGACACCAACTGTCGCTGGAGAATTGGTGTCAATCCACTCGTGTTCTTCTGAATATCGAAGACCTGATTTCACGTTGCTCATTGCGCACTCCTCTGTGTGTTTTGATTCTATGACGATCTGAGACTCGAAACCTACTGCTGCCGCTTGTAGAACGGGAGCTTCGCTACCGTAAAAGGCTCAAGCTTGCCCCGAAGATCAACCTGCACCTCGGTGCCGACCACGGCGAATGCTGGTTCAACGTACGCAAGCGCTATCGGGGTTCCCAGACTGGGACTCGGCACTCCGCTCGTGATGCTGCCAATTTCTCGACCTTCGGCGTGCACGGTGTACCCAGCTCTTCCGGCTCTACGACCATCGCTCGTGAGGCCAACCAGCTGTCGGGCCAGCGGTTGATCCTTGGCCTGTTCGAGAGCCTTACGGCCAACGAAATCCTCAGGTTTCTTGAACGACACCACGGCACCAAGACCTGCTTCGAAAGGACTGACCTGCAAGCTGAGCTCGTTGCCATAGAGAGGCATGCCAGCCTCAAGTCTGAGCGAATCTCGAGAAGCCAAGCCTGCGGGCACCAAACCGTCAGCTTGCCCAGCTGTGAGCAGTGCTGACCAAAGCTCCACCGCGTGGGCGTTGGGCACAAACAGCTCAAACCCGTCTTCGCCGGTGTAGCCAGTTCGTGCAGCAAGTGTGTGCAGACCTGCAACAGTCACCTCAGCGGCAGCATAGTAGGGCATGTTGAGAAGAGTTTCTTGCTGTTCAATTGGCACGAGCTTCGCCAAAATTGCGACGCTGCGAGGCCCCTGAACTGCAATGAGACTCGTGGAGTGGGTCTCGTCAGTAACTGAAACGTCAAAGTTCTCGGCGATTCGCTGAAACTGCTCAACCACCGCGGGCGCGTTGCTGGCGTTCGGCACAACAAAAAATTCGTTCTCAGCGAGCCTATAGACAATCAAATCGTCAATGATGCCCCCCTGCTCGTTGCAAATGAGCGAATACTTGGCCTTTCCCAGAGCAATAGCCGCAAGGTTGCCCACCAGTGCGGTGTTCAAGAACCTTGCAGCGTCTGGACCGGTGACTCGAACCTCTCCCATATGCGACAGGTCAAATAACCCCGCAGCTTCACGAACCGCTCGGTGTTCGTTGAGCTCATTCGCGTATCGAAGCGGCATATCCCATCCGCCAAAATCGGTAAACACTGCCCCAAGCTTTTCGTGCTCAGCGTGCAATGCGGTATGTTGCGATGATGTCATAGTGTGACCTTGTCCTGAGTGTGTAATAGTGACAAATTCGTGTGCGAAGAAGCCCAACCAACGCTCGTAGTGTTGCTCACTGCTCTACACGCGGTTGGAGCGTCAGACCGAAAACGCCTCTGGTGGCGGGCATGCGCAGACGAGGTTTCGATCACCATAGGCTCCCTCGACACGCGATACTGGCGGGAAATATTTGTTGTTTCGCAACTGCCCAACTGGAAACGCAGCCTGCTCGCGAGTGTAGGGCAGGCTCCAGTCATCTGCAGCGACCACAACCGCAGGGTGAGGAGCGTTGCGTAACGGAGAGTCTTCAAGCGAAAACTCACCGGCGATCACCGCATCGATCTCAGCGCGAATGGACATCATTGCTTGGACGAAACGTTCAATTTCTGGGAGGTCTTCGCTTTCGGTGGGTTCAACCATCAGCGTTCCTGCGACGGGGAATGCGAGCGTGGGGGCGTGAAACCCAAAGTCGATCAGACGTTTGGCGACATCCTCGGCCGTGACCCCAGATGCCGCTGTCAGCTCACGTAAATCAAGCACACACTCGTGTGCAACCAAACCACTCTCGCCGGTAAACAGCACCGGAAAGTGGTCTTTGAGTCGCGTGGCGATGTAATTCGCGCCAAGCAACGCAGTTTTGGTGGCTCGGGTCAGACCCTCTGCACCCATCATTGCAATGTAGGCATAGGAAATGGGCAACACCCCAGCCGAACCGAACACGGTTGACACCACCGGCACCCCACCACTGACCGAGTACTCGCAGTTGGGGTCACTGGGCAAAAATGGTGCGAGATGGGCGCCAACCGCCACCGGCCCAACACCCGGCCCGCCACCACCGTGCGGAATGGCAAATGTTTTGTGAAGATTCAAGTGCGACACATCGCCACCAAACTCACCGGGTTGGGCCACACCAACAAGTGCGTTCATATTCGCGCCGTCAATGTAGACCTGACCGCCAGCCTCATGCACCAAGTCACACACGATGCGAACATCCGCATCATAGACACCGTACGTAGATGGATACGTGATCATGATGGCTGCCAGTTCATGACGGTGGGCCTCAACTTTGGCAACCAGATCTTGCATGTCTATGGTGCCGGTCTCGGTGTTCTTCACCACCACGACTCGCATGCCAGCCAGCACGGCCGAAGCCGCGTTCGTGCCGTGCGCTGATTCGGGTATCAGGCAAATATCACGCCCGGTGTCACCATTCGCCAAATGAAAACGACGGATGGCTAGCAGGCCCGCATATTCACCCTGAGACCCGGCGTTTGGCTGCAATGAAATAGCTGAGTAGCCCGTGATCTCAATGAGCCAGTCCTCAAGTCGCGCAATGAGTTCACGCCAACCTGCGGTTTGCGACTTCGGAGCATAGGGGTGAATGCCCGCAAACTCCGGCCAAGAAATTGATTCCATCTCGGCGGTTGAATTCAGTTTCATGGTGCAAGAACCGAGCGGGATCATGGTTCGGTCAAGAGCAAGGTCGCGATCCGCGAGTCGACGCAAGTAACGCAGCATCTGAGTTTCACTTCGCACCTGGTGGAAAATTGGGTGCGTCAAAAAATCGCTACTGCGTATCAGCGACTGATCGAATGCGTATTCTTCAGCCTGAGCATTTGGATTTGCTTCGAACTGCACCCCAAACGCCTCGGCAACCTTCGCAGCATGGGCAAAGGTAGTAGTTTCGTCGGTTGAGACACCCACGGTGTCGGCGTCTACCAGTCGCAAGTTGACGCCCAGTTCAGCAGCATCATTCACCACCTTGGCCGCACGACCCGGCACGTGTGCCCACAGGGTGTCAAAAAAATGCTGCTGCACCAATTCGACCCCGCCCTGGCGAAGGGCATCAGCAAGGATCCGGGCATGCGCATGCGCCCGCTGTGCAATCGCTTTCAACCCTTCGGGGCCGTGGTAGACCGCGTACATGGAGGCCGTGATGGCCAGCAACGCTTGCGCAGTACAAATGTTGCTCGTGGCTTTTTCGCGACGAATGTGTTGTTCACGAGTTTGCAACGCCAGACGATAGGCGGGGACACCCTGCTGATCTTTAGACACACCAACTAGTCGACCGGGCATCGATCGTTCGAGCCCCTCCCTCACCGCAAGGTAGGCGGCGTGAGGGCCACCAAAGAACAGGGGCACACCAAAGCGCTGCGTGTTCCCAACTGCAATGTCAGCTCCCTGCTCGCCCGGAGGCACGATGAGCGTCAACGACAACAGGTCAGCAATGACCGTGACCATCGCCCCGCGTTCTTTCGCGGCAGCTATGACCGCGGAGTAGTCGACCACTGCCCCATCGTTGCCCGGCTGCTGCAACACTATGCCGTTCAAGTCTCCCTCGGGCAGACCGGAGGCAAGATCAGCGACCAGTACTTCAAAGCCCAGCGCCTCAGCGCGACCCTGAATGACTGCAAGGGTTTGAGGAAATAGGTTCGAGTCGACGACGGTTTTGCTGCCCGCTTCTGCCCGGTTCGCACGGCGCATCAGCAACACCGCTTCAGCGGCGGCTGAGCTTTCGTCAAGCATTGACGCGTTCGCGATGGGGAGAGCAGTCAAGTCACTGACCATAGTTTGAAAGTTCAGCAACGCTTCGAGACGGCCCTGTGAAATTTCGGGCTGGTATGGAGTGTAGGCCGTGTACCAGGCGGGATTTTCGAGCACATTTCGCAAAATTACGGGTGGCGTGTGCGTGTTGTAGAAGCCCTGCCCAATCATTTGAATTTTGAGCTCGTTTTTTGAGGCCAGCGAACGAAGTTCGTCAAGAATCTGTTCTTCACTCATTGCTGGGGGCAGTTGCAAATCCCTGGAGCTTCGGATCTCGCTGGGAACAGCGGCATCGACAAGGGCATCAAGAGAATCGAAACCGATTTCCCCCAGCATGGAGTGCAGGTCTTCAGGACCTACTCCAATATGTCGATCGGCGAAGTTGGTTGAAAGTGCGTTGATGCTCACAAGGATCTCCGGGTCATGTCAGGGTTCAAGAATGAGAAAGACCCTCCCCACTCTGTTGATTGACCTGAGAGATTCGGTTGTGGTCACACAACCTTGCACCTTCGGTGAGCGAACGAGCCGCTGCTTTTCAGAGTTGCCTTGCCACTGCGGTACAGATGCCTGAGAGATTCCCGGGGAGGGTTTGCTCCTACGGCGCCGGTCGAAACCGAACTCTCCCGCAGTGACGTTATTCAGCCGATATTCGAAATGTAACGTTAGTGTATCAGGCCATCAGCTGATTCGCGGTACGAGTTGCCCACTTTTCTGCTTGGGCCAGCGTCTCGAGAGTGAGTTCACTTGGTTCCTCGTGCAATTCGACCACTGAACGCACTGTGTCAACGATGCCCGTGAAACCAAGGCGACCCTCGTGAAATGCGTCCACCGCCGCCTCGTTCGCCGAGTTAAACACCGCAGGGTAAGTCTTGCCTGCTTGACCAACCTGCTTTGCAAGGTGCACCGCAGGAAAAGTGACTGGGTCGAGCGGCTCAAACTGCCACGTGTGCGCGGTGCTCCAATCGAGTGGAGTCACGGACCCTGCGACACGGTGAGGCCAGTCAAGACCAAGCGCAATTGGTAGGCGCATGTCGGGAATTGAAGCTTGCGCAATGGTCGAGCCATCGATGAACTCAACCAAGGAATGCACAATAGATTGCGGGTGCACCACCACTACAATCTGCTCAAATGGAATATTGAACAGCAGGTGCGCTTCAATCACCTCAAGCCCCTTATTGACCATGGTTGCAGAGTTCGTGGTCACCACACGACCCATATTCCAGGTCGGGTGAGCAAGTGCTTGAGCGGGAGTTACCTTGAGGAGATCTTCGAGACTGAACCCGCGAAACGGCCCTCCGCTCGCCGTCAACACCAGGCGCTTGACCTCATCTTTTTCGCCTGAACGAAGCGCTTGCGCAATGGCAGAGTGCTCACTGTCAACAGGCACAATTTGGCCCGGTTTTGCCAACCGTGTGACCAGTTCCCCGCCAACGATCAGAGACTCTTTGTTTGCAAGCGCAAGGGTGCGGCCTGACTCTAAGGCGGCAAGCGTTGGCCCCAAACCCACTGAACCGGTGATGCCGTTTAACACCACGTCAGCGTCAACATCTCGCACCAGTTGCATTGCTTCGTCGACACCGAGAGCGACGTCACTCACGTGAAACTCAGCGGCCTGTTCGCTCAATCGATCAATGTTCGAACCAGCCGCAAGCCCCACCAGCTCGAACCGGTGTGGGTTCGCGCGAACAACCTCGAGCGCTTGCTCGCCGATCGAGCCCGTGGATCCGAGCACAATGACACGACGCACGCGCAAACCTTTCGAAAAGTACCAGTGAAGAGTGAACTACTCGGGGTGCACGGTGCCAAGAATGTCAAGCACAAACACCATGACATCGTCGGACTCGTACCCTTGACCGGTCAGCCAATCTGCTCCGTACCCACCATCATCGGCTGGCACAATCGCCATGACCTGAGAACCAACTGCCTGGCCCACGAGAGCCTCTTGAAAACCGCGAATCACCTCGGTGGTCAAGAACGCCGCCGGCTCACCCCTGCTCCAGCTTGAATCAAACTCTTCACCGGTGCGCCAAATCACCCCGCGATAGTGCACGTACACTCGGTCGCCGGCCTTCACATTTTCTCCGTCACCCTCGATAAGAGTGACCACGGTGAGTTCAGCCGGAGGCGCAACACCCTCAGGCATCGTAATGGTTGGTGCACCGTCGGCATCAAGCTCCACCGTTGGCAAACCGTCAGGCACAGTCTGCTGCTTGCCCTCAGCCTTTTTGAGTAACTCTGACGGATCAAGCGTGCCAGCCTGAACCCCAGTCAAATCAAACACCAACACGACCGTGTCACTCTTCTTGAGACCCTGCGACTCTGCGTTGCCCTCACCCACGATTTCTTCTGCTGGAGCAGCGAGCACCACACGATCACCAACAGAGGAGCAACTCAAAGCCTGAAAGGCCCAAGGCTGCAGCTGAGTGCCATCATAAGCAAACGGGGCAGGTTGAGAACTGATTGTCTTGCCATCGGTGCCGTTCACGATGGTGAGAAAGGCGTTCACATTGTCACCCTTCACAATTTCACGGCCCTCGCCCTCAACAAGTACCGAACGCTGAAGCTCCTCAACCTCCACAGGAGGAGTTGTAGCCAATTGCAGTTCACTGCCAAAGTCACCAGTGAACTCGAGCGACTTCGTCACCGAACCATTTGGCAAACAATCTTTGCCCCCCTGCTCGCCACTCGAGCAAGCAGACAACAGCGTCGCCACGAGGGCAACAGGCAACACAGCGACCAGCGCTCGGGTGCGATTCACAGAAAACCTCTTCGATTCAACAGTGCGCACCAAATTGCGCATGGTCTTATTCTGCCCCAAGAGTGCTCCGCAAAGGCTGAACGAAGAGGCACGCATTTCAGCGTCGCTGACGCCCCCCATACTGTTGCTACGCAAACCGCAGCCCAGAGGCCTGCGGCGCATCCTAAAGACAACCAGAAATGGCTGTCTTTGAGAAGCGTCAGCGTCGCTGACGCCCCCCATACTGTTGCTACGCAAACCGCAGCCCAGAGGCCTGCGGCGCATCCTAAAGACAACCAGAAATGGCTGTCTTTGAGAAGCGTCAGCGTCGCTGACGCTTCTCACGGATGCGCATATTCAACACCACTGGAGAGCCCTCGAACCCGTATCTTTCGCGCAAGCGTCGCTGAATGAAGCGACGATACCCAGGGTCGAGAAAACCCGTGGTGAACAACACAAAAGTTGGCGGCCTGTTCTGCACCTGCGTGCCGAACAGAATGCGCGGCTGTTTGCCGCCGCGCAAAGGATGCGGGTGTTCCTGGGCCAGCTCGGCAACAAACGCATTGAACTTGGCTGTAGGAATGCGTGTGTCCCACGAATCGAGTGCCGTCTCCAACGCTGGAACGAGTTTCTCGAGATGCCTGCCGGTTCGGGCTGAAATGTTCACTCTGGGGGCCCAAGCGACGTGGGCCAGGTCCTGTTCGATCTCACGCTCCAGATAGCGACGTCTATCATCGTCGAGCAAATCCCACTTATTGAAACACAACACGAGTGCGCGACCCGATTCGAGCACAAGATCGATGATGCGCAGATCCTGGTCACTAATTTCTTGGGTGACATCGAGCAACACCACAGCAACCTCGGCCTTTTCGAGGGCAGCAGCGGTGCGAAGCGAGGCATAAAAATCGGCACCCTGCTGCAAATGCACCCGGCGACGAATGCCAGCGGTGTCAACAAACGTCCAAACCCTTCCGGCAATCTCAACCTGCTCATCAACAGGGTCGCGAGTAGTGCCCGCCATTTCATTGACGACTACCCGCTCTTCACCGGCCGCCTTGTTTAACAGGCTCGACTTGCCAACGTTGGGTCGACCAAGCAATGCGACACGTCTTGGCCCACCTAGTTTGGGCTTCGCGATTGCAGACTCGTCGGGAAGCGCGTCAACGACGGCGTCAAGCAGATCGGCAACGCCTCGACCGTGCAGGGCGGACACTGGCCAAGGTTGGTCAAGTCCGAGAGACCACAGTGTCGCCACTTCAGGCTCAAGCACCGCATCGTCTACCTTGTTTGCCACCAAAAACACTGGCTTGTTGGTGCGTCGCAACATCTGCACCACACGCTCGTCGGTTGCGGTTGCCCCAACCCTGGCGTCAACCACAAAGAGCACCGCATCACACAGCTCAACGGCGATTTCGGCTTGAGCTGCCACAGACGCATCGATGCCCTTGGCGTCAGGCTCCCAACCCCCAGTGTCAACCAGTGTGAATCGTTTGCCGACCCACTCAGCTTGATAGGTCACACGGTCTCTCGTCACCCCGGGAACGTCTTCGACCACAGCTTCGCGACGCCCGAGAATGCGGTTCACGAGTGCGGATTTGCCAACATTGGGGCGACCGACAATCGCAACAACCGGCAACGCTTCACCCTCAGGCTGCGAAAATCCGAGAAATTCACCATTTTCACCGAGCAGCTGCAGGTCTTCTTCTTCGAGCTCAAACCCCTCCAGGTTTGAACGCATGGCACGCAGACGCTCTTCGTCGGTGACACCCTCGTCGAATTCGACGTACCCCTCACCCTCGATCACTTCGTCATCTGACACAACTGAGGCATCAAACTCGTCGGAATCTTGAGGTTGAAATTCGGGGGTTGGACGTTCGTTGCTCATCATTTATCTTTCTTGGGGTTTGCTTGTACGTCGCGAACCACATTCATGACGGCCTGCACTGATTGGTCAAAATTCATTTCGGTGGTGTCGATCAGGTCGACACCTG
Source organism: uncultured Leucobacter sp. (assembly GCA_964433255.1). Taxonomy (GTDB): domain Bacteria; phylum Actinomycetota; class Actinomycetes; order Actinomycetales; family Microbacteriaceae; genus Leucobacter. The sequence continues at coordinate 17,266 of CAYSQG010000014.1, forward strand.
GGGCGGGGTTGAAGAAATCAACCACGGCGGCATCTTTCGTGTCCCGCGCAGTCAGGTCAGCACGCACCTGCTCGTGCGTGAAGCCTGGCAATTCCGCAGCCCGTCTAGCCGCACGCACTTCTGCGGTCGCTGTCAGCAGAAGACGCACCGGAGCATCAGGCGCCACAACTGTCGTGATGTCCCTGCCCTCAACCACCACTCCGGGCAAGTTGCTCTGCGCAACGAGTTGGCGAAACATCGCGTTCAACTCATCACGAACCTGTGGATGCTTGGACACTCGACTGACCTGTGCACTCAGCTCTGGCTGTCGAATTGCCTCAGTCACATCAACAACGTCCGATTGACCTGGCAGCCCAACTGATACCCGCTGCGCCCCGAGCAGCGTAATGTCATAGCTCCAGTTTTCAAGCAGCGTCATGAGGGAGCTTTCGCTGTCAAGATCGGCACCGGTTTCAAGGGCCGCCCACGCAAGTGCTCGATAGGCTGCACCCGTATCGAGAATGCCGAACCCGAGGCGCTTAGCGGCCTCGCGGGAGACGCTTGATTTGCCGCTCCCGGCAGGCCCATCAATGGCCACCAAAATCGGCTCAGCAGAAGAAGTGGGTGTCACGCTCACAGCATTTTCCATCCTCTTGAAGTTAACCCCTCAACCGCACGCTCAGCGACTTCAGGGATCACGGAAATTTCAACGAAACCGAGCTGCGCACCGGAGGCATGCTCCAGCCGCAAGTCTTCCATGTTGATGCCAAGATCGCCGAGTTCGGTGAGCACCGCAGCCAACTGTCCAGGCCGGTCGTCAATCAGCACCGAAATGGTCACAAACCGTTCACTGCTGCCGTGTTTGCCGGGGATGCGGGCAACCCCACGGTTACCAGCTGCAAGGAGATCGGCTATTCGCCGTCTTGCCCCCGGCTGGCTCGGATCACGCAACGCAGAGATGAAATCACCCAAATCTCGTTGCATCGCCTCGAGCCCCTCAAGCACCGGGCGGGCGTTGCCGCTGAATATTTGCAGCCAGAGTTCAGGATCACTGGTTGCGATCCGGGTGGTGTCCCGAAGCCCCTGACCCGCAAGCGCAAGATGCCGTTCACTGACATCGTTCAGGCGACCAGCCAACAGGCTCGAGACCGCTTGTGGCACATGCGACACCACACCAACAGCAGCGTCGTGCTGTTCAGGTGTCATTTCGAGTGGAGTGGCCCCCAGCTCCAGCGCAACTGACTCCACGAGGGCAAGTGCGGCAGCAGGTGTGGCTTCATCGCGGCAGATGACCCAGGGTCTCGCGTTAAACAGATCAGCGCGAGCCATGATCGCTCCGCCACGTTCGCGACCAGCCATCGGGTGAGAACCTACATAGTTCTTTAGGTCGACACCTCGGCGAGTGAGTTCGAGGAAAGGTGCGAGCTTGATGCTGGACACATCGGTCACCACCGCACCTGGATAGAGCTCAAGCGCACGTTCGATAACGTCAGCAAGCACATCGGGAGGGGTGGCCACGATCACCAACGCGGGCTCGGTGTCGTTCACCTCACGGACCCTGCCACCACCAAAGTCAACCGCAAGCGCAAGAGAGGTGGGCGACACGTCTTCAAGCGTCACATCAACTCCGCGCGCACGCAGACCGAGCCCAATGCTTGTCCCAAGCAAGCCGGCACCAATAATGTGCACCTGCCCACTCACCCGACTCGCCAGCCCGTTCGCCGGTCGCTCTGCCACAGCAGTCTCCTTTAAAGTATTCAGTGTTACCAGTCTGCCTTACTCTGACTGCACTGTGTGACGACCAGATCAGGGCGGCTTTATCTGGGTCTGGCAACTCCACGCATGCCGCGAGCACCTTTTCCATCGCCAGGGCGTCCCGCAGTGATTTGAGTGTGCTTGTTGTGCTGCTGCCCCTGCGCGGGCGCGATGCCGGCAACTTCCGAAAATTCACCCTCGGCAGCACTCAGCAGGGCTCCTCGTTCTGCTGCAGAGAGTTCACGCAACTCCCCCACTCTTTGCGAACCGAGGTGCAGGGGGCCAAATTGCCTTCGCACAAGTTCTTCGACCGGGTGGCCGACGTGTGCCAAGAGTCGACGCACTATTCGATTGCGCCCCGAATGCAGCGTGACTTCAACGAGAGAGTGTGTGCGAGAGGTACCGTGGGGCAACAGCTTTGCCGCATCAACCCGGATCGGCCCATCTTCGAGCTCCACCCCCTCTTTGAGCCTCTGAATCACCGCAGGCGTGACCTTGCCACGCACCTTGGCCACATAGGTTTTTTGCACACCAAACTTGGGGTGCGCAAGTTTGTGGGCCAATTCACCGTCGTTGGTGAGCACCAACAGCCCGGAGGTGTCGGTGTCGAGTCGCCCAACGTTGTACAGTCGCCCATCCACGCGATCAACGTATTGACGAAGGTCTGGTCTGCCCTGCTCATCGCGCAGTGTTGAGACCACTCCTCGGGGTTTGTTGAGCACAAAGTAGCGTTTTGAGGCGTCAAGTTGTACTACGACCCCGTCAACACGCACCTGATCGACAGCGGGCCGGATCTTGGTACCCATTTCAAGGACCAGCTCGCCGTTGACTTCAACCCTGCCGCCGGTGATGAGCGATTCACAGGCTCTTCGAGAAGCTACGCCTGCGGCGGCGAGCGCTTTCTGTAATCTCACCAGATCGGGTGCAGCATTATCGGGTGCAGCACTATCGGGTACGGCAGTATCAGGTGAGACGTTATCGGGCGCAGGGCGTTTGTCCGCAGTTGGGGTGTCGTTCACTCTTCAAACCCGTCGCTGGGGTCTTCTAGCAGCGGGGCAAGCGGTGGCAGCTCTTCGATGCTTGAAATGCCGAGGTGACCGAGTAGCGAATCATCGGTGCCATAGAGAATTGCGCCGGTTTCTGGATCGTGCCCAACTTCGGTAATAAGCCCGCGTCCCACCAGCGTGCGCACGACACTGTCAACATTCACGGCTCGAACGGAGGCGATGGCGCCACGCGAAATGGGTTGTCGATAGGCCACAACTGCGAGGGTTTCGAGTGCTGCCTGCGATAGTCTTGCCGGTGCTTGCTGCTGAACGAAATTCGCCACTAAGGGGTCGAGGCTCTCACGCACATAGAGTCGATACCCTCCGGCGACCTCGCGAAGTTCAAACCCTCTGACCGGGTGAGTGAGATCGCCGTTGTAATCGGCGATCAGCGCATCGATTGCAGCCCGCACCTCACGCACCGGGCGATCCACCGCGGTGGCAAGCCCGACCGCACTGAGCGGTTCATCGGCAACCAGCAACAGAGCTTCAAGCTGCTGGGTCAAGGTGTGGCTGCTCAGCACCTCGGTGAGTTGTTCATCTAGGCCATTTTCTGCTGATGTTGCTGCAGTGCGGCTTTCGTCACCTTCGCGGTGAGCATCAACATCTGACTCAACTCGTGCGTCGGCATCCATTTCGTCACCCGTCATAGTCTCCACCCAGTGTTGAAAGGTCTTCGTCAGAAAAATCGATGGCGGTCCATTCGACCAGCAACTCGCCTAGCGGCTCTGCCTGATCGAAGCCCACCGCATCACGTCGATAGAGTTCGAGGATCGCGAGAAAACGAGCCACCACCACACCCCGTTCGTCAGCCAGCGACACGCCCGCAATGAGTTCGCGAAAAGATCGCTTGCCTCCTGTTTTCAGCAGCGTTACAACAATTGCCGCCTGTTCCCGTATCGAGACCAGAGGCGCGTGCAAATGTTCAAGACCCACGATCGGAATCTCGCGTGGGGCAAAAGCGAGAGCTGCGAGTGCAGCAAAATCAGCAGCCGACAGGGTCCAGACGAGCGATGGCCCGCGATCACGAAACTTTTGATCGAGCGGCACTTGTCGCGGGTGTCTGGACTGTTCGCCCTCGAGTTGGAGGCGAAACCACGAACTTGCCAGTTTGAAAGCGCGGTATTGCAGCAGCCTGGCAAACAACAGATCACGGGCCTCAAGTAGCGCAACGTCTTCAGCGTCAACCACTTCGCCCTGGGGCAACAAACTCGCGATTTTCAGATCGAGCAGCGTTGCCGCAACCACCAGAAACTCAGAGGCGCGCTCGAGCATGTCGCCCCCCTCTGCCTGAATCTGGGCGAGGTGCGAAATAAATTCGTCAGTGACCAGGCTGAGTGAAATTTCGGTGATGTCTAATTCGTGTTTGGAGATGAGGCTTAGCAGCAAGTCGAAGGGGCCGTCAAACACTTCCAGTGTCACCCGAAACGAATCACCTTGTGCCTGCGCGGTGGCATCGATATGGTGCTCCTGGGTGTCGCTGTGAGTAGCGAGAGTGTGCACGGGTGTGGCCTCTATGCGACGGTGCCGCGCATGACAAGCTCACGGGAAAGCTGCAAATATGCTTCTGAGGCTGGGTTTTCGGGGGCGTAGTTGAGAATCGGTTGGGCGGCCACCGAGGCATCGGGGAGTTTCACAGTTCGGCCTATGACCGTGTCGAACACGGTGTCACCAAAGGTTGAGACCACTCGCTCGAGCACCTCTCGAGCGTGCAGGGTGCGAGGGTCGTACATTGTGGCAATTATGCCGTCGAGTTCGAGAGCGGGGTTCAGACGATCTCGCACCTTATCGATGGTTTCGATCAGCAGCGCAACTCCACGCAACGCAAAGTATTCGCTGGCCAACGGGATGAGCACGCCGTGGCTCGCAGTGAGTGCGTTCACGGTCAGGAGCCCGAGGGATGGCTGGCAGTCGATCAGAATGACATCGTATTCATCTTGAACCTTGCGCAACACACCTGCCAAAATCTGCTCACGGGCCACTTCGTTAATGAGGTGCACTTCTGCTGCAGAGAGGTCGATGTTGGCAGGAATCACGTCGAGCCCCTCGAACGCGGTGTGCTGAATCACATCGTTGGGATCCTTGATCTGACCCAACAACAACTCATAAATAGTTGGCACGTCGTGGGCTGAGACCCCCAACCCCGCCGAAAGTGCACCTTGTGGATCAAAATCGACCGCAAGCACACGTCGACCGTATCGAGCAAGTGCAGCGCCGAGGTTAATGGTGGTGGTCGTTTTGCCCACCCCACCTTTTTGATTGCACATCGCAATGATGCGTGCTGGTCCGTGACGGTCTAACTGTGGGGGCACCGGATAAAAACGTTCTGGACGCCCGGTCGGACCGAGCTTGTCAGCACTTTTTGCCACCTGGGCACCCCTTTCAGCTCACGAAACACTTTCGCAATATCCTACCGGGCAGCGGCTGATTGAGATCGTTGCCGCGCAGAGTCGTCATGGCATCTGGCCGCGCGAAGATGGGGACTTCATTTCGGCATTGGGGCTGCATGTTCTGTCGAAAGTTAGGCTCCTGGGTATTCAAGGTGCCGGGTCAACTCTTGAAGAATTGCCTGAATTTGTGGTTCCACATAGCGTTTGATCGCGATCTGTATGTGTGGTCGATGTTCCATCAGCGCAAAGCAGACCCGCTGTCCGATGTTTTCAGCGTGACGGTCGGCGAGTTCAATTTCTTGTCGCAACCGGTGTTTTTCTTCTGGGTTCAGTGGAGGCCTCGGCAACGGCGGGTCAGGTTTCGTCTGCTCTGCGAGTTCAGCGAGGGTGAAGAGGTAGGGCTGATCACCTTCTACCTCAGGGTCCAAGTCGATTCCCTCGAACTCGGGGGCGAGGCCTGCTGCAGGATCAAATCCGGGGGTGTTCCAGAGTTCCTCGCCAGTCAACTCGGCGTGCAGCAAGGGCAGCTGTGCTTCGGTGAAGTCGTCAACCTCACGGTCAATGATTCGTTGAACGCGGGTACTCAACGCGTGCGCTACCTGGTGAGGCACGTCAGTTTCCAGACCGACAGCAGCGAGCACCGGGGATCCGGCACAGCGTCGGCACATGCGCGATCTGCCGCGGTGTGTGCTCGGTGACCAAGTTGGCAACCAATGCAACCAAGCGTCGACGGCAGCACTGACACGAAGCACAATCACATCTGCCCCATCAGAACTACCGTTCAAGATTCGCCCTCATCTGGTTTGCGTGGATCAGCATCCCACGGACTCTCGCCAATCCAATCAGGGCCAGGTTCCCCCCGTTTTTCCCAGGGCCATTGCGGAACCGAGCTGTCGGTGTACACCCGACGTGCGAGCACCGCCCAACACATGAGGGAACCAACACCCCAGAGCAGGCCCAGCGAAAGCGAATAAGCACTCAACCAGGTTTCTTGAATTGTGAGGCCGGCCAACAAGCCTTCGACGCACCACAGCAAATATCCACCGGTCGCGAGCAATGCGGTGTAGGCCCAGGGTGGGGTTTTTGATCCTCGAAGCAAGACAAGTGACTGCAACCACAACCCCCACACCAGCAGAGCTATGGCCAGTAACACGCCGACCGGAGCAAACCAGATGACAATATTTGGGGTCGACACCGGGCTCGTTTTCGTGAAAAATACGAGCGCGCCCCACACCGCAACTAGCAGGGCTACAGTCGTTATGGCCACTGCAATGATCAGGCCCCAGACATAGCCTCGGGTCACCCCCCTGCGGTGGCCGTCAGCCACTATTTTGCCTGTACCTCAGCGAGCGCGTCTTCGTATTCGGCGAGAGCATCGGCGTTTTGTTTGGTGACTTTTCGGCCACGGGCACCGATCCAGGCACCAAACCAAATGGTGACTTCGCGTGCAACCAAAGCTGCTGCGATCACCGGAACGAACAAGCCCAAGTCGCCAAGCAGCCCAAGCACGGACCAGTCAAGTTTTTCACCTTCGAGCCGAAGCGAAAGTGCGTAGCCTGCCAGCGTAAAACCCCACACCAGCACTGCTACTGGCAAACCTCCGAGCACATATGCCCACCATCCAGCACGCCCAGAGACCAACACTAACAAGACGAGCGAGATGAAGAAGCCAATCGAAGCAGCAACAAAACCCCAGTTCAGCACCCAGGGCAACAGTCCCTCATTGAGGTAGGTCGATGGCGGAAAGTTCGGAGCCTGCCACAAGGCCAGCGCGCCGGCATAAATCGCCGCAAAAGCCACTGTGGCCAGCAGTGCGATCAGCGCGCCAGCAGCCCTGTTGCCCTTGATCTCAGGCGGCATCGGGCTCTGCATATACAACGCCGCCATTGGGTGGTTTGCATCGATGCGAATTTCACCGTCGTGTGCTGGAGTCGCGACCTGCTCTGAGATCACAGAAGCGGTCACTGCAGCAGCAGGTGGCGCTGAAATGGGAGGCTGTGACACGAAAATATCAGAGGGGGACTCCACTTCACCGGCGCTCGGGGCGTCAACTACCGGAGCGATGACTGGCCGTTCTGAGGTGGCCGCAGTCGGAGCGGTACCGTCACCGGGGGCACCAGACGAAGCGAGGTCTGTCCCATTTGAAGCTTGTTCAGTTGCTCGGCCCACTGCTGCCTGCACCTGGGTCTCAGTCGTCTCGTCAGGTTCGATTGGTGCCCCAGCTTGCTCGGTTTCACGTTCTTCGCTCATAGCTTGGCCTTTCGTTGCGTGCAAAGCGCACGCTGATTTCCATGCGCACTGCTCTAACCAAATCGTACATTCACGATTTGATTAGGCAGCAGCACCAAGGGCGGGTGTCGTCGAACTGCTCAAAAGAAAGAATGAGGGGCGCCAGCAAACTGCCGCCCCTCATTCTTGGTTTGCTAACTTAACTCAAGTCGCTTGGGTTGAATTCATCGGCAGCAAACGAGTCGAAATCGACAAACGAAAGATCACTCTCGTCGAAGCTCGTGTCTGAGGTGAAGAGCCGCTGTGGGTACCGCTCTGCGCGGGCCTCTTCCGTTGGCTCCACATCGACATCACGGTAGACGCCGAGGCCGGTGCCAGCTGGAATCAGCTTTCCGATGATGACGTTCTCTTTCAGGCCGATCAGCGGATCTCTCGACCCCTCCATGGCAGCCTGAGTGAGCACTCGAGTGGTCTCTTGGAACGAGGCAGCAGACAACCAGGACTCAGTTGCAAGCGAGGCCTTGGTGATGCCCATAACCTCGGGGCGAGCAGTTGCGGCTCGCTTGCCCTCAACCAACGCTTCGCGGTTGATGCGCTGGTATCGTGCGCGGTCAACCAACTCACCTGGCAGCAGGTCGGTCTCACCGTGGTCGACCACGGTCACCTTGCGCAGCATCTGTCGAACGATGACCTCAATGTGCTTGTCGTGAATCGGCACGCCCTGTGAGCGGTAGACCCCCTGCACGCCCTCAACGAGGTAGCGTTGCACCGCGCGCTCACCAGGAATGTGTTTGCCATTCTCGGTTGAGCCAACTTGCAAAATATCTTTCGGATCAAGAGTGCCCTGCAAGAACGGCTGGCCAAGTTCGACGTGGTCACCGTCTTCGACGAGCAGAGTTGCACGCTTAAGCACCGGGTAGAACTTTTCTTCGGTGCCATCGTCTGGAACCAGCACAATGCGCCGGCTCTTTTCGGTGTCCTCGATGGTCACTCGGCCAGCGGCTTCTGCGATTGGCGAGGATCCCTTGGGCGTGCGAGCTTCAAAGAGCTCCTGCACGCGTGGCAGACCCTGGGTGATGTCGTCTGCTGAAGCTGAACCACCGGTGTGGAAGGTGCGCATGGTGAGCTGAGTGCCCGGCTCGCCAATGGACTGTGCCGCAATAATTCCAACAGCCTCACCGATATCAACCCGCTGACCGGTGGCCAACGAGCGACCGTAGCAGGTGGCGCAGACGCCGACTGCAGACTCACAAGTCAGCACCGAGCGAACCTTGATTTCGGTCACACCCGCACCAACAAGTGCATCGATCAGCACGTCGCCAACATCGCTGCCGGCTTTCGCAATGACCTCGCCGGCAGAGTTCTTCGCATCTTCAGCGAGTGTGCGCGCATAGACCGAGTTCTCGACGTTGTCCCCACGAACCAGGCTGCCATCAGCTTCTGCGGTGGCGATGGGCAGTTCAAGACCACGATTGGTGCCACAGTCTTCCTCGCGAATGATCACGTCTTGAGAGACGTCAACCAGACGACGTGTGAGGTATCCCGAGTCGGCGGTGCGAAGCGCGGTGTCAGCCAGACCCTTACGAGCGCCGTGGGTTGCGATGAAGTACTCGGCAACCGACAGGCCCTCGCGGTACGAGTTGATGATCGGGCGGGG